>DATHNM010000216.1:0-8235 GCA_035486095.1 Bryobacteraceae bacterium
CTGAAGAGAACGGCCAGCCAGAAGGGCGGAGCCAGCACGCGCCAATCCGGCTCAAGATGCGTGTGCCACTGGGCGATGTGTTCGCCCGCGTGGAGCAGCCATCCAGCGATGGCCGCGGGCAGATGCCACATACTGAGAACCGCGAGAAAACCCAACGGGACCACCAGAGCCAGCAGTGGAACAACCAGGATGTTGGCGGAGATGCCAGTGAGCGAAATGCGGTGGAAATAAATAGCCATGGGCAGCGCGAGACCGATTTGTATGGCTGCGGAGATGATGGCGAGTTCGTAGGCGTAAAAGCAGACTCGCGCGGCGAACGCAAAGCCGCGCTCCCACCACGCGCGCGGCAATGGAACGTAATAACCGGCCGTTTCAGCCAGCAATCGCAGCTCTAACCGGAATTGAGCGGCCTGGGGCGGAAGGTGCGGAGCGCGATTGGGCTGCGTGATTCCAGAAAGGCCGCGCGCATAAAGCGTGGATGTGGCTTCCAGGACCGGCACTGCTAGCAGGCCGATGGCGGCTACACAGAGGAACGACAATTGAAAACCGGCTTCGAAGAGCTGGCTGGGATCGTAGATCAAATAGACGATGGCCACGGCGGCCAGCAGATTCAACAGACGTCCCCGGCGATAGAAGTAGCGTGCAGCTACGTAAAGCGTGAATCCCCCGGCGGCGCGAATAGCGGGAGCATTCCATCCGGAAACCAGCGCATAAAGCCACGCAGCCGACGCCGTGACGGCCAGCGCCGTGATCTCTGGAAGAAAGCAGAGCCGCAAGAGGAACAAAAGGAAGGCGGCCAGGATCGTAATGTGCAGGCCATCGATGACCAGCATGTGGTAAGTGCCGGTGCGGCGGAAATGATCGGTCCACAGGCGCTCCATGCGGCTGGATTCGCCGATCAGGGTAGCCTCCATCATGCCAGTGGCATAAGAATTGCCGGGATATAGCCGTTCGATGCGCCGCAATGCGCCCGTCCGTAGAGCGAAAATGGCCGCGAAGAAGCGCGACCCGCAGCGGCCGGGTTTGACACTGACGGCGGCGGCGCCGGTGGCGGATGCCGTCCAATAAATGCCGTTGCGAGCGGAGAAGCCTGCGTAGTCGAACTCGCCTGGATTCTGGAAATTACGGATGCCGCGCACCCGCGCTTCCAGCTCGACGATCTGGCCATAGCGCAGATCGGGAGGAGTCTCACGGTCACGAATGGCCAGGCTGACACGCGCCCTGCTTTGGGGGGCCAGTTCAAGAACGAATTGGTCGCGCCCTTCAGAGAGCGCGGAGGGAGAAACCACGCAACCGTCCAGGATGACCGTTTCCCTGGCTCCGGCTTCGATTCCAGGGGCGCTAACCGGTTGATGCAATAAGGCGAGGAAGGCACCGCAAAACAGAAAGAGCAGGGACCAGCAGACCGGCAGGGCCAGGCGCGAGTGCCTGGAGGCGAGGTAGGTAAGGCCGCTGAGTAACGGCAGGGTCCAGAGGAAATCGGAGTTATGGAAAGGGACGAATCGAGCCGCAAGAATACCGCATGCAAGAGCCAGCAGCGGGACGACCAGGGGGTTTTTCACTTGAATTTTGCCGGGGCCGATACCCTAGTGCTCTGGTCACAGAGAATTCTCTGCGAAAACCGTAACCGAACGCGCCTGGAGGAGTCCCAGGGAGGGTTGAAGTATGAAAAAAATGGAGATTCTTCTGGTAGAGGATAACGCAGGTGACGCGGTGCTAATCCGCCAAATCCTGGCGGATGCCGCAGTACCGGTGAACCTGCATATTGTGCGCGACGGTGAACAGGCTTTGACACTGATGGGCGACAACCATTTTCAGCCTGCGTTGATCATCCTGGATCTCAACATTCCGCGCATCACCGGCTCGGCGCTGCTGGAGCGCTGGAGGGCGGAGAAGACGCCCGTGGTGGTCTTCAGCTCGTCGTTGAACGATGCCGAGCGCACCCGCGTGATGGAACTGGGAGCGCGGGAATTTGTGCAGAAGCCGACCGACATAGACGGCTTCACCGCAGCGGTGTGCGGGATCATCGAGCGCTGGGCCGGGCACCGCAACGAAAACGCCCACCGGGCGTAGCTCCAATCGTCGAAGCTGCCAAAATAGAAAAATGCAGACTAGAAAACTGGGTGCCAGCGATCTGGAAATCACCCCGATCGGCGTGGGTGCTTGGGCCATGGGTGGCGGAGGTTGGCAGTTCGCCTGGGGCGCGCAGGATGACCAGGAGTCCGTGGAGGCAATTCACGCGGCCCTGGACAAAGGCATCAACTGGATCGATACGGCGGCCATTTACGGCCTGGGGCACTCCGAAGAAGTAGTGGGGCGCGCGCTGGCGGGGCGGTCTAAGAAGCCGCTGGTATTCACCAAGTGCGGGATCGTTTGGAACGATAGGCGCGAGAACCACAGAACCATTGAGCCCGAATCCATCCGGCGAGAAGCGGAACAGAGCTTGCGCCGGCTGAAAATGGATGTAATCGATTTGTATCAAATCCACTGGCCGGAGCCGGACAACCTGGTGGAGGCGGCCTGGACGATGATGGCGCAGTTGCAGCACGAAGGTAAGGTGCGTCATATCGGCGCTTCGAATTTCAATGTGGATCAGATGCGGCGGGCGCAGGCCATTGCACCCATCACTTCGCTACAGCCTCCTTATTCGATCATTTCGCCGGACATCGAGAAAGAGATTTTGCCGTATGCGCAGGCGAACAACATCGGTGTGATTATTTATTCGCCCATGAAGTCCGGGTTGCTGAGTGGGGCCATGACGCGCGAGCGCATCGCCGCCATGCCGGCCGACGACTTCCGGCAGCGCACTCCGAATTTCAAAGAGCCGCTGCTTTCGCGCAACCTGGAGCTGGCCGAGCTGCTGAGGACCATCGGCCAGAGGCACGGCAGAACGGCGGGCGAAGTGGCCATTGCGTGGACACTGCGGCATCCGGCTGTCACGGGGGCAATTGTGGGCATGCGATCCGCCGCGCAGGTGGATGGAGTGATTGGCGCGGCGGAATTCCGGCTCAGCGCCGCCGAGCTCACAGAGATCGAACGTTTTCGAGAAACGCCCGTTAACGCCTGATGCGCTAGAAGCAGGGCCGACAGTGAGAGGGATTAGAATCGAGAGTGGCCATGACTCCCGCTTCGCCCAGCCTCTATCTGGAGCGCCCAGGTCCGGTGCAGCGCTTTTGGGGCTTGTTCCGGCAGGCCTGGATCGCCGCCTTTGAGGACAATTGCTTCGGCATTGCCAAGGGCGCGGCTTACTCCTCTCTGCTGGCCTTTTTTCCGGTGCTGGCGTCACTGGCCGCCATCTTTGCCAGCGTCAACGCGGGCGCGGTGTCGCGCGTGTTCTCGCGGCTGCTATTCCAGGTGATCCCCCCGGGCACCGAGGATCTGGTGCGGTCGGAATTTACGGCCCGGAACCAGCGATCGGGCTGGCTGATCCTGCTGGCCACGCTGCTTTCGGCCTGGGCCGCCTCAGGCGCGATGATGACGCTGATGGAAGGGTTCCAGGCGGCATACCGGCTGCCATCGGGCCGTCCCTTCCTGAAACAGCGTGGAGTGGCCATTCTGCTGGTGTTCATCGCGGCGCTGCCGGCTATAGGCTCTTCAGCCCTGATCGTATTCGGCGCGCGCATCGAACAATGGATGCTGGCGTCCATCGGCCTGGCGCCCGAAGAAGACGTCCGGACCTCTGTAATTCTGGCCTTTGGCCTGCTTCGTTACGTGGTGGCGCTGGGGGCAACCGTGCTGGTGACCGGATTGATGTACTACACGGGACCCAACCGGGCCATGCGGTTCCCGAGCGTTTGGCCCGGCGCGATGCTGGCCACTATCCTGTGGTTGCTGGCCACATCGGTCTTTGCCCTGTATGTCCGGCACATCGCCAACTACAACGTGTTGTACGGCAGCATTGGCGCGGTGATCGCGCTGCTGGTATGGATGTACCTGCTGGCGGTGATCGCACTGTTTGGGTGCGAATACAATGCCGTCAGGGAGCGCCTGCTGGACTGAAATCCATGCCGCGCACGATGCCCTGAGTGGTGGCATCGCTCGACCGCGCGTAATCGATCGTTACCGGGGTTGCAGGTTGCGGGCCGCATACGAATTCATCCGGCGCATGGCGCATCTGCACGTGCTGCAAATCGGGGATGGCCAGCTTCACCACTTTGCCGGCCGCTTCCACGTGAATGGTGGTGAGGCTGCCGCAATCGATCTCGCGCAGGGTGCCTTGCACGCGATGGATATCATCGGCGGCCTCAATGAAGGGGTTCCACTCGGATTGCTGGCGCGGCATGCGGGTGGTAACCAATTGCAGATGGCCGGACGCATCGCGGGCGAACTGGACGCCCGGTTCGGTCTGCGCGATATAGGCTTCCTGGGCGGCGCGGGCGCGCTCGGCCGCGGTGCTGGCGTGCCGGCTGGCGTTGCGGGCGGCGGCTTCGGCTTCGTCGCTCCGGCCCAGTTCATTGAATGTATCGGCCAGCGCCAGCCAGTAGGGGAGTGAGCGCGCCTCCGCCACCGTCCGCATGGCGTGGAACTCGCGCAGCGCGGCTTCATACCGGCGTGCGTTCTTTTCAAGCAGCGCCAGCTGATAGTGGGCATCGTCGAAATCGGGCTGCAGGGCGATGGCGCGCTCCAACGCCGGACGAATGTCGGCGGCGGGCAGGCCTGCGTCATCGGCCAGAACCGCGTAGCGGTAGCACAGCTGGGCGTCGGCGATGCCTTGATCGATGGATTGTTTCCAGTGACGCCGCGCGCCTTCGGCATCGCCTTTGTGCAGGGCGATGGCGCCCAGCGCGGCGGAAACCTCGGCGGAATCCGGCGCTTCCCGGGCCAGAGCGTGGAAGAGCGCCTCCGCGCGATCGAATTCGCCCGCGAGCAGCAGGACCTGCGCCAGCAGCAGCCGCGAGGCCAGGGGTGAAACCGCGGAAACCTCCACATGGATGGGCGGTGTGATCACCTCTGGAAGCTGGATAACCGGCAGCACGGGCTGATCCATCCATTGATGCAGATCGCGCGTGGCTGCCGCGGCGTCCAAATTTGGCGAGGCCAGGATTTTCTGAAAACCGGGAGCATATTTGGGGGAAAGCAACAGCATCTCCGTAAGCGCCCAGCTTTCGGCATAAAACAAATCTGCGGCCGCGCGTTCCTGATGGCTTTGGGATTCCGGGGAGAGCGAGAGCAACTCTGTGAGGGGCATCCAAGTGCGCCTCTGCAGGGTCTGCAGGCGGCCGGGCAGCACTCCGCCCAGTTCCGTGGCATGTCCGGTGATGCGCAGTGTGGCGAAAAACTCGGCCAGGCCTTCCTTCAGCCAGGGCGGCAGCTGCGCGCCCGAAGTGCGCAACACCAGGTGCGCGTATTCATGCGCCGCTATGCCAAACCGGGCGGGATCGTCCGTGCCCATCACAATATAATCCCGGCTTTGAGCACCCACGTAGTACGCGTCCGCATTGGATTGCAGGCGGTAGGGCTGGTATTGCTGGGGCGAAGCGAAGACGATTACCCGGACCGGCGCCGCTGAACTGGCCTGGCCGGCACCCTGCTGCTGGAAAAAGGACCGTAATTGCTCGAACCATGTCAGGATGGCCCGCGCGCGCTGGTCGCTCGATTGAGCGTAGATCTCAAAATGTTCGCTGCGGGTTAGTCTCCAGGCGGGAACCGGCGGCGCGGCCAGAGCCGGGATGGCCAGCGCAGCTAACCAGAGCGCGCGCACAGTTTACGGCGCAACCCCAGCCAGGCTGACAACGGCTTCCTGATAGTTGCACTGGCCCATTTCGCCCTCGGGGAAAATGGCGTGCTGCGAGATCCATTCGAACGATTGTTCGAAAACCTGGCGAGTGTAGGGCTCAAACACGATGCGCTCCCCCGGCCCCCAGCGGCGCGTATCCATACGATCCTGGAAACGCTCCGGCATCTCCTTCTTGTAATAGTGCGTGTAGAGTTCGGGCCGCAGATCGATGTCGCGTTGGGCGTTGCGCAGGGCGCGGAAGTATTTCCGCACGTCTTCGGGGTCCGGATCGCCAGTGATCATTGAGGCCATCATGAAGGTGGTGTCGATCACTTTGCGGAAACCCAGCTGTTCCAGGAAATAGTAGGGGCCGCTGAACAGCGAGGCAGCGGGAATCTTGCCGTCGATCAACAGCTCCATCCGATTGAAGAGCAGGCCGTCAGCAAAAGAAAGTTTGATCTTGTCTTGCGGCAGATACTGTTCCAGGGCCTGGATGGAGGCGTAATGGCTGCCGGATTGGTAGCCCACCGAGACGGGAACACCGGCTAAATCGCCTGGCTCACGCACCGGCGAATCGGGCGGCACGAAAATCCCGGCCGGCGATACGGAATAGGCGTCGGCATAAAGCTTTCCGTGACCATTGGAGGCGGCCACGTTCACGGTCCAATGGCAGGCGCAGCTTACATCCGTGGTGCGGCCCTTTTCGAAGGTCTGATAGGCGCCGACTTTGTCGCCCAGGTCGTGCCGCTTGCCATCCTGGGAAACCAACTCGTCGCGAAACTCATAATCGAGCCCTTCCGCGGCAAAATAGCCTTTTTCGGCAGCCACCCACTCCTGCAGCCGCATATGGGGCGCGATGACAAACTTGGACATGCACAACCTCCTTGATAGCTATTGCTCTATTGTAGTCCTGGGCGGCTGGGCGCCCCACTGGCCGACCCACGCTGGCCACCCCACGCTGGCCACCCCACCGTTGCGTTGTATGCAGCGCTAAAATATAATGCTGACAGTGGTTTTATCGCCAGGAGGATTCGACATGCTGCGCATTTCCGTGGTTGGTTTGGCAATGGGGATAGCCGCCGTTGCCGCGACGGGCTCCAGTTCGCCCACTTTTAATAAAGACGTTCTGCCGATTCTGCAGAAGAATTGTCAGGGCTGCCACCGGCCGGGCGAAGTAGCGCCGATGTCGCTGATCAGCTATCAGGACGCGCGTCCGTGGGCGAAAGCCATGAAGGTGGCGGTGGTCACGCAGAAGATGCCGCCATGGTTCGCCGAGTACGGCCATTTTGCGAACGACCGCACGTTGAGCCCGGCGGATGTGAATACTCTGGTTACCTGGGCCAACAACGGCGCGCCGGAGGGCGACGCCAAGGATGCGCCGCCGCCGCTGACGTTCCCAGAGGGCTGGCAGATCAAGCCGGACATGGTGATCGAGATGCCGAAGCCCTTCCACGTGAAGGCCACCGGAACCATCAATTACCAGAACATTAAAGTGCATGTTAATTTTCCCGAGGACATGTGGGTAGTGGCTGCCGAGATGCGCGCCGGAAATCCCAAGGTGGTGCATCATATGAGGGCCATTGTCACCCCTCCCGGCGCAACCTGGATGGCCAAGGCGGTATACGGCGAGGCTTACGAGGAAGGCTCCGAAGCCATGACCGGCGCGAAGGAAGGCACCGATCTTTTAGGCAAGTATAATCCGGGGCTGGGCGCGCAGCGCTTTGACGTGGACGCGTCAGCAAAGTTTGTTCCCAAGGGTTCCGACATCGTGTTCAACATTCACTACACCGCGGTTGGAACCGAACAGGACGACTTGTCGAAAGTTGGACTGGTATTCGCGAAGAATCCGCCCAAGCGCCGCTACTGGATGTCGCCCGGAACGCCGGCCGCGTTCAATCTGGTGCTGCCGCCGGGAGCTGACAATCAGGAAGTGGTGAGCGAAGTGACCGTGGGCGTGGATCATGCCGAGTTGGTCTATATCCAACCCCATATGCATCTGCGCGGCAAGGATTATGAGCTGCGCGCCATCTATCCGACGGGTGAAACTCAGGAAATTTTCAAAGGCAAGTGGAATTTCGATTGGCAGGTCGGCTATCAGCTGGAGAAACCCCTGGCAATGCCCAAAGGCACGCGGCTGGTGGCCATCGCGCACTACGACAATTCGCTGAACAACAAGTACAATCCGGATCCCACCAAGGAAATCCATTGGGGCGATCAGAATTGGGACGAGATGCAATCCGGGTTTCTGGGCCTGGTGGTGGATGTGAACACCAACGTAGCTAAGATTTTCATTCCGTCCGGCCCCAGTTTGCTGCCGCGCGGAAAATCGGGTCCGACGCTCGCCAGCGCCTTTGGTTTGACCAAGTAAACCGTACCTCGATCACGATACGCTAGACTGAGCGGATGCGAAATCTTTTCGTATTCGCTCTTCTTGTTTGTGCACTGTCCGCGGGCGCGCAAACACCCGACTGGTCAAAAATCAATGACGAAGCCATGCGCCATTTTCAGGCGCTGGTGCA
>DATHNM010000217.1:0-13791 GCA_035486095.1 Bryobacteraceae bacterium
GGGCAGGCTGACGTGTATGGAGTCGCGGGAACATGGAAAGATTTGACTGAGTCAGTCAACTCGATGGCCTCGAATCTTACCAATCAGGTCCGCAACATCGCGCAGGTTACGACCGCGGTCGCGATGGGAGATTTGTCGCGCAAGATTACGGTGGACGTGCGCGGCGAAATTCTGGAACTGAAGAACACCATTAACACGATGGTGGATCAGTTGAATGCGTTCGCCAGCGAAGTGACGCGCGTGGCGCGCGAGGTGGGCACCGAAGGCAAGCTGGGCGGACAGGCCAATGTGCGCGGCGTGGGTGGAACGTGGAAGGATTTGACGGACAGCGTCAACTCCATGGCGGGCAATCTGACGGCCCAGGTGCGCAACATCGCGCAGGTGACCACGGCGGTGGCCAATGGCGACCTTTCACGAAAAATCACCGTCGACGTGCAAGGCGAGATCCTGGAGCTGAAGAACACCATCAATCGCATGGTGGATCAGCTGAATTCGTTCGCCAGCGAAGTGACGCGCGTGGCGCGCGAAGTGGGAACGGACGGCAAGCTGGGCGGGCAAGCCGAAGTGAAAGGCGTGGCCGGAACGTGGAAGGATCTGACGGACAACGTCAATTTCATGGCCGCGAATTTAACCACCCAGGTGCGCGGTATCGCGAAGGTGGTTACCGCGGTGGCCAACGGCGATTTGAAGCGCAAGCTGGTGCTGGAAACCAAGGGCGAGATCGCGGAACTGGCCGACACCATCAACGGGATGATCGACACGCTGGCCACCTTCGCCGATCAGGTGACCACAGTGGCGCGCGAAGTGGGCATTGAAGGCAAGCTGGGCGGCCAGGCGCGTGTGCCGGGCGCGGCCGGAATCTGGCGCGATTTGACGGATAACGTCAATCAGCTGGCGGCCAACCTGACTACGCAGGTGCGCGCGATCGCCGAGGTGGCGACGGCCGTTACCAAGGGCGATCTTACACGCTCCATCGCAGTGGAAGCGCTGGGCGAGGTGGCGGCGCTAAAGGACAACCTGAACGAGATGATCGTAAATCTTGCGGCTACCACGCGCAAGAACAACGAGCAGGACTTCCTGAAGACCAACATCGCGAAGTTTACCGGCATGATGCAGGGCCAGCGCGATCTGTTGACGCTATCGCAGTTGCTGCTTTCCGAGTTGACGCCGCTGGTGGGCGCGCAACACGGCACGTTCTATATCGCAGAGTGGCAAGAGAGCAAGACGGTATTGAAACTGGTGGCCGGTTATGCCATTCACGATCGCGATGGCGTCCCGCTACAGTTTGAGGTGGGCCAGGGATTGGTGGGCCAGTGCGCCAAGGAGAAAGAGCGCATCCTGGTAACCAACCTTCCCGGCGGCTACATCCGCATTAATTCCAGCCTGGGCAGCACGGCCCCGGCCAGCATCGTGGTATTGCCGGTGCTGTTTGAAGGCGACGTGAAGGCCGCCATCGAGCTGGCTTCGTTCGGCGAATTCAGCGATATTCATCTGGCGTTTCTGGATCAGCTCACCCAATCCATCGGAATCGTGCTGAACACCATCCGCGCCACCATGCGGACCGAGCAGCTGCTCACGCAAAGCCAGGCGCTGGCCGAAGAATTACAAAGCCAGCAGCTTCAGCTGCAAAAGACCAACGCCGAACTGCAGGAAAAGGCGCAGTTGCTGGCCGAACAGAAGACGGAAGTGGAAACCAAGAACCAGGAAGTGGAGCAGGCCAAGAAAGCGCTGGAAGAGAAGGCCGAGCAATTGGCGCTCACCTCCAAGTACAAGAGCGAGTTTCTGGCCAACATGAGCCACGAGCTGCGCACGCCGCTCAACAACCTGCTGATTCTGGCGCGCATGCTTTCGGAGAACTCGGACAAGAACCTGAGCGCCAAGCAGGTGAAGTTTGCCGAAACCATTCACACTTCGGGAACCGACCTGCTCTCGCTCATCAGCGACATTCTGGATCTGAGCAAAATCGAATCGGGCAAGATGGACGTGGAAGTGGGAGGCATCCGCTTCAGCGAGCTGGAAGACTACTGCCTGCGCACTTTCCGGCACGTGGCCGACGGCAAGGGGTTGGAATTTACGGCGGAACTGGGACCCAACCTGGCGGCCGAGATCATCCATACCGACGCCAAACGTTTGCAGCAGGTGTTGAAGAACCTGCTCTCAAATGCGCTCAAGTTTACCGAGCAGGGCTCCGTGCGGCTGTCCATCGATAAGGTGACCAGCGGCTGGAACCCGGCCAACAGCCTGCTGAGCCGCGCAAAGTCCGTAATTGCGTTTTCGGTGCTGGATACCGGCATCGGAATCGCGTCGGAAAAGCAGCGTATCATTTTCGAAGCGTTCCAGCAGGCGGACGGAACCACCAGCCGTAAATACGGGGGCACCGGACTGGGGCTTTCCATCAGCCGCGAACTGGCGCGGCTTCTGGGTGGCGAGATACGGCTCCAGAGCGCGCCCGGGATAGGCAGCACGTTCACGCTGTACTTGCCGCAAACCTACGTCACACCCGCCGCGCAGCCCAAGAGCGAAGCGCTGCGCATCACGCCGCCGGTGCTGTTGGAGCAGGCGGTGAAGGAAACGGCCGACACCGGCGTGGATATGATTCTGCCCATCACCGCGATGGCCACCGAAGAGCTGGTGGAAGATCTGGTGATCGACGACGATCGCAACCTGGTGCAGCCGGGCGACGCGGCGCTGTTAATTGTGGAAGACGATATTACCTTTGCGCGCATTCTGCTGGACCTGGCGCATGACCACGGCCTGAAGGCTCTGGTGGCGCTGCGCGGTTCCAGCGCCATGACCTTAGCGCGGGAGTTTAAACCGGGCGCCATCACGCTCGACATCAATCTACCCGATATGGCCGGCTGGACCATTCTGGATCGCTTGAAGCACGATCCGGCGACGCGGCATATTCCGGTGCATATCATTTCCGGGGACGAAAACCGCCGCCGGGGACTGGCGCTGGGCGCCGTGTCTTATCTTGAAAAGTCCGTCAATAACGACCAGTTGGCGGAAGCCTTCACGGCTATCGAACATTCGGTGCAGAAGCGCATGAAGAAGCTGCTGCTGGTGTGCGCCGATGAAATAGAGCGGGCGGGGATGATCGCCACGGTGGGCGCGCAGGATCTGGAGCCTATCGGCGTGGCCACCGCCGGGGAAGCTTTGGCGGTGCTGAAGCAGCAGTATCTGGACGGCATCGTGGTTCATCTGCGAATCGACGGCATCGCGCCCATGGCTCTGGTGGAGGAGATACAAAAACACGCCCGCCCCTATTCGCCGCCCATCCTGCTGATGTGCGACCGTCCGCTAACGGCCGATGAAGACCTGGAGCTGGCACGCTTGGGACGCGTGGGCATTGTGCGGACCATTCACTCACGGGAGCGCCTGCTGGATGAATCGGTGCTGCTGCTGCATCGCGCCGAAGCCGACCTGGCGGCGGACCAGCGTCGAATCCTGGAACAGTTACGTGAAACGGACGTCACACTATTCGGCAAAAAGGTGCTGGTGGTGGACGACGACGTTCGTAACATTTTCGCGCTCACCAGTCTGCTGGAAGATCATAACCTGAAAGTCGCCCACGCCGAAAATGGCCGCGCCGGCATCGAATTACTGAAGAAGACGCCGGATGTCGATCTGGTGCTGATGGACATCATGATGCCGGAAATGGACGGCTATGAAACGATGAAGGCCATTCGGGAGGTGCCCGAATTCCGGTCGCTGCCCATAGTGGCGCTGACCGCCAAGGCCATGAAGGGCGACCGGGCCAAGTGCATTGAGGCCGGAGCGTCCGATTACATTACCAAACCAGTGGATTTGGAACAGCTTTTTTCGGTATTGCGTGTTTGGATCAGCCGGGGCCATGAAGCAAATGCGGCGCCCGCGAGCACGGTCTAAATGGAACCCCCGAGCCAACGCACGCAGCCAGCACCAGAAGGCGCGCCGGATCGCGTCAAGATTCTGCTGGTGGACGACACGCCGGATAATCTGGTGTCGCTCGAAGCGGCACTGGATGGGCTGGGCCAGGAACTGGTGATGGCCCATTCGGGGACCGAGGCCTTGCGCCATCTGCTGGACGACGATTTCGCGGCCATTTTGCTGGACGTGAAAATGCCGGACATGGATGGGTTCCAGACGGCCGAGCTGATTCGTTCGCGCAAGCGCTCGCGCCACACACCCATTCTGTTTCTGACGGGCTATCGCAGCGACGAGCATCTGTTCCGCGGTTACGATCTGGGCGCGGTGGATTTCCTGTTCAAGCCTATTGTCGCCGAGATTCTGCGCTCCAAGGTGGGCGTGTTTGTGGAACTGAGCCGCAACACGGCACTGCTGCGCCGCCATGCCGAGGTGTTGGGAAAAGCGGAACTGAAGTTCCGTTCGCTGCTCGAAGCCGCGCCCGACGCGATTATTATCAGCGATGAAGAAGGGTGCATCAGCCTGGCCAATTCCCAGGCGGAAATCCTGTTCGCATTTCCGCGTGAAGAATTGATCGGGCAAAACATCCGGATGCTGGTTCCGGATTGGAGCAGTCACTCCCGGCCGCCACGGGCCAATGGCATGGCTTGGCTGGCGTCACCGGTGGAGCTGTGGGCCAAACGGAAGAGCGGCCATCAGTTCCCCGTTGAAATCGGCCTGAGCCCGCTGCAGACCGAAGAAGGTTTGCTGCTGACATCGGCCATCCGCGATGTTACCGAGCGCCGGCGCGCGGATGAGGCCATTCGCGAATTGAACGCCACGCTGGAGCAGCGCGTGGCCGAGCGTACCCAGGAACTGTTGCACTCGAACGAAGCCCTGCGCCAATCCAATGACGATCTGAACCAGTTCGCCTACGCCGCCAGTCACGATCTGCAGGAGCCACTTCGCATGGTGGCACTGTACAGCCAGATGCTGCAGCGCAAGTATTTCGGAAAGTTGGATGCCAATGCCGACCAGTACATCTCGTATGTGGTGGGCGGCGCGCGGCGGATGGAGATGCTGCTCAAGGATCTGCTGACTTACTCCCAGACCGCTTCCTCGGCGGAGGGGCCAGGCGACACTGTGGATTTCATCGATGTCATCCGCAAGGTGCTCTTGAACCTGCAGGCCTCGGTGGAGCAAAGCGGCGCGATGATTACCTGGGACACCATACCCGCCGTTCACGCGCACGAGATTTGCCTGGTGCAGCTGGTGCAAAACCTGGTGAGCAACGCGATCAAATATCGGGGAAAGGATGCGCCGCGCATCCACATCTCGGCGCAATGGCGGGAACCGGAATGGGTGCTTTCGGTGCAGGACAACGGCATTGGAATCGCGCCGGAATATGCGCAACAGATCTTCAAGATCTTCAAGCGCCTGCATGGGCAGGATTATCCGGGCACCGGAATCGGTCTGGCAATTTGCCAGCGGATCGTCGAAACCTATGGTGGACGAATCTGGGTGGAGTCTGACGGAAAAGGATCGTGCTTCTATTTCACCCTGCCCCCGGCCAAGGGCCAGGTTCCCGCAGCGGTGACGGAAACCGCGCACGCGTCATGAGTTAGATGGCTCTCCTAGTCGAAATACTGCGAGACCACTTCTCGCACGAGTTCCTCGGGATTGCGGCCGTGCCGAGCAGCGGAAGGTGTCCACTTGGCTTCGAGTTCGGGTGTAAAGCGCATGGCTCCCAGCGTACGGCAAAGCTTCCAGGCACCAGTCCCTCACGGTCGTGGTTCAGTAACCGCGCGCAGGAACTCGGCGATTTCGGCGTGTCCGCCGGCTTCGGCGATACTCAGCGCCGTAAGGCCGCTGGCGGTGAGTTGCGTTGCGTCGGCGCCTGATTCCACCAGCAATCGAACCACTTCCGTCCGTCCCATGGCGGCCGCCGCGTGCAGCGCGGTGAGCCCGCTTTGATCTGCCGCGTTGATCTCCGCGCCATGCGCGAGCAGCACGGGGATGGCTTCCGGATGGCTGTTGACGGCCGCCATTAACGCGGTGACGCCCTGGCTGGTGCGCGCGTTCACATTGGCGCCGGATTGGATGAGCAACTCCGCCATGGAGGTCTGTCCGCGAACAACGGCGGCAATCAGCGGCGTGATTTCGCTATGACCAGCCGCGTTGGGATTTGCCCCAGCGCTCAGCAGAGCCTGCGCGGCTTCGACATGCCCGCCCAGTGCAGCGGCCAGCAAAGCGGTGGCTCCGGATGGATCCGCATCTTCGATGCGCGCGCCCTTGGCCAGCAGCATCGGCACGGCTTCGGCATTTCCACTGGCTGCCGCCGCTACCAGAACCGGGCGGCCCTGTTCGTCCAAGGTATTCGCATCGGCGCCCTTTTCGAGCAGCACCCACGCCACCGCTGGCGTGGCCGATACCGCAGCCACCAAGGCAGTGAGTCCTGATTTGCTGACCGCGCCAATATCCGCTCCAGCGGCCAGCAGGGCGCACAGCGCTTCCATCCGGCCATTCACCGCCGCACCGATCAAAGGCGTGACACCGCGCTCATCGGCGGCGTTCGGATCGGCGCCAGCGGCCAGCAGCGCTTCCACCACCGCTCCGTGTCCTTCGATTGCTGCGGCCAGCAGCGGAGTGACGCCGCTGCGAGTGTGTTCGTGATGGCTGGCGCCTTTTTGCAGCAGTAGTTGGACCACGTTGGCGTGCCCCTGAGTGGCCGCCATGACAAGAACGGTGGCTTCGTCGCGATAGCGGGCCTTCAGGTCGGCACCCTGCAGCAAGAGGATCTGAAGCGCGTCAATGCGTCCGGCCACGGCCGCCGCCAGCAGCGGTGTGGCTCCGTTTTTCATGCGCGCGTTGACCTTGGCGCCACGGCCCAGCAGCGCTCGCATGCGTTCGGCGTCGCCCGCCGCGGAGGCTCGGATCAAATCCAGATCGCGTTCGCTTGCCATGGGAAATTCGCGCTCAAATTGCCGCGAAGGCAGCCATTCAGGCTTCGGCCGCGCTGACCGGCCCAGCTTTCTCCAGCAGGTCTTCGTTGAAAACTGAAAAGACTTCGCCGTTCCAAAGAACGTTTACCAAACCGGATTCCGCCACGCCCCCTTCGACCTCCACAATCACCTCGGCTGGAATCTGGACCAGCGTGGTTGTGGGATCGCGCAAACTGCTACCGGGATGCTCGGCTAGCTTCACGGCTTGCAGGGGTGTAGAAAGCTTGTAGCGAATGGGCCGGCCGGTGTTCCGCATTCGTCACTGACTCCTCAGAATTACTGACTTCACTTCAGAATAGCATGCGAGCGGCTGATCCTTTCCCGGCTAACGCGCGCGGGGGATACTGGCTTACCCGCAACCATTTCAATCTTGCCCCGTCCACTCGGTTGTGAGCCGCGGAGGCCTGACCAGCGTCTGCAGCACCACGCAATACTGTTCGGTTTTTTCCCGCAATGCGAGCAATTGTTCCGGCGTGGCCTCAGGCGCCTGGACATCGAAACGAAGTTGAATGTTCTCGAAGCCGACCGGCACGTCCTTTGCTATGCCCAGGGTGCCGCGCAGATCCATGGCTCCCTCTACCGCGACCTCAATACGTTCCGTGGCGATACCCATGGCCGCAGCCACCATCTGACAGGTGATTTGCGCGCAGGCCGCCAGGGCGCCCAGCAACAGGTCGCCCGAACAGGCGTTGGCGCCGCCGCCTCCCACTCCCTGGTGGGCTTCGGCATTGTAAACCGCACGCCCGATATCCACCGAGCACGCCACCGGAACACCGGTCTGGCCGCCTTTCGCGCGCAGCAGTATGCGTGAGGCATTGGGGTCACTGCGGTAGTGTTCCTTCAACGGTTTCTGAAGCGATCGGAGATCCACGGCAACCTCATTTCTGCGTTCTGGGCCATGCTAGCACTAACCGCGACGCCTGCGAGCTAATTGGTATCCCCATGCCGGCTAAGTAAACCCGGTGGCCTGAATACAGGCGATTAATTCCCATACCCCTACAGCCAAGGCCTTTGGCGGCCGATTTTAGAGCAGAGGAATGGGATGAAACTCGTGTACCCTGTTTCGGGCCTGCTGTTACTTGCGCTGAATGTATGGGCGGGTGATATTCATGGAACCGCGCTCGTTACAAAGCGATTGAGCAAGAAGGCTTTGTCCCCCATTGTCTATAATTTGCGGGGCACCGCCGCGCCCGTTTCAGCGCGCGAGACAGAACCGGTGAACGAATTCGATCGCATGGTGGTCATACTGGAAGCCGAAAAAGACGGCCCCAAACTCACCCCCAAGGCTCCGGTCACGGAAATACTCAACCAGCAGGGAGCCCGGTTTGAGCCGGACCTGATTGTAGTACCGGTCGGCTCGTCGGTTGAGTTTCCGAACTCAGATCCTATTTTTCACAACGTCTTTTCGCTTTCCAAGGCCCAGCCTTTTGATCTGGGCTACTTTCCCAAAGGCCAAAGCCGGACGGTGAAATTCAACAGTCCAGGCGTGGTTCAGGTGTACTGCCACATCCACGCGAATATGTATGCCGCAATTGTGGTCACAGCCAGTCCCTGGTATGAAAAGCCCTCAGCGGACGGAAGCTTCTCGTTTTCCAACGTCCCGGCGGGCCGCTATCGGCTGACCGCATGGCACAAGATCGCGGGTCTGCACAAGGTAAATGTCGACGTTCCCGAAACCGGCAGCGTAGACGCCATCATTCGCGTACCGGTGGACACGGAGCAATAAGACTTGCTGGCACGAACGTCTCTTACCACACGAGCGTTCCTGTTCTCATTCCTGCCGGTTTGCGTGGTGCTGGCCGCTAGCTTCATGGCGCTGAATACGCTGGTGCAAAGGCACGTGAAGGATAGCCTGCGCGATTCTCTGCAGAAATCGGAGGAATTGCTGGATCGCGCCAATGCGGACTATTCGCGGCGCATCGGCCAGTTCGTTTCCGTGCTGGCTGACAGCGCGGGGCTGAAGGCGGCCATCGGGCTGACGCGTGAGACGCCCTCGTCACCCGAAACGGCGGCCGAAATCCGGCGCACCATTGAGGCGCAACTGCGCGAGATGCACGGCGTGGTGGGCTATGACCTTTTAGCAGTGACGGATTGGAAGGGGCGCACGCTGGCCGCAGTGGAATTCGGTGCCGGACAAACCGATTCGAGCGGGCAATTGATCAATATTCCCTCCCAAACCGCGGTGATGCAAAGCGGCGGTTCGCTGTATGAATTGACTTCCACGCCCATCATCATCGATGGCGAACAGATTGGCAGTCTGAAGCTGGGCGCCAGGTTCGATTTGAGCCTCTATCATTTGGGCGGCGAGACGGTGCTGCTGCAGAATGGGCACGTCTTGGATGCCAGCCTGCCCCGCAACCTCTGGACGCTGCTCGAAAGCGACCTGCGTAACAGCTGCAGCCGGCCCTCAGCCGAGTGCGAGATTCGCCGCAACGGTGAAACCTTTCTGGTGTTGCCGGTGCAGGACGCACGCCTGGGAACCGGATTTCAATTAGTTGTTCTGCGATCTCTGGACACGGCGGTGCGCGCATTTACCGCCGGTTGGATGAGCATCCTGGCTGAGGTGGGCGCGTGCGGTGTGTTGCTGGCGCTGCTGTTCACGCTGGCCACCTCCAGATCGGTGACCAAGCCGCTGCGCGAACTCGCGGCACAGCTGCAGCGCGGTGAACGGGACCGTCAGTTTCCCGAGCGCATTAGCGCGGGGCAAGCGGCGGGAGAGCTGCATGTCCTGGCGGAATCGTTCAATCGAGTGGCGGCGGCCGAGCGCCAGACCCGCGCGGAGCTGGAGCAGGCGAAAGTGGCGGCCGAATCGGCAAACCGGGCCAAGGGAGAGTTTCTGGCCAACATGAGCCACGAGCTGCGCACGCCGATGAATGGCGTTATCGGCCTGACCGAGTTGTTGCTGGAAACGCCATTGGACGAAGAACAGCTGGAGTTCGCCTCAACGGTTCGAGACTCCGCCAATTCGCTGCTGGCCATCATCAACGACATCCTGGACTTCTCCAAGCTGGACGAAGGCGAGATGACGCTGAACCTTGCTCCCTTCAATCTGCGCGACACCATTGTGGAAGTGAACAGCCTGCTGGCACCGCAAGCCGCCTCCAAGGGCCTGGAAATCGCGCTCGACTACACCGCTGGCATGCCGGTGAGGCTGGTGGGCGACGCGCTGCGCATCCGGCAAGTTCTGATCAACCTGGTGGGGAACGCCATCAAGTTCACCGAACGCGGCGGGATCACCGTGCGGGTGGAGAGCTTGAACCAGGCCCGCAAGCCGGGCGAAACAGTATCACTGGCGCTGGCGGTGCGCGATACGGGCATCGGAATCCCAGCCGACAAACTGGAACTGGTCTTCGAGAAGTTCACTCAAGCCGACGGCTCTATGACGCGCCGCTACGGCGGCACGGGGCTGGGGCTGACTATCGTGGAACAACTTGTAGACGTGATGGGCGGGTCTATCCGCGTGGAGAGCCGCTTGGGCGCCGGCACAACGTTCACGGTGGTACTGGGCCTTCCCCTGGCCGCAACACCCGACCAGTTCGCCGAGGCGCAGTTAGTTGGAAAGGAAGCTGGACCATGTTGAAGCAAACGCTGTGGCTAGTTCTCTGCGCGGCACTGGCTGTGCCCGCACAGCCGCAGGATTCCAACTTTGGCTTTAGCCTGCCCGTAACGCTGAGCGGCGGAGCCATGTATACCGGACGGCTGCAATTCGAGAACCCGGGAAATCTTCCGCTAACGGCGGGAATGCAGGCCACGTTGTATCCCACGGTTACGCTGGGGCCCCACTGGTTTGCCTACGCCGCCGAACAGTTTCGCCTGTCGCCCTATCTTTATTACGACGCCTACGACCCGGATCATGAATGGTACGTCCAAACCATACAAGCTTTCGTGGGTTATCAGATTCGCAAGGAAAAGACCACGGTGGTGTTCAAAGCGGGCCGCTTATCGTCGGCGTTCGGCGCATTCCCGCTGCACTACGACGACGCCGATAACGCGCTGCTGGATCAGCCGCTCAGCTACATCCAGACGCTGGCACTGCGCAACGATCAGCTCCCCTGCGGAGTGGCGGACTTGCTTAAGCAGCACGTGGGCTATGTTTCGAACCTGTGCGGAGGACAGCCGGGAGGCGGATTGGGACTGACGCCGGTCAGCCTGTACGGATTGCCCGGCATGCAAGCTGAAGTTTCCAGCCATCGGCTGGATGGGCGCATCCAAGTGACCAGCGGCTCGCCCTCCAATCCACTCAGTGTGAGCCATGCGCCGCAATACGCCCAGTGGGTAGCGGGGGGCGGCTACACCATCCGGCAGGGATTTCGCGTGGGCATTTCGGGATTCCGCGGACCCTATCTCTCGCCTGACGTTGCCGCGCTGCTGCCAACCGGCGCATCGGTGCGTAGCTTTCCGGCCAACGGTCTTGGTCTGGAGGCCCAATGGGCGCGGGGACATTGGAGCATCAGCGGGGAGTGGCAGCGCTTCCAATACGATCTGCCGGGGTTCACTCAGGCGCCTTCGGTGACTTCCACCTACGGCGAGGCCAAGCGTATTCTTACTCCACGGCTCTATCTGGCAGGCCGCGTTGGATGGATGAAACCGGGCGGCGCGGCCGATTTGACCGGAGCATCCACCAATCAATTTTCAGCACGAGTGGGATCTTATGAGCTGGGCGGCGGCTGGTGGCTCAACCGGCATCAGCTTCTGAAGGCGAGTTACGAGTGGCTGCGGATCCAGAATCTTCCGGGAACCCAGACCAACGTTTTGGGGCTTCAGTTCGTCACCACGTTCCACGCGGTGGACCAGGCATTTCACTAAGACCGGGTGTCCAACAAACGTTCAGGGTTTGCGCGACAGATCCACTTTGCCGCGAATGAATCCACCGTCTTCAATCACGATGCCGCGCGCGTGAATATCGCCCACGAAGCGCGCGCCATTGCGGATGTAGATCTTGTCGGCCCCCTCCACGTTTCCCTGCAGTGAACCTTGTACGTCTATCTCCTTGGCTTTGATGCTGGCGCGCACTTTGCCGTTGGGCGCAATGGTGAGAAGATGGCCGGCCACGTCGATGGTTCCCTCAACCTCGCCCTCTATGATGAGGGGTTCGTGGCTGTGAATTTCACCGGTGACTGTGACGTCCTTGCCCAGAACGGCCGGGGACGTGGATGTTTCGGTTCGGAAGGAAGCGGCAGCCGCCATATTGCTCCTGCTTTCTGGGCGCTGGGTGGTTGTGGACCCGGCTAACGCCCGTCTGCTCGACTTTGATCATCCTCCGGACGCAGCGCCTGGTACATCTTCACCAAAGAACTTTCGTCGACGCCTATCGCCCGGGCATATTGCCGGATGTAACTGATGTTGTAAATTCCGCCCGGCAAAACATCAAAGTTAGCATCTTCGATGGCCTTAAGTGTGGTGACCTTGAGCTTGGTGTTCCGCGCGATCTCTTCCAGACTGATCCCGTTGGTCTGACGGATGGACGCTACGCTCCAGTTATTTAGAGGCAATGTCGCCATGCCTGCTCCTGTGATCTATATCGGCGCACGTGCTGAGATGCTACAGGGTTGTCTGGTAATAACAGGCAAGAATCTAGTGTTTTCGCCCCATGTGTAGGCCGCAGCCTGCTGGGAGCCGGCGGCAGACAGCAGCGCGTACAATCTGTAATGTGCTCCCGAGACCATGGCTGATGGGGCTGGCGGGCTTGATCGGGGCCGTGGCCTTGGGCGGCGTGTATTTCTGGCGCGTCCAACAGCCACCGGTACCCTCGGCTGCCAGACTGCCCGCCAGCGCCCGAATCCAGCTGCAGCCGTTCCGCCAGGACGGGCTGGATCTGACACTGGCCGCCAACGGCGACCTGCAATACAGGATCGCGATGCAGGCCGGCGCCACGCTGGTGTATGCGTGGAGGGCGGGCTCTGAAGCCGTATCCTATCAGTTCGCCGATCAAAAGCCGGGGAAGGCGGTGGAAGCGCACGGCGCGTTTGTCGCTCAATCCTCGGGGTGGTACCGCTGGCGCTGGAGCAACGCAACAAATCATTCGGTTTCCATTCATTTGAAGCTGCGCGGCTACTACCAGGCCGCAGCCATGCCGTATGATAGGTAACGATGGTGGTCGAGCTGGAAACGAACCAATTGCAGGTCCAGCGAATCATCCAGAGCAAAGCCTTCCGCACTTCGGAAGTACACCGCAACCTTCTGAACTATCTCGCCGAGAAGTCGCTTTCGGGAACCGCCGACAGCCTGAAGGAATACACGGTGGGTCTGGACGTTTTCGCCAAGCCTGCTTCATATGATCCGCGCCAGGAATCGGTGGTGCGGATGCACGTGGCGCGCTTGCGGCAGAAGCTGGCCGAATACTATCGCACCGAAGGCGTGGATGACCCGGTAATCGTCGACGTCCCGAAGGGCGGATTCAAAGTCACCTTCGAAACCCGCGAGACGGTGTCCGACATGGTTGCGGCTTTGCCAGCGGAGCCGGCGCCAGGCCCACAGCGAAATCATCGCAAGGAAATCATTTTAAGCGCGCTGCTGGCGCTAGCCGCGGTGTGCGCGTTGGGCTTCGGGATTGCATTTTGGCAGGAGAAAACCGCGCGTGTGCCGCAGGCCATCGCAGCCGCGGATCTGGCGCCCGCGTTGCAACAACTCTGGGGGCCGATGCTGAGCAGCAACCGCCCGCTGATGATTTGCCTGGCTGCGTCGAACGGCCCGGCGGGAACCGGAACCACTGCCGCGGGAACCGCTGACGGAGCATTTCTGCTGGGGCAATTCCTGGCGCATCGCAAAGACAACGTCCTGCTTACCCGCAGCGAACAGCTGGCGATACCGGAAGTGCTGATGGACAATGTTATTTTTCTGGGACCGGTTTCGGGCGATCGACAGATCCAGGCGCTTTTCAAGGGGCGGCCGCTGGTGCTGGAGC
>DATHNM010000218.1:0-5876 GCA_035486095.1 Bryobacteraceae bacterium
CGAACTTTGATTGAGAACGAAGGGTCGGTCGAAGGCGACCTCCGCAAGGAGCTTTCGATGAACATCAAGCGCCTCATCGAAATGGGATCCTATCGCGGGCTGCGGCATCGCCGCGGGCTGCCGGTACGCGGACAGCGCACCCACACCAACGCTCGTACGCGTAAGGGGCCGCGCCGCGGAACCGTCGCCAACAAGAAGAAAGCCACCGGCAAGACCTAAGGACAACAACCCATGGCAAAAGCTCCTGCAAAGACCACCAAGAAGAAGACCTTCAAAAAGAAGGAAAAGAAGGTTGTGTCCAATGGCCTGGTGCACGTCCAGGCTTCGTTCAACAACACCATCGTCACTTTTACCGATCTGGTGGGCAACGTTTTGGCCTGGTCGAGTTCCGGTTCGCTCGGATTTCGAGGCTCGCGCAAGGGCACGCCCTTCGCAGCCCAGCAGGCCTCGCTGACGGCCGCCAACAAAGCCAAGGAATATGGCCTCCGCTCCGTGGAAGTGCGGGTTTCGGGGCCGGGCGCCGGCCGTGAATCGGCGGTGCGCGCGCTGGCAACCGTGGGAATTGAAGTAAAGTCCATCAAGGATCGGACGCCCATCCCTCACAATGGCTGCCGCCCGCCCAAACGCCGCCGGGTCTGATGCAGGCCCGCTGGTAAGTGTAGTAAGCAGGAAGAAGGCCCCAGGCCGTAAACTGCACCTTTTAGAGAAGGAAAGGTAATTCAGGAATGGCAAGATACAATGGCCCCGTTTGCCGGCTCTGCCGGCGCGAGGGCATGAAGTTGTTTTTGAAGGGCGAACGCTGCCACACCGAAAAGTGCGCCATCGAAAAGCGCAACTTTGCTCCCGGCCAGCACGGCAAGGATCGCAAACCTAAAATCGTCGGCTACGGCCTGCAGTTGCGCGAGAAGCAGAAGGCCCGCCGCTACTACGGCCTGATGGAAGGCCAGTTCCGCAACCTGTTTGAACGCGCCTTTCGCACCAAGGGCGTCACCGGCGATAACATGCTGAACTCGCTGGAACGGCGTCTGGATAACGTGATCTATCGCATGGGTCTCGGAACCAGCCGCAGCCAGGCGCGCCAATTGGTCCGCCACGGACACCTGACGGTGAACGGCCACAAGGTCAACATCCCGTCGTTTGAAGTGCGGGTGAACGATGTCATTGAAGTCCGCGAGAAGAGCAAGGAAAATCCCACCATTCTGGCGGCCCGCGATGCCACCGCGCACGCGCCCTCGCCCAACTGGCTCGAGGTTGACCGCGACAACCTCAAGGGCCGTATGATCGCGCAGCCCAAAAGAGAAGAACTCGTCCAGATCCAGCTCAACGAGCAGTTGATCGTCGAGTTGTACTCCAAGTAAAAAGATCAAAAAAGAATTGAGGAAACTGAGTTATGTTTAAAGGTTTTCAAAAGCCGAAAAGGCTGATCGCCAACACCGAAACTCTCACCGAACGCTACGGCATGTTCACTGCCCAGCCATTCGAGCGCGGCTTTGGAGCCACCATCGGCACCGGTCTGCGCCGAGTGCTGCTCAGCTCCATTGAGGGCGCCGCTATTACTTCCATTCGCATCGACGGCGTGGCCCACGAGTTCAGCCCCATTCCGGGCGTGGTGGAAGACGCCACCGACATTATTCTCAACCTGAAGCAGGTGCCGTTCAAGATGAGCGGCGAGGGAATCCGCATCGCGCGCCTGCGCGTGGATCGTCCCGGTCAGGTGCTCAGCGGCCAGATTGAGACCGACGCCGACGTGGAAGTGCTGGATCGCAACCTGCCCATCGCCACGGTTGGCGAAGGCGGCAAGCTCAACATCGAGATGCGGCTCAAAACCGGCCGTGGCTATGTGGCCGCTGATCGCAACTATGACGAAGACCTGGCGCTCGGCTACATTCCGATCGACTCCGTCCATTCACCCGTCCGCAAAGTCAATTTCGCCGTCGAAGCGGCTCGCCTGGGCCAGATGACAGACTACGACAAGCTCACGCTCGAAGTCTGGACCAACGGCGCCATCTCACCGCAGGACGCCATCGGCCAGGCAGCCAAGCTGCTAAAAGATCACATGGCGATCTTCATCAACTTTGAGGAACTGCCGGAGACCGCCGAAGAGCCCGCCGAGCGCGGAGCCAGCCAGATGAACGAAGTGCTCAACCGTTCCGTCGAGGAACTGGAGCTGAGCGTTCGCTCCTACAATTGCCTGAAGAACGCCAACATCCAGACCATTGGCGATTTGGTGCAGAAAACCGAAGCCGAAATGCTGCGCACCAAGAACTTCGGGCGTAAATCGCTGAACGAAATCAAGGAAATCCTTTCCAACCTCGGCCTCACATTCGGCATGAAGTTCGATGCCCAGGGCCGCTTGGTGGCGCCGCCGCCTTCGCTGCCGCACTATGGCGTCGAAGATGAACTGGCGGGCTTGGATGAGGTAGCGGAGTAAGCGATGCGCCACGGGGTTGCAGGATTCAAGCTCAAACGCAATGTCGCCGCGCGCAATTCGCTGCTGCGCGGCCTGGTGACCAGTGTCATCGAAAGCGATTTCATCATTACCACCGTGCCCAAGGCCAAGGCCGTGCGGCCGCTGGTGGACAGGATGATCACCCTCGCCAAGGAAGACACGCTGCATTCGCGCCGGCAGGCTGCCGCCTTTCTGCGGACGCCGGCCTCGGTCCAAAAGCTGTTCGATAAGCTCGGCACCAGGTTCGGGCAGCGCAACGGCGGCTATACGCGCATCGTGCGTCTGGGTTGGCGCAAGGGCGATGGCGCTGAATTAGCCAAGCTGGAACTGGTGGGCACCGAACTGGTGAAGCGCGCCGCCGAACGCGCCAAGCGCCGCGAAGAGCGCCTCAAGGCAGTCCAAGAAGGCCGCGAGCACGAAGGCGAAGAGCCAGAAGAATCATAAGGGCGGGAACCAGGCTGATAGCCATTCCCGCCAGCGCGTCTGCTGCGTAGTGGTAGCGGCCATATACGGTGGCTACCGCGACGCTGGCGGCATATAGCAGCATTCCCCAGCCATAGCGCTTGCGCTCCGGCAAAAAAGCGAACAACGCCCACGCGGCCGAAAATGCCGACGACACGTGTGCGCTCGGAAACACGCTGGAGTGAATACCGAAATCTCCCACCAGCCATAAATTTAATCCGCGCAGCGGCGTCATGATATTCGGCATGTCGCTGCCTCCGAAGCCGACGCGCGGCGGATCGGAAGGGAAGTAGGGAAACAGCGCGTACGCCAGCAGCGTACCCAGTAGATACAAAAATATCGCTCCGTTCACCCGTTCCCGCCGGCGCTGTAAGTACAAAACAGCCACCACGAACGGGGCAATCGCATAAACCAGCAAATAGCACAGCTCCAAAAAAAGCGGCGCCAGCGCACCCAGCGATTCAATGGCGCGCTGCAAACCCCAGGGGTGCAGGATGGTCCGGTCCCACTGCACCCAGCGCAATTCCAAATCGACATTGCGCGGCATGGTGGAAAACCAATCCATCTCGCGATAGGCCAGCAGCAGCAGCGCCACCGGAGCCCAGTCTCGCAGCATGCTGAACAACTCGGCGTGCTCGCACGATTCGCCGTAGGCCAGCGCCAAAAATATCGCGCAGACCAGCATCTCCACCAGGAAGGGCCGCCAGATGAGCTGGTGTTCGAGCGGGAAGCGCGGGGCGATGGCGGCCACGTACCCGAAATAGACCACCAACAGCCACTCCGCCGATCGCAGGCTCAACTTCACCGCCGTGCCGCGCCCAAACGGATTAACTGTTCGGCGTGTTTCAACGCTTCCGGCGTCACCTTCTGGCCCGACAGCATGCGGCCGATTTCGCGAGTGCGCGCTTCGTCCGTCAGTTCTTCCACCTCCGCCACGGTCCGGCCCTTCACTTCGCGCTTTTCCACGGAGTAGTGATGATCGGCGAACCCCGCCACTTGCGCCAGGTGCGTCACGCACAGCACTTGGCTCGAAGCCGAGAGTTTCTTCAACCTCCGTCCCACCGCTTCGGCCACGCCGCCGCCGATGCCGGTATCGATTTCGTCGAAGACCAGTGTGCGCTGCACTGCGTTCCCGCGCGCGTGTCCCGCGCTATGACCAAGCGAAGTTTTCAACGCCAGCGCAATGCGCGAAAGCTCGCCACCCGACGCCACTTTATCCAGCGGTCTGGGTTCTTCGCCCGCATTCGCGGAGATCAAGAATTCCACGCGATCGGCGCCTTCCTCGGACCAGTTGGCTGCCTGTAAATCGATGCGAAACACCGCGCTCTCCAGTGCCAATGAAGCGAGCTCGGTCTCCACTTTTTTCGCCAATTTCTCCGCCGCTGTCTTGCGCGCGCTGGTCAATGCGGCGGCGCGTTCGGCGTACATGGCGCTGGCGGCCGCCAGATCCTGCTCCAGCTTGGCCTTGCGCTCGCCTGCCGTTTCTATGGCCTCCAGCTTGCTGCGAACGTCTTCCAGAAACGCCAGCACGTCACCCAGACTGGATCCATACTTCCGTTTCAGACGCTCCATCAATGCCAGACGACCCTCGATGTCATCCAGCCGCTTGGGGTCCGCTTCCAGCTTGTCCTGATAATCGCGAATCGAATCCGACGCATCTTCCACGCCGATAGCCGCGCTTTGCAGCGTTTCCACCACCCGTTGCAGGCTGGCGTCGATCCTGGCCAATTCTTCCACTTTCTTTAGCGCAGTGCGAAGCTGCGTGGAAACGCTGGCCTGCTCTTCATACAACGCTGCGTAGGCCGCGTTGGCGTTCTCCTGCAGCTTCGCCACGTTGCGCAGCACCACTCGCTCCTGTTCCAGTTGGGCGTCTTCGCCGGGCTTCAGCGCGGCCGCGTCAATTTCGTTGCGCTGGAAGCTCCACAAGTCCGCCATGCGAAGCTTTTCCTGTTCCGAGCGATTCAATTCCTCCAGTTCGCCCTGGATGCTTTTCCAGCGGCGGAACAAGCCGCCCACTTCGTCGCGCTGGCGCTCCAGCCCGGCAAAATCATCCAGCGATTGTAATTGTGCCGCGCTCGAAAAAAGCTGTTGCTGCTCGTGCTGGCCGTGAATATCGCCCAGAAACGGCGCGATCTCACGCAGCAGCGCCATAGTTACAGGCCGGTTGCCGAGAAAGGCGCGCGATTTTCCGCCGGCCAGCACTTCGCGCTCGAGCAGCAGTTCGCCCTCTTCCACCGGGGCCCCGGCCTGCTCCAAAAGGCTCAGCAAGCCGGGTTCCCTGGGAGCTTCAAAAATAGCCGCCACGCGCGCCCGTTCTGTATCGGAGCGCACCATGTCGGCTGAAGCGCGCCCTCCTAAAACCAGCGCAAGTGCATCCACCACAATGGATTTGCCGCTTCCGGTCTCGCCCGTCAGCAGATTCAATCCGGCATGAAACTTCACCCGGACCCGCTCCACCACGGCGTAATTCTCCACCACCAGTTCCAGCAACACTCGATGAAATTATACGAGGTTTTGGTCCGTCTAACGAAGGGAAGAACTGTCCGGACCCCTGGCTTTGCGTATACTGTAGAACAGGGTGATTTGTAAAACAGAACGCTGCAGTTTTGTTTTTTGCTACCTGGAGAAATAATGGCGGCGCGATATCATGGTTGTAGTGCGATTGCGTTGAGCCGGAAGGAGCTGGGTTGATACTTTCGTGTGTGGGCGGCTTGTTCCTGCAATTGGAAGTTTGGGATCTGGTACAAAGCTCCGGTCCGTTGCCCAAAGCGGTGATGGCCATCCTGCTGTGTTTCTCGCTTGCCTCCTGGGCGGTAGTGCTTTCCAAGTGGGCCGCGTTCCGGCGGGCGCGCTCGGCCAACGGGCGTTTCCTGCGGGCATTCCGCAAGGCTCCGGCGCTCGACACCATCGCCGCCGCCAGCGAACAATTCTCGCGCTGCCCCCTGGTGACAATTTTCGATTTTGG
>DATHNM010000219.1:0-5077 GCA_035486095.1 Bryobacteraceae bacterium
CCAGAATATTGCAAGAACGCGCATGGCTAGAGATTACTATGAATCAGCCCGAAAGGGCTTCGCGGTCTATTTCCCGCCCAGGCTCTTATAAGCCGCTTCCACGAACATGTCGGTGGTCCAGAAGCCGGTGGTCGCGCCGTACACGGGATCGTAATCCCGCGTCGGACGCGCCGCCTTCACTTGCTCCAGCGTCATGCCCTTCTTCACCATGGCTTGAATACGATCGCGCAGCACCGTGACCATCTCCTGATAGAACACCACGTCCGCCTGATCGCACAATCTTCCATGTCCCGGAATCACCATGGTCCCGCCTTCCTGCTTGCCGGCCGGAA
Organism: Bryobacteraceae bacterium; assembly: GCA_035486095.1. Classification (GTDB taxonomy): domain Bacteria; phylum Acidobacteriota; class Terriglobia; order Bryobacterales; family Bryobacteraceae; genus Palsa-89. The sequence continues at coordinate 333 of DATHNM010000219.1, forward strand.
TGGTGAGCGCGATCAAACGATTCAGCGCATCCACAATGCCTTGCAGACTGCCGCCGCGCGCCAGATCGATGATCGGATACCCGGTAGTGACAAAGATATCGCCAGTGCTTACCACGTCCGACCGGCGGAAGAATACGTAGCTGTCCCCATCGGTGTGCGCCGCCGGCTGATGAATCACCTGGATGCCTTCATCGTCGAAGTAGAAATCCTTTTCGTCGGCAAACGTGTCGGTGGGCCACGCGCCAGAGGGATAGGCCGCCTGATTGCCGTCCTTCATGCTCATCCGGTCCAGAATGCTTTGATGCGCGATTACCGATGCGCCCTTGCCCGCGTCGGCGATGTCACCGGTAACGTTGCCGCCCACAATGGTGCTGCCCAGCCCCGCGATCTTTTCGTTGCCGCCCGTGTGATCGGCATGCACGTGCGTGTTGACAACGTATCGAATGGGGCCGTCCGACAGCTTGCGGATCGCGGCCACCACCTTGTCGCTCATGTTCGCCAGGCCGGTGTCCACCACCAAGACGCCTTCCTTGCCAACTTGCACCGTAATGTTGCCGCCGGCGCCCGATAGCATGTAGACGTTCCCCTGCACGTGCTGCGTCTGGATTTCGCCGTTGTTTTCGGCTGCCGGACGAATGGCGTTTTGCTCCGCGGCAGGTCCGGCATCGGTCTCCGCCACGATCTTCGCGACGTCCGCCTTTCCAGTCTCTTTCTTCATCGCCAACCGGTATTCGGGATACATTGTTTCCGAGCCGCCGCGCGTGGCCGCAAAAGGCAGCTTAGAGCGGTCCGCGAACTCGGTCAGGAACTTGTTGTCACCGGGCAAATGATTGGGCACCGTCCCTCTCGGCCGGGGCACTTCCACAACGGCTTCGCAAGGGTACGGGGCAATCTCCTGGCGAGCGTCGTAAAGAAAATCGGTGGTCCGAACGAAAGGTTCGGTCAGATAATCCGGATCGTCGATGATCACCATCACGGTCAAACGGTCGCCATGCCGGAACAGATGTTCGGTAACGGTGGCATTTTCGCTGCGGGGGATGCCATTGCGCCGGATCCAGCCCTCCTTCAGGTGCGTGGTGGTGATGGTCAGCACGTCGCCATCCCATTTTCCCGTGGAGAATCCCTGCCAGGTGTGCGCGGCATCGGCGGGCGGATGGGAACGGCCGTCCATCCAGATGGTACGCTCGGGCGCCTGCCACGAAATGTGCGTGTGATATGCGATCAGCCTTTGCGTGTCCCGATCCACTTCCTTCGAGATTCGCAGGTTCGCCGGACCGCGCCAGGCGTAATCGGAAGGATGCGGGCGGCACTGATTCTCGGGCAAAGTAAGCAGAGACGCATCCCAGCTATCTCCCCGCAGCCGCGCGGCGTTGTTGATCGGCAGGCCAAGGTAGTCACCGATATCGGGGCCCGGGATACGCTCCAGAAAATCCTCGTCGAACTGGGGCGCCCACTCGCCTGTGGGATCCATTTGCGCGAATACTGGAACGGCCAGAATCGCCGTCAGCAAAAGCAGCTTGGCATTTCGCATCTTCACACACCTCGCGTAGTCTAAAATGCTATCACGCGGGCTTGCCGATGGCTTGCGGGAACCCCACTCCGATGAACAGAATCATGACACTGGCCGCCTAAATAGCAAAGCGCCGGCAGCGGGTTATCCCGCGGCCGGCGCTTGCCAGGTGGTGCTTAGCGGCCGAAAGTGAACAGGTCGAACAAGTCATCCAGTGCCGGACTGTTGGTCGGCACATATCGGAACAGCGGATCCGCGATCGGGTTCGGGAAATTGTCGCGGCTGCGGCTTGATACCGGGCTCAGGCTCCAGTTCCTCTCGATGAATTTGAGGATGGAAACGTGATCCGCATAGCGGTGCGAAATGTGGCCGGCCGTGGTAAACGGAGACACCACCAGCAGCGGGATGCGCGTGCCGTCGCCGAAGAAATCGAGCGGCTGCACATAGCCGGAGTCGTAATATCCGCCGCCTTCGTCGAAGGTGATGAAGATCGCCGTGTCCTTCCACAGATTCGGGTTGGCTTGCACCGCATCCACTATCTTCTGCGTGAAGCCTTCAAACAGGTTCAGCTTGGAAGATGCCGGATGTCCGTCCACCAAGCCGCTGGGCTTGACGAAGGAAACCGCCGGCAAAGTTCCGCTGGCAATGTCGGCGTAAAGATCCACGGTGTCCTTGATGTGGGCCGTGCGCACCGCCGGATTGGCCATGATAGAGCTGTCGTATTGGAACGGATTGCAGATGTTGCAATATTCGTCCGTATTGGCGCCGATGGCGCCGTAGTTAAGCTGGTAGGGATCGTTCACATAGTTGTTCCACTGATCGCCGTAATACTTCCAGGAGATGTCCGCTGAGATCAGCTTGTCGCCGATGCTGGGTACGGCGGAAGGAGGAATAGTGAACACGGTGTTGTTCGGACTGTTGTCCTTGTAGGCATTGTTGCCGTTGCCAAACCAACCCGGATTGTAATTGTTCAACAGGTAGTAGTGGCCGGGTTCGCAGTTCGGAGTGATCGGCCCCGGCAGCGATTTCAGGTAATTCACGATGGGTGCAACGCCGGGCTGCGAAAGGTCTGCGCAGTTGCTGTACGATCCGCCGCCGTAAGAGGGCGACCCAAACGAACCACCGCCGTAACCGTCTTCGGCATACCAGTTATTGGTAGCCGCGGCAGGATTCGGATTTTCCACTTCGTCCACTACACCTGCGTTTGCCGATCCCGCGGCTACTTGCTGGTTGTGTGGTGGAACTAGCGGGTTGCCGCGGCCATCGCTGAAGAAAATCGCATCGCCGTGGCCCAGCATGATGTGGTTCGCACCGGTGCCGCCATTCACGGATTGATGGAAATTGTCGCTCATCGAATAGGTATCGGCCAGCATCTTGAAGTAGGGAGCGTCGCCATTTTGCATGTTGTAGAATCCCATCGACGTGGACCCTTCACCCGTGGTGACGGCGCTGGGCGAATATTCGGTGCTGAAGTTGGACGGCTGAGCCAGACCGTTGGTGCCCGCGCCCACCGTCACTTCCACCCAGGGAAATAATTGGGCGTCGCAACCGGAAGGGTTGAACCAGGTGGCGCGAAAAACACTGCAATCCAACTGCTGCCACATCTGGTAGAAGCGATGCACCGGGCTGGCGGCGTATGAGTTGTAGGTAAAGGTTGTGCCGTTCGTCAATTGAAAGGGGCCGGATTGTAATGCATTGACGTTCGAAATTCGCGTGTCCGGCGTGCGCGACGGTAATCCCGTGCCTCCGGAAACCAGGTCCTGATAGTAATTGGCAGGCAGCCCGGTTTCGGATTGCTGCGCGATACTCAAGCTGTCACCGGGAACGTAGGAATCGGTGGGACCGCCCACCAGGGGAGCCGGAAGAACGCCACCCGCGAACGACGTCTTGGGAGGGCTCAAAAGAAATGTATCGGGCACTTCGTCGGTGGCGGCACTCTGCGCGGCCCTGGCGAAATTCGGTCCGGGAGTTCCGTCGGCGTTAACAATCTTTTCCGAAAGCAGGTTCCATACGAATTGGCCCGGCACGGGCTGATAGGTTGCAAAAACATGGTCGAAGCTGCGGTTTTCTCCGATGATCACGATAACGTGTTTGATGGGTGAAGTGGTGTTCGTGTCGTTGGGGGCCACTGCTGGAGTGGCGCCGCTCAAGGTGGTACCGACTACGAATTGGAAAAGCGCGACGGAAGCCATGCCCATGCGCAGGCCATGCAGGGCGCTGGATGCAGCTCTCTTAAAGGACATTCGTTCTCTCTTTTCTGTGGCGTTATGCGGCCAACGGTGTCTAGTATTAGCCACGAGAGTTGCAACCCAATGTTGCTTTCGTGAATTTAGAATTACTACCGGGAAGGCCCCGCCTGCTCCACGCGGATCAAGCCCATCATTCCTCCGTCTTCGTGTTCCAGCAGATGGCAGTGATACACAAAGGTGCCGACGGTGTTTGGATCGCGAAAATCCATTCTTAATCTGACGCTCGGATAAACCATCATCTTGTCCTTGTAATAAGGAACGTTGACGGTATCGCGCAGAAACGGCTCATTGACGGGCTTCCCAAGATAATCCAGCAGCAGGAAGTGCAGTTGATGAATGTGGAATGCGTGCAGTTCGTTGGACCGGTTCTCGATAATCCAATCCTCCACCGTCCCTTGCTGCACCACGATGTCCGGCACGCCCGATTTGGGATCGAACAGCGCGGGCATCTTCCCGTCCACTGTAATGTAGAACTCCATCGTGCTGTTGGGGTTGTTCGGATCGCTCAGCTTCTCTGAGAAATACAGCCTGCGTGTGCGCACGGGTGTAACATTTCCAAGCCACGTTAACGCCGGCGCAGGCAGCGGCTGCGGCGAAGCGGCCAGCGTAGAGCGCGGCGCCTGCGCATTTTCGGACGCGGTGATTGTGGCGAGGGCGCGATTGGGATCGTTTTCCCCGCCCGGCCCGGTATCCACAGTGCGCGTTACAAGTAATCCTGTAACGCCCAAGGGTGGCCCCTTAAGTACGAATTCCACGCGCGCTCCCGGCGGCACTCCCAGATGGGTCTGCCACTCCACCAAGTCTGGAGAAGTTCCATCCTGGCTGAGTGGCACACCGTCGATTGCCACCAGTCCCAGCGGCTGGGGCGCGCGATTGAACAGAACCTCCAGATTAAGATACGTGATCGCGGACGCATTCAAGACTCGCCACAGTTGCCGTTCCTGCGGCTTCGTGACGATGGACGCAGGCGGATAGTCGGGATAAGG
>DATHNM010000220.1:0-2992 GCA_035486095.1 Bryobacteraceae bacterium
TTCGGCGGCGTGGACCCCAACAGCGAATTCTCACTCGAAGGGAATGGGCGCAAGGTGTCGGTCCGGTTTGGCCCAAAATTCCCGGTCGCGATTGTTTACGCGCCGCCCACTCCCAGCGTGGTCTGCTTTGAGCCGATGACCGGTTTGACCGATGGATTTAATCTGGCCCACGACGGGCGATTTAAGAATTTGCAGAGCATTCCGCCGGGCGGGAGTTGGATGGAGAGCTTTTGGATTCACCCCACCGGATTTTGACCGGCGGCCGGTTAGTGGGTCAAATCGTAGACGAAGTAATTGGCCGCGATGCGATACGCGAGCGAGGAATACTTCTCCGGGTATTGCGGATTGTCGGCGTGCTCCCAGGCATCGCCCAAGTCCATGTTGTGGCAGATGGCGACCATGATTCGGCCTTTGTCGTCACGGATGCAGCGCCAATGCGGCACCTTCCCGGTCTCACCCGCCTCATAAGTGATGCCGGTTTCCAGGAACTGCGCGCCCGGCACCTGGAAGCGATCCTGTAAGTCGAACAAGGTGTGAAAAATGGGATCGTTATCGGGAATGTCTTCAATCTGCCGGTCCGGGAAAACCCGGCTCATACTGGCGATGAATGTGTCCCACTCGCGGTTGGGGCGGTAAGGCTCGTTGCCGTGAAAGTCATCGCACATGAAAAATCCGCCGCGCAGCAGATATTCACGCAACTGTTGCGCGTCTTCCGGGCGCAGATCCCAATGCCCTACCTCAACTCCGTAGAGGACCGGCCAGTTGTAAATATCGTCGGTGCCATCCAGACTCACCACTTGCTCGGTTGAGCGGGTGTCAATGCGAGTCAAGCGCCGGATACCGGCCAATAAGTGGCGATCGGAACGCGGATAATCCATGGTCCAATAGCCCGGAAAAGCACTGCCATCGCGATTGACCACGCGAGGGTGATCGGGATAGCCGTAGATATCGGGGTAGCGCAGCCGGGCGCGCACCCACTCCGCCTTTTGATTCCAGTCCGGCGGCAGCGGAAAGTTGCTGTACTCGATGGCGGGATACTCTTTGAAGGGTTTCTGGGCGCGAAGTAGACCCCAAGCGGAGAGGATCGCCACGAAACAGAAGGCGAAGGTGACGCGAAAATGCATGAGCGGCACTGGGCTGATCGAGAAGCTTCGCCTTAAGAATAACATGGCGGCCAATAGCGGTTCGGGGGGAAACAGGGCATCCCGCACCGGAGTAGCGTTGCTTAATCCCGATGTACAATGCAAGACGAAATGGTTCAGAGGAGAAAGCTCATGTTGCAAATTCCGATACCGAAGTTCGTCATTGCCGCGCTGCTTCTGATACCCGCGGCGACGCTGGCGGCCGCGCCCACCGGAGGATCCACCTGCGATAGCCTGTCCAGGCTTACGCTGCCGCATGTCACCATTAACTCGGCGCAGAGTGTTGGCGCGGGCGCTTTTACGCCGCCTGCCGGGCCTCCGGGTGGATTTCCGGTCAACCTGGCTCCCTTCAAGAGTTTGCCGGCGTTCTGCCGCGTGATGGCGACACTGACGCCGTCTTCCGATTCCGACATCAAGATCGAAGTCTGGCTTCCGGCTTCGGGTTGGAACAACGATTTTCAGGCCATCGGCAATGGCGGCTGGAACGGGACCATGGGCTACGGCCCGCTGGCTGAAGGAGTCAAAAAGGGATTCGCCACGGCGGGCACCGACACCGGGCATGCCGGCGGGAGTGCCAGCTTCGCCCTCGGCCATCCGGAAAAACTCACCGATTTCGCCTATCGCGCGGTGCACGAAATGACGGTGACCTCCAAAGCCATCATCCAAAATTTCTACGGCAGCGCACCGCGCTATTCCTATTGGAATGGCTGCTCCACCGGTGGACGCCAGGGCTTGAAAGAAGCGCAGAAGTTTCCTGCCGATTTTGACGGAATCGTCGCTGGCGCGCCCGCCAATTACCAGACCCATCTGCATGTCTGGTCCATCTGGGTGGCGCAACAGGTGAACAAGACACCCGACAGTTTTCTTCCGCCCGAAAAACTGGCGGTCTTGCATAAAGCGGTGGTGGCAGCCTGCGATGCCGCCGATGGCGTGAAGGACGGGCTGTTGAACGATCCTACCCGCTGCCATTTCGACCCCAAGACCATCGAGTGCAAGGGAGAAGATCTGCCCAACTGCCTGAAGCCCGCGCAAGTGGCGGCGGTGCAGGCCATCTATACGGGCCCGAAGAATTCGGCCGGCAAAGAGGTTTTCCCTTCCTTCGAACCGGGCAGCGAACTGGGCTGGAGTATTCTGGGCGGCCAGCAAGCGGCTTCGGTGGCCAGCGACACCTTCAGCTACATTGTGTACAAAAATCCGCAGTGGGATTGGAAGACGATGAATCTGGACAGCGACGTGGCGCTGCTGGACAAGATTGAGGACAATTCCATCGATGCCATGGATGCGAATATGAAGCCTTTTTTCGCGCACAAAGGCAAGCTGCTGATGTACCACGGCTGGAGCGACCAGCTTATCGCGCCGCAAAACAGCCTGAATTACTACGCGAAGGTGGTGAAAAACCTGGGTGGGGAAGCCAAGGCGGCGGATGATGTCCGGCTCTTCATGGTGCCCGGAATGGCTCACTGTGGCGGCGGCGAAGGGCCGAACGACTTCGATAAAATGGCGGCCATCCAACAATGGGTGGAGCAGGGCAAGGCGCCCGAAACGATGCTTGCCTCGCACCTGGATAAATCAGGAACGGCGGATCGCACGCGGCCGCTGTGCGTTTATCCGAAAGTCGCGAAGTACAAAGGATCGGGCAGCACGGACGATGCGGCGAACTTCACCTGCGCGTTGCCTTAAGAACGCAGAACAAAGATTTCAGAGCCGCACTCCGTTCCTCAGGATCGACGCTCTACCAACCTGCGCGATCGTTGGCGTCCCACACTGGCGCATGGTGAGCGTGAGTTCGGCGCGAAAAATGTCGAGTATCTGCTCGACACCTTCCTGCCCGAATGCCGACAGGCCGTAGA
>DATHNM010000221.1:0-11235 GCA_035486095.1 Bryobacteraceae bacterium
GCCGCCTGCACAGGGCGAATATCGCGGTTGGGCTTGCCCGCGGGAGCAAGCAGCGCCTGGTTCGGAATATTTGAAGTATTCAACGCGAATTGCGCTTTCAGCCATGCCTCGATTCCCATCTGCTGGAGCTTGGAAATGGATGCCGGCGTCGGCCCCCAGGTGGCCTGATCAAGAAAGCGCGCGGCGGCGCCGGCGGACATTTCGGGCGTGCCGGATTGGGCGAATCCCGGATTGGCCACCAGAATCGCAAGCCACACGATGCAGCAACTTTTCATCGGAGCCCCCACTCTTCTAAGAACACGGGTAGTGGTCAGGAGTGTCGCAAAATCTCGAAATCTTCACTCAGTTGAATCGCTTAGACCGTCGGCCCGAACGGGTCTGAATCGCTCTCCCACATTGACAATCACCTCCGCAATGACTAAACATGGTACGCATGAAAATTCAATTTACATTGGCAGCCTTGTTTGCCGCGATGCTGGTCTCCGCGCCCGTGCGCGCGCAGGAGCCCGTAGTGGCCGCGCCGGATGTTGAGGCTCAGTTCCACAGCAAGGACAAGAAGCTGGATCGCAACAAACAGGCGGCTTATCACATCGAAAAAGATCTGCTGGAAGCAAATCACTGGGACGAAGCCGACAAATGGCTGACTCCTGAATATCTGCAGCATAATCCCAACGTGAAGTCGGGCCGCGCCGGGGTTGTCGCGTTCTTCTCCGCCACCAGAAAGCCGACACCTGTCCCGGAGCACCTGGGAGCGAAGGTCGCGTTTGTAAGCGCCGAGGGCGACTACGTGACAGTTGCCACGGTGGCCGAGCGCATGGACCCCAAGACCAACGAGAAGTACACCACCACCTGGTTTGACACCTGGCGCTTCGTGGATGGCAAGGCTGCCGAACACTGGGACTGCGCGCTGAAGGGCCGGTAATCGGCTAAAACGTTTCGCCCAGCAATTTCGCGATTCGCTTGGCCAGATCGTTGGTCACGCCTAGATTCTCGCCGAAGAACCGTACTCTCCCGGTGATTTTCTGGTCCATGAGCGTGTGGCCGTCGCGGGCCGTCACTGACGCGGCCACCTCCACTTTGGTAGCGCCGAAAACAGTGGTCAGCTCGCGCTTGGTTTGACTACCCTCTTGAAAGCCCTGCACCTTGGTGTGCAACGTCACCAGATCTGTGACGCCATCGGCGGCGCGATCGCCGGTACGGTAAACCTTTTGAAAAGCTCCGGACTCCCGCACGCGCTCCACCAGCCGCTCATACACAGCAAAACGGAACTCGGCGGGAATTTGAATGTCCCCGGCTTCCACCATTGCAATTTGAACCGCGGATGCGGAAAGCTTGGGCTTTGCGGGGGCTTGGGCAGGCGCCGTGGAAGGCAGCATCAATACGGAACAGAGGACCACATAAACGAAGGTAGTGCGGTAACTCATGGTTTGCTCCCTGCGCTGGCTTGGCTTTCGTCCGGGCTGGCGTGAGCGCCCGCCTGAACCAGTTGGGTGCGCATAATCGCCGCCTGCCCAATGGGAAGCGCGAAAATGGCGCCGTGGGCCGCACCGTCGGGATCGTGGAACGAGACCGTCAGAATATCCACCTTGGTGCGCATCAAAATGGTCAACACCTTCCCGCTCTCGTAGGGCGCGGCGATGGCGGCCGTCTTCACCACGCGTCCCGTCTTGCCTCCACTCTGGGTGGTTTCGGTGCCGATAAAGATGTCGTCAATGGCGGCAATCGAGACCGTGTTTTCAGCCTTGCCGGTTTTGAATCGAAGGGCGCCCTCTTGAACGGTCAGCGTTCCGGTGGCGTTTCGCTTGATAGTGTCCAGGCCGATGACATGGCGGACATTTTGGTCTGGCGCGGTAGGCGCCGCTTGTGCCAATAACAACCCCGCGGCGCCCAGGGTTATGAGGGTGGCGGCAATTAGCTTCATGGATTCCTTTCCCCAGCTCAACAGTGAAAACAAGGCTAACACGTTACTCCCTGGCCCGCCGGACGCTACAATCGATTTCTATGAGGCGACTGCCATGGATGGTTTGGTTGGTTGCGTTTTCTGCCGTCTCGCTGTTCGCACAGCAGCCGGAAACACGCTTGAATCCCACGGTAAAACAAATTGTCGATTCCATCTCTGAACAGCGGATCGCGGTGACGCTCAAGAAGCTGGAAGGCTTCGGAACGCGTTACATACTCTCTTCGCAAGACGATCCGCTGCACGGCATTGGCGCCGCGAAGCGCTGGATTCACGATGAGCTGCAAAGTTATAACTCCCGTCTGCAAGTGAGCTATCAAGATTTCAACATCAAGAAGGGTGGGCGGCGCGGTCAGGTGATTCGCGACGTGGATTTGTCGAATATCGTGGCGGTGCTGCCAGGCACCACCCAGAAAGATCATTACGTTCTGGTGACCGCGCACTACGATTCAGTAACGCTGGTGCGGAAGCCCTACACCGGCGAGGAGCAGCGAATCGCCGAATCAGTCCGGCAAGGCATCGACGAAAGCGAGGCGCGGCGCTATTGGAAGACCCTTCCTCCGGAACGCGAGCAGGGTCCGTTGGATTTCGAGGCTACAGCCGCCCAGACCATCTCGCCCGGAGTGACCGATGATGGCAGCGGGACTGCCGCGGTGATGGAACTGGCGCGCGTGATGAGCGGCTATCAGTTCGACAAAACGATTGTGTTTGTGGCGTTTGCCGCCGAGGAAGTGGGATTGAGCGGCAGCCAGATTTATGCCGCGCAGGCCAAGCAGGACGGCATGCAAATTGAAGCGGTGCTGAACAACGACATCATCGGCAGCGACGTTTCAGGCAATGGCCGATCGGCCACGAATGTACTGCGCGTTTTCTCGAGCGGCCCGGACGACGCAGTAGCGCGTGAGCTGGCCCGCTACACCAAGTTGATCGCGGAGCGCTATGTGCCGTCCATGCAGGTGGAAATGGTGTTTCGCGGCGATCGGTTTTTACGCGGAGGCGATCATCGGCCCTTCGCAGAGCGCGGCTTCGCGGCGGTGCGGCTCACCAGCGCGAGCGAAAACTACGACAATCAGCACACCGTTACGGATACATTCGCCAACACGTCGGTGCCCTACGCCACGCGCGCAGCCCGCATCAACGCGTCGGTGCTGGCGAGTCTGGCGCTCGCACCCGCCCCTCCGGATCTGAATTGGACCTGGGCTTCAGGGCCGAACAAGGGGGGGCACGAACCGATGCTCACGCGCGGGAAATCGGGCTATGACGCGGTGCTGTACTGGCGCCCGAACAACGAGCCGGATCTCGCCGGTTATGCAATCCTGCTGCGCTCCACCACCTCGCCGGTGTGGGAGCGCGAGATCTGGGTAGGCAATGTCACGACTTACACGCTGCCGGACGTTTCCATCGACGATGTGGTGATCGGCGTGAAGGCGGTGGACCGGGATGGGAACCAGAGCGTGGTGTCGTGCTACACGGAACCCGTGCTACCCGGAACTTTGACTCCGGCCGAAAAGAAGTAAGGCGGACTAATTGCCGGACGCTACTTTTTGCGGTTCGGCGCAGAAGCGGTCGAATGCCTCGGTGAGAAGCTTCGCGATTTCCATCGGTTCACGCCGTTCGATATCGCCGCGATGAATCATATACACCGGCTTGCCATTTTGGAACAGCGCCATGGACGGCGAGGACGGCGGATAGGCGGATAAAATATTCCGCAGATGTGCCACGGCTGCTTCGTCGCCGCCCGCAAAAACGGAGGCCACCTTGGCTGGCCGCACAGAATGCTTCAGGGCCATCCCAACGGCTGGACGCGCGCGCCCCGCGGCGCAACCGCACACCGAATTGACCACCATCAAAACCGCGCCGCTGTCGGGCGCAAGAAGCCGATCCACGTCGGCGGGCGTGCGAGCTTCCTCCACACCGTGACGGGTGAGATCGGCGCGCATGGGAGCAGTGAGAACTTCGGAATAAGGCACCACTCAATTTTAGCAGGGCCGTCAATCGCCAGGGCGATTCATCAGAAACGTGGTAGTGGATTCAAAGAACGATTGCAGGATTTGCCGGGGTTCAGCGGGGAGCGCCGCTTCGGCGAGGGCATGGGTCATTAACCTGAGCCAGCGGTCACGCGCCGCCTGCCCGATGGCGAAGGGCGCGTGGCGGATGCGCAGCCGGGGATGCCCGCGCTGTTCTATGTAGGTCTGCGGACCACCGAAACGGCCTATGAGGAAATCGCGCAGCCGCTGTTTCGCGCCTTCCAGATCGTGAGCCGGGTACATGGGGCCAAGCACATCGTCGCCGGGTACCTGGCGGTAAAACGCGTCAATGAGACGCTCAAATCCGGCTGCGCCAATGGCTGAATAAACATGTTGCTCTTCCACTGAAACCGATCCTAGCAGCTTAGCGGGTTTAAACTGGAGAGGTCAGCAAGGAGGTGCCTCTTGCGCGGAATTCTGGCTTGCTTCGCCGGCAGCACGATCCTTTCCATGCTACTGAGCGCCGCGGATACAGGCGTTCCGCCGCGCGGCACTGCCACCGATTATCCGGCGCACGGGCCGGCCGGCGCGGCAGACATCGCCGCCGACATCGTCCCGCCGAACCAGGTTGCGAAGATGTTCTCGCCCGAAATCAGCAAGCAGTACATTGTGGTGGAGGTGGCCATCTATCCAGGAAATGGTGTTCCATTCGATGTGGAATCGAAAGACTTCGCCCTGCAAGCGGGGGAACACGTCAGCCGCGGGGATCTGCCCATCGACGTAGCTCCGTGGCCAGAAGCGCGGGGGCCCGGGCGGCGAGTGCCGGTGGATGTGACCACCGAAACAGGAATTATCTATCAGCGAAGTAACGATCCTGTATATGGGCGTCAGCAAGGCGTGGGAACGTATTCGGGCGTGGGAGTGAGTGCACCGGGACAAAGCGCGCCACCGCCTCCGCCGGACCCCAAAGCTGACCCGCGCGTTGTCTATGACAAGGTGCGGCGTTACGCGCTGGCCGAGGGGGACACCAAAACGGCGATTGCCGGCTATTTGTACTTTCCACAATATGCGAAACGGCGGAAATCGGACGCCATCGAGCTGAAATACACGAAGGACGACGTGGCTCTGAATCTGGTTTTAGGAAAACCTTGAGACGATCAGCAAGGCGCCGCCGATTGCGATCGCGTCTTCCAGCAGAGCAATGGGAAGATCCTTGCCACCGGTTGCTTTGACCAATCGAACGCGGCACGCGTAGCCGCCAAATGTTCCGGCAATCGCGCCCGCAACGCCGGCAAGCAATCCAACCATCCAGGACGCACCGCTCGCGCCCAAAGCCGCTCCGCACAAAGCCCCGGTTAGGATGCGTGCGATAAATCCGGTTGGCGCTTTGCGGCTGGGAGTGTTTGGAAGCTTATCGGCGATAAGTTCGCCTATGGCGAGCACGCTGACGATATAGGGCGTTGCGGCAAAACCGAGAAAGGCCAGCCAGGTGTTGTCCACGTGCAGCCATCCCAGGCGCGCCGCCCAACTCACGGCGGCGGGCGCGGTAAGAGAGCGAAGCCCGGCAATCACGCCAATCAGGAACGCAAGCAGATAGATGAACATGATACCCGGGTCAGTTCTACGCCGGCAGCTTGGCTTCCACCCACGCCCGGATCACGTCAAACACCTGCCGGTTGTTGGTCTCCAGCATCATGAAATGGCCGTTGCCGAGGATTCCCTTGTCCTTCAGCTGCAACTCCTCTGCATCGCACCCGGCCTGCTTCAGGAACGCCACCACGGGCGGACCCTGCGTGCGCCCGGACGACTCCGCAGTCACCATCACGATCGGAATGCCTTGCAGGTTTTTCAGCTTGCGAGCGGGCTCGGCCTGCAGTTTATAGGCGGGCGTGATGCCGGACGCGGCCACCTCGCGCGTGGCGATCTCTTTCACGTCGGATGCCGGCGGATCATAGACCGGTGGAACATCGGTGAGTCCCCAGGCAGTGCCGAATCCGAAGGGCATCCCAGCGCCTTCCACGTTGACAATGGCTTTCACCAGATTCGGACGCTCGTTCGCCACCAGCCAACTGAATGGCCCTCCCGCCGAATGCACTTGAATGATGGCCGGTCCAATCCTGTCTAGCATTTCAGCGCCCCGGCTGGCCCACAGTTTGTGCGCCATCAGGTTGTCCGCGGGCGGCGAGTTTTGTCCGGCCTGGAAGTGATCCACCAGCGGATCGCCCGCATCGCCCGAACCCATCCAGCGGCGGTTCGGATTGTGCACCGCGCGCATAAAATCGCCCGTCACCGTGTCGAACGTCAGCAGCGGACCAATGGCGCCCAGCGCATCCGGATGATACGGCGCGCGCCCGTGGCCCGGCCGATCGACCAGATAAACCTTGTAGCCTTCCTGCAAATAATAGTGCACCCAGCCCGGCTTGCCGTTCCCGAGCCCCATATAATGCGTGCCTTGTCCGCCGCCTCCATGCACCAGCACCACGGGATAGGGATGGCGAACTTGCGCCGGGAACAAATACTGCACGTACATCTGGCCTGCCACGATGCTGCCATAAGGCATCTTTTTCGGCTCGATGCCCACCCAGAAATGGCCCTGTTCGGACAGCTTCAAAGCAATTCCATCGGGACTCTTCTGGGCCGGCGCCCCTTTGGCGCGCGGAGAAACGTTCTTGCTCATCCAATCCAAAATGGGCTGCAGCACCTCGCGATTGTTTTTCTCCACCATCATCATGTGGCCATTACCATGGACGCCGTGCTGCGCCAGGCGCAATTCCTCGGCCGTGCATCCGGCTTGTTTCAGGAACGCAAGAGCGCCCGGAGCGCCGGGTGATGCGAAGGATGCCTCCGAAGTCACCAGCACAATCGGAATGCCCCGCAAATTTTTAAGCTTACGCGCGGGCTCCTCTTGAATCTCATAAGGACCAACACCCGGCTCTGGTGACGGCATCTCTTTGCTCTTCAGCTCGGAAGCAGCCTTCACCGGCGGATCGTAAGTCATCGGAATGGTGGTGATGCCCCACTTACTGGCCTGGGGGCCCTTGCCGAAGGGATTGCCCGCGCCTTCCACAACCACGATGCCTTTCACCAAGGTTGGCCGCACCTCGGCAACCAGATAGCCGAAAGGGCCGCCCGCCGAGTGCGTCATGATGATGGCGGGCCCAATTTTATCGAGCAGTTCGGCGCCGCGCTCGCGCCATGCCATATGCGTCAATTCGATGTTCGCCAGATACGACCCGCCCTGCGACGCCACCAGCTGCGCCAGATCGGCCGCACCCACTTCGCCGGTGCCCGGCCACTGATTGTGCAGCTTGGCCAGGCCCAGTCCGTTGAGATCGGGCTGCTTGGCGCGCTGCGGAGTGAACATGCTCGAGATCTGATCCAACGTGATATTCTGCTGCGGAAACGGGCCGTTGAGATCGGGATGGTAGGGCGAGCGGCCGTGACCGGGACGATCCACCACGTAAACCTTGTAGCCTTCCTGCACCAGCAGCGTGGCCCAGCCGGGACGTCCGTCGGGGCAGCACATCCAGTCTGTGCCCTGGCCCCCGCCGCCGTGCACCAACACGATGGGGTAGGGATGCTTCACCCGCGTAGGGATCTGATATTCGACATACATCTGCTTGCCGTTGATGACGGTGCCGCGCGGGATTTCAGCGCGCTCCACGCCCACCCAGAAGAAACTCCATTCGGCGAGATCCAGCGGAGCGTCGGTATCGGCGGCTGTGGCGCCAGTTTGACCGGCCAGCGTTGAGCCCGCGCCCAGCGCGCCCAAAAGCGACAGCGTTCCCGAAGCCAGGGTGGCGAAATCGCGGCGGCTAAGCTCACTATCTGATGGCATGCTGCGGCTCCTTGTGATGTACTCAGTTGTAGACCGTACTTCAAATGAGCATATAAGAAAAGCATGCTTTGGAAAAGTGGGAAGGATACCGGCCGCTCGGCCGTCCAAACAAACGGATTCGGCATGGTATTGGACGCCCACGATCGGGACGTAATTGAAGCCTGTCAGCGTGGCGACGCGGATGCGTTTCGAGCGCTGTTCGAGACTTACAAGGATCGCGTGTATTCCATCGCGCTGCGCTATTCGGGCAATCCGGCAGTGGCCATGGACATCGCGCAGGATACGTTTCTCAAGCTGCTGTCGCGCATTGGAGAATTCCGCGCCGAATCGAGTTTCGATTCGTGGCTGTACCGGCTGGTGGTGAATAGCTGCATCGACGATCAGCGGCGCGGCCGCCGGATGACGCCCTTCCTGGACGGGTTGCTGGACGCGGTCTGCGCGCCGGCCGAAAGCGTTTTGCACCGGCTGATGCGCACGGAAACCGAACAGCGCGTGCAGGACGTGGTGGCGAGGCTGGCGCCCGAGCATCGCATGGTGATCGTGCTGCGCTACACCGAAGGCCTGGCGTATGACGAGATTGCGAAGATTCTAGGATGTTCTGCCGGCACGGTGGCGTCACGGCTGAATCGGGCGCACAAGATCCTGGAACGGAGGTTGTCGTGGTGCCGATGAATCCCTGGTTGGAACCGGAACTGCAGCGCGGCCTGCGAGAGGTGACTGCGCCGGCGGAACTTTGGGATCGCATACGGGCGGCCCGAGTCCCACCATCGCGCGGGAGCCATCGCGGGCTAATATGGGCGCTGGCTGTCGCGGTTGTTCTGGCAGCGGTGGCGTTGTCTTTGGTTCGCCCGCCGGATGAAAGATTCGCTCTGCAGGCTTTAGCCAACGGTTCGCAGGGGATCGGTTTTCATTGCCAGAATCCCGCGCAATTGCGCGCGTGGGTGCGCGCCAATACCGGGCTCGATGTGCCTTTGCGGCCCGTACCCCCTTCGTCGATTCAGTTGATCGGCGCCCGGAATGTGGGAGCGCGTGTCGAGATCGCATACCAGGCGGGAGGGCGGGATGCGGTTCTGTTAGTGTCCAAAGCCGACGCCGGACGGTCAAACCTGCCGCATAGTCGCGTCGCCGGCAACGTCTCCTCGTGGGTGACGGACGGGCAAAGGTATACGCTAGCCGCCAGCGATCCGGCGGATCTTCAACTCGCCTGCAAGCTTTGCCACCTGGATTAGGCGCTTTGTGCCGCGCCGGCCAGCCCCAATTCGGCCGCGCGCTGCTTCATTGCTTCAATGCAGAATTCGATGTGCCCGTCGAGATCCACATTCAGTTCCGCCGCGCCATTGGTGATGTCGTCCCGATTCACGGAACGTGCGAACGCTTTGTCCTTCAGCTTTTTTCGTACAGACTTGACGTCCACCTCGTGGATGCTGCGGCCTGGCTTCACATAAGAGCAAGCGGTAAGGAATCCCGCCAGTTCGTCGCAGGCAAACAGCGTCTTCTCGAGCGGCGATTCGCGCGGCACTCCGCTAAAATCGGCGTGCGATAAAATCGCCCGGCGGATCTCGGCATCCACGCCGCGTTCGGCCAGAATTGGCTCCCCCTTCATGGGATGATCGGGCAACGTGGGATGAATCTCCCAGTCGAAATCATGTAGCAGCGCCGTTACCGACCACTTGGTCTGATCTTCACCGAACTTCCGCGCATAGGCCACCACGCATGTCTCCACCGCCAGCGCGTGCCGCCGCAAACCGTCTGTTTTCGTGAACTCACACAACAACGCCCAAGCTTCTTCACGCGTCATGCTGACCATCTTACCGGACGCATGATATATTGAAAACGCACCGGGATGGGCCTGTGGCGCAGTTGGGAGCGCGCTTCCATGGCATGGAAGAGGTCGTCGGTTCGAACCCGACCAGGTCCACCAAACGTTTCAACCACCAACAATGCGCTCTCGAGAGTTCGAATAGTCAACCGAACCCTAGTTCGATCATTTGCGCCCGCAATCAAACTGGTGTGATTTCGTGAGCCCTCTCTCCCGTTGGAAAAACCCGACATTCCCGACAATCGCTCGAAGATTCAGTTTTTTGGCAGCCCGGCGTTCCAGTTGCCTTCGGCCCGATATCCAAGCGCCAGCACTACGGTACTTGTGAAGCCTTTGGGCCGAAGCCCGAGCAGCGGCGCAAGCCCTTGTCCCCGTAACAGTATCCAGTCACCCCGGAACGCGAACAGCGTTCCGGACGCAGACTTTGATGTGGCTGCGCCGAAGGATAAATCGGCCTAAGATCGGAGTATGCGCGCTCTCGTACTGACTCTGTTCGCGTTTGCGCTACCCGCTTTCCCAGCCGATAGCTGCCCGGTTACGAAGGCGCCCGCTCCGGCGTTCGTGCCTCCCGCGCCCTATAGTCCTAACCCCCTGTCCGGTGGATTTCTCCTCGGATCCCCATCGCTGTGGACCTTCGTCAATACATATGACTTCAGTGCGGATCGGAGCCACCTCAAGGGTCCCTACCCGTTCAAACTCGTCTATTGGCATCCTGGCCTGGACTGGCATGATACCGACGAGGCGAATAACCTAAAGGTTGTTGCACGCCGGCTCGACGCTCATTCAACCCCAATCGCTTTCGCGCCGCATACAAGCATCGTCTGGCATCTAAGTGATGAAGCACCCAATGAGTTCGCGATCATGACCGGGCTCGATCTCCCCTCCGGCGGATGCTGGGAGATCGCGGCCGAATACAAAGGCCAGCGCCTCAGCTACGTGGTCTCTCTTCGCTAGCTCTCGATACGCATTCGACTTCCTCACGAATATGTCGGCGTCACAATGAAGCTACCGATAAGGACCGATAACGTGTCGCGGCGGACGCGATACGTCCTAGTTGGATGGCATCGTCCGTAGCGTCCGTTTCAAGTTCTGTGGACAAAACGCAGCAATTCGGGCCCCAGCGTGTCCATGCTGCTCCCGATTTGGAGCACGCTCGAAAGATGGTTATGGCCGGTTAACTGTACCAGTCGTGGCCACCGTCCCTGGCGGGCGGCGTACGCTTCCACCAGCCATGCGGCTTGGCGTTGAAAGTCAGGCGGATCGAATTGGGAAACGCTATAGAAGCAGCGAAGTGAACTTTCGGCCAATCTTTCCAAAGTGGACTGCTCGGGCCAGCGCGTTGGATCTTCGCCATAGTACGCCGCATGAAACGGGTTACGGTCGGCGCGAGCGACATCGAAAAGGCCCGAAATCATGATGGCTCCCGCGATGCCGCTTTGGGGCACCACATGCAACCGCGGTTCTGCAACATATCCTGCAACGTGGACCGCGCCCGCGGACTGGCCCATCAGAAAGACGCTTTTCGGGTCGCCGCCCCACCGCTCAACAGCCGCATGAAGAAACTGAACGGCGGCGCCTACGTCTTCACTGCCGGCCGGCCAAGGTGCGGCGGGCGCCAGGCGATACGTCATGGTGACGCCAATACAGCTTGAGC
>DATHNM010000222.1:0-6358 GCA_035486095.1 Bryobacteraceae bacterium
CGGGAACCGATGGCGATGGAAGCCTGATGGAAACTGCCGCCTCCATCCACCTTCGCCGCACCAGCACCATCATCCAGCCCGATCTGACGCGCGTGCTTTTGCGTCCTTTCACACCGGGAGATTCCCAGCGTGTGGCGCGGATTATCGAGCGGGTCATGTTGCTCACCGAAGACCAGGTTGGCGAGCTGCTCAAAGAAGTCTCAGCTGAATTCTCCGAGCGGCATCAGCACATCCATAAACTGTTTCTAGAGCGCTTCGAACAGGTTCGTGAGATGCTGGCGCCCGGACAGGAACCGTCCCAAGCAAGGCGGCTCCTGATCGGGTCCTACTTCCTGGCCGAGTACTCATTGGAAGCAGCGGCGCTGTTCAATCCTTCCATCGTCCCGCACCCCGATCAAACAGGCCTGCCGGCGTTTGCTCTGCGATTCGTGCTCAGCCTGCGGGCTACCGGCGAAGGGCATATTTCTTCCATTACGTTTCGAACCGGAATCATTCATGCCGATCAGCGCATCGAAGCGTGCACGCCCACCGGATTCCTGAGCGAGCCGCGCCAAATTCCCAACCCCGTTTATGAAAAAGGCCTCTTCGAACGGAAACTCGTGGAACTGGGCCTGGCCGGGGGATTCACCCAACGGGTGATGAATAAAATCGGGGAGTCGTTCACGCTGGAAGAGCTGCGCGTCAGTCTGCAGACCGAGCAGTTCCGATTGCCGGATGGAATGGGCCGCGCCGATCAAAACGCGGCGCAGGGAATCTGGATGCTGGCCCGTTCCAACTATGAAGTTCAGTTCCAACCGGACCAGGAATTGTCTGAACGCATCATTTTTCCTGCCACGCCCTCGCAACGCAATGGGATTGAAGATGCGCGCTTCGTGCGATTTCAAGACGACGACGGCACCCACCGCTATTATGCGACTTTCACCGCCTATGACGGCCGGGTGGTGGTGCCGGAACTGGTGGAGACGTCAGATTTCCTGCTGTTTCGATTCATCACGCTGAACGGCCCGGCAGCCCAAAACAAAGGCATGGCCTTGTTTCCGCGTAAGGTTAACGGCCTTTATGCCATGCTCTCGCGGCAGGACAACGAAAATATCTACCTGATGTATTCCGACAATGTGCATTTCTGGAACAAACATCAGGTGCTTCTGAAGCCTGAGTTCCCATGGGAGCTGGTGCAGCTGGGGAACTGCGGATCTCCTATCGAGACCGATGCCGGCTGGCTGGTGCTGAGCCATGGCGTTGGTCCCATGCGCAAATATTGCATCGGTGCGTTTTTGTTGGATCGCGACGATCCCAGCAAGGTGATCGGGCGCCTGCGCGAACCGCTGCTGAAACCCAACGAGAACGAACGCGAAGGGTACGTGCCCAACGTGGTTTATACCTGCGGCGCCTTGGTCCATCAAGGGGAGCTGATTATCCCGTATGGGCTGGCTGATCATTCCACCGGGTTCGCCACGGTTCCACTGAACGAAGTGCTGGCCGCCATGCAACCGCAATGACAGTTCCGAACAAACGCGTGGCCATCCTGTCGCCCGTGGCGTGGCGAACCCCACCGCGCCAATACGGAGCCTGGGAGACCGTGGCCAGCAATATCACCGAAGGGCTGGCTGCCCGCGGCTGGGACGTTACGTTGTTCGCTACCAAGGATTCCGCCACCCGCGCCCAACTGCACGCGGTGATCGATCAGGGTTATGAAGAGGATCCCAACGTGGATCCGAAAGTGGCGGAATACCTGCACATCGCGGAAGCGTTTGAACACGCCGCTGAGTTTGACCTGATCCACAGCCACTATGATTTCATGGCGCTGAGCTACAGCCGCCTGGTGAAAACGCCGGTGCTGACCACCATCCACGGATTTTCTTCACCCAGAATCATGCCGGTCTACCACAAGTATCGCGATGGTAATTTCGTTTCCATCAGCGATTCCGATCGCGCGCCGGGCCTGAATTATCTGGCCACGGTTTACAACGGAATCGACCTGGCGCTGTATCCGTTCCAGGAGGCGCCCGGCGAGGAACTGATTTTCTTGGGGCGAATTCATCCCGACAAGGGTGTTCATCTGGCCATCGCAGTAGCCCGCCTGAGCGGCCTGCCGTTGCTGATTGCGGGAATCATCCAGGACCGGGAATATTTTCAGAAGCAAGTGGAACCTTACTTGGACGATCGCGAAATTCGGTACATCGGACCGGTGGATGTGGCGGGCAAGAACGAATTGTTCTCGCGCGCCCGCGCGCTGCTGCACCTGAACACCATTCCGGAGCGCTTCGGCCTGGTGCTGGCGGAGGCCAACGCCGCCGGAGTGCCGGTGGTCGCGATGGACCTGGGTTCCTGCCGAGAAGTAATCCAGGACGAGGAAACGGGCTTTCTAGTGGCTGGCGTGAACGAAGCGGTGGAGGCGTTGAAGCGCCTTCACAAGATCGATCGCGCGGCGTGCCGCAAACGGGTGCAACGCTGTTTTTCCATCGAAACCATGGTGGATGGATACGAGCGAGTGTACTCCGAGATTTTTGAGCCGGAAGCGAAAGGGCGGTCATGAGGGAAATTGTCAGGCGATACGGCCAGAATCCGATCCTCACCAAAGCGCAGATCCCATACCCAGTGGAAACCGTCCACAACGCGGCGGTGGTGAAGGTTCACGACAAATACATCATGCTGTTCCGCTCCCACCTCCGGACCGGCCGCTCCATCCTGGGTTTAGCGCGCAGCCACGACGGCTTCCGCTTCACTGCCGATCCTGCGCCTTTTCTGGTGCCCGAACGTGAGGGTCCATTGGCAGCTTATGAAGAGTTCGGCGTGGAAGATCCGCGCATCACCCACATCGACGGCGAATACCTGATCACCTACAGCGCTTATTCCCGCAACGGAGTGCGTATCGCGCTGGCCAAGACGAAAGACTTCAGTTCCGTGGAAAAAGTCTGTCTGATCACGGAGGCTGACTATCGCAACGTAGTGATCTTTCCTGAAAAGTTCGCTGGACTGTATGCCCGGCTAGACCGGCCGCATTCCGAGATCGCGCCTTGGTCCATCTGGATCTCCTATTCGCCGGATCTGCGTTATTGGGGCGACTCCCAGCTCATCATGAAGCCCGAGCCCTACCACTGGGACGAAATGAAGATCGGGCCCGGCGCCCCGCCCATTAAAACCGAACAGGGATGGCTCTCCATTTATCACGGAGTCTTCCAGACCATGGACGGATCGGTCTATCGTTTGGGCGTCGCCCTGCATGACCTGCAAAATCCGGCCAAAATCATCGGCGTGGGCGATTCGTGGATTCTGCAACCGGAAGATCCATGGGAAGTAACCGGCTACGTCCACAACGTGGTGTTCACTTGCGGCGCCGTTCCGGAGCCCGATGGAACCGTGAAAATCTATTGGGGCGGTGCCGACACCGTGATGTGCGTGGGCGAAGCGAACATCTGCGATCTGGTCAAGTTATGCCAAGAGAACGGAAGACCGGCAAAGTGAATTCAGTTGCGACTTACTGGCCGCCGCTCCCCGCCACCAGAATCGGCGTGTAAGTTATCCCGGTGGTTCCCTTCGCGGTGAATTCGAGTTCCGCCACGAAGGAAGCGCCCGCCTTCAGCCACAGGGGCGCGTGCGCCAGGCGAACATAAGCCGTTCCCGCGGGCGCGATACAAGAAGTTGTTCCGGTATTGCCTTGCGGCTTCACCCCGGCGGAAAGGTCGCTCAATACCAAGGCGAACGGCCCGCCAATGGCTTCGGTTCCCTGATTGAGAAACGTCACTTGCTGGGTGTAATTCGATGTCCCCGGAATCTGGACGAACGGCCCGCTGCTGATGCTGACGTCGGACCCCGCATTCTGCTGACAAAGCAGCCCGTAAACAGGAACGGTGTTGGATTGCGTATTCACGTACACCTTCCCGTTGGCCACTACCGGCGTGGTCATTTTGAGGAATGTTCCCATGGCGTCCCGGGTTGAGTTCTGATCGGAGTTATAAAGTTCGCTGGTAATGTCAGTGGCGTCGTACGCGTGCAGCGTTCCCGGGACAGCCGCGGTATATGCGTCCTCAATTGCCGCCGTAGCCCAGACAATTTCCGTGCCCTTCTCCGCCCCGTTGGAACTTACTGTTATCCCTCCTGCCCTGTTTGGCAGTAGGGAACCCACGGTCGCATAGTTCGTAGAGAATCGCCCGGAAGCCAGATTGAAGGGATATGCCCTCAGATAATCGTGCACATCCCAGACATATAAATACGGAGTGCTGGGGTGCGGCCAATAGGCCGTCGGCAAATGCTGGGCGCAATCCGTCATCCCGCAACCGTCGGAAGCTTGAAACTCCTGCAGTGGTGTGTTTCCCCCGCTGGTTCCCAATCCCCCCAGATTAGACTGGTCCAGCAAATAGATTACCCCGGTCTTCCCGCCTGCGAAAGCTAAATTCGTTCCCGGTATCAGCGTGACGCCATTCGCGCTCAGATCCAGATTCTGGGGATAAAGGTAAGCCCAGTGTGCGGGTGTAAACCAACTGATGGGAGAAAGCGTTCCCGCGCCGAACTTCACCACCGAAACAGCGAACGACATCAGAGGATTGTAAGCATCGCTGTCTAGCGCCACAAAAACGTTACCGGAGGAATCGGCCGCAATACCGCGACCGGCTTGCCAGAATCCGCCGCCTTGTCCGCTGGGAGTAGTTTCAAAACTGTCGAACTGCACGCTGAGATTGTCGGCCTGGAAGGTCTGGATGAATCCTTCCTGACTGTGATAATCCAGAGGGTTTTCTAAAACATTGGCGGTCCCTACATATAACACGTTGTTATAAAGCAGCAGCGCCGCTCTTTGTAACCAGGTAGAAGCGTTGGTGGCGGTCATCCCGGAAGGAAAGGTGTAGGTAATCATGCGCGGCGAATTGTATTTCATGGCGCCGGTGGCAAGATCCAGCGCGTATACGAACAGATTCGTTTCCGTGGATTGCACAATGGCGGTCAGATAGATGGTGTTGGTGGCGCGGTCGATGACCGGCGTGCTGAGGATTCCCTCCGTAGGGCCGGGGTAACAGCAAGTAGTGGGCTGGGGCGTGCCCAGGTTCACAGACCAATATGGATTCGTGGCGTTTGGATCGTCGGCATCGAAAGCATACACCGTATTTCCAAGCGTCGCCACAAAGAGGAGATTTCGCAGGCCCACGCCCGGCACCTGGAAATTTGTGACGATTAACGGAAATGCGTAGAAAGGAGCATCCACGGTTCTGGTAAAGAGCTTGCCGAATTGGGCGCTGTTTACATTGGCGTGAGTGAGCACCCTTTCTCGCATGTTGCTGCTGGTTCGGCTCAGGTTGTATTGCGCGGTTAAGACATCGAACTGTGCTTGGACCCGGGTGGCCGCAAAAGCAAGGAGCAGTACAGCGATCCCCAGTCTCACAGTGTTGCCTCTCTTTCGAAACGCGGAACTACTATAGACCATTGCTATTTCGAGATAGTTACATAAAAATCGCGCCAATTACACTTCGCGTTCCAGGGCGTGGTACAGCCAGTACGTTTGTTTACACGTCGCCGCGCGCCACCGGCTTTATCTCGCTGAACGAGAGAGAGGGCGTGGCCCGGGCCACTCCTATGAGCGCGCCAATGGATTCGCCACAGGCCCAGCCCAAAGCCAGGAAAGCGCCGGCCAGCAGGCACCACGGATTCAGCCTGGCCTGCCCTCCGGCGCGCCGGTATTGGATCAGGGCGCGGCCCCAATGCCGGGCTGCAATGGCCGGGATGATCAACCAGTAAAAGGCCCGGCCCAGCCTGGGCCAGTGCAGGGTCCGGATGGCTCCAAACCCCAGGCCAACGCAATAGAAGATCCGCATCTCCTTCCGGCCGCCAGGCACATCGAAATGCCGCATGGTTGCCTGGGCGTCCAGAAAGAAACGCTGGCCTTGCTGCTGCAACCGGCGAACAAGAAACGCCGCCACCAACAATTCATTTTCGAGCGCGGGACCCAATTCCAACAGGGGCTTTTTCCGCACAGCAACATTGTGTCCCGGCAAAACACGCACGGAACCGGTAGCGGGCATCATCCATTGGCCATACCCCAGAAGGAATGCTGCCTGTGCCCAGTTTGTGGCCGGGTTGCCCGAACGCAGGGACGGCCCCACGGCATCCCATCCTTCGGCCAGACGATCCAGAACAGCCTGCGCCCAGAACTTGTCAGGCAGACAGTGATCCTCCGCCAACATCACATAGTCGGCGCTGGCCTGAAGGATACCTTTCGCGCGCGCCTGGTGCAGGTGCAGCTCACCTGTTGCAATCAGCACCTGTCCGGGCGGAAGAGTCCCGACGCCGGCGCTGGGGCAGAGAATCAGGATCTCCAGTTGATCGCGACAGCTTTGTGCTTCCCAGGCGTCCAACGCGGCCAGCACCG
>DATHNM010000223.1:0-9511 GCA_035486095.1 Bryobacteraceae bacterium
CCGGCCTCGATCTTGGACATGTCGAGAATATCGTTTATCAGGCCTAACAGATGTTCGCCGCTGCGGCCGATGATCTTTAGATTCTCATTCGCATCCGCGCCCAGGCTGGCATCCCGCAGCATCAACTGGGCGTAGCCGAGAATGGCGTTCATCGGGGTACGGATTTCGTGCGACATGGTCGACAGAAAAGTGCTTTTGGCACGGTTGGCGCCTTCGGCCTCTGCCTTGGCTTGCTGGAGCTGCGCATTGGCGTCTTGCAACTCCCGGTTGGCCGCCTCCAGCTGCGCCGAGTTGTGAAATATCTCGGCCTCCATCTGCTCCACGCGGGTGAGCGGCTTCAACGCGTTGCCCGCCGGATACTGTTTTTGCCGTACAAACTCGGTAACGTCCACCACGCGATGGATGAAATACTCAATTCGACGGTCCGCCCCCAGCACCGGGGAGTTCATGGGGCTCCAATAGCGCTCCTCCAGCACGCCATCCGGCCGCCGGATGTCGTACTTGGTGATGGCCATGGTGTCCGGCGTGCCGGTCTGGCGCACTCGATCGAGCGATGCCCGCCAGCTGGAGATCGCGGTGGTTCCAGGCTGGTCGGGAAAGATCTCGAAAACGCTGCGGCCGAGCACGTCCTCGCGCCTGGTCCGGGTGGCCTCCAGCAGGGCGTCGCTTACCGAAACGATCTTCAGGTCGACGGTGAAGATCAGGAACAGGCCGGGCAGCGATTCGAACAGTCCCTCTAAGATGGCGCGGCTGCGGCGCAGCTCATTCTCCACCGCCCGGCGCTCGGTGATGTCGCGAATGGCGCTTGAAACCAGCAGTCCGTCTTCGGTTTCGAGCGGACTCAGGCTGATCTCAACCGGAAACTCGCTGCCATCCTTGCGCGATGCGAAGAGCTCCACGCCGGCGCCCATCGACCGTACCCGTGGATCGACGAAAAAGCCCGCGCGGTGGCCCGGATGTTTGCCCCGAAAACGCTCCGGCACCAGCAGCTCTATGGCCTGGCCCAGCAGCTCTTCGCGCGCGTATCCAAACAGCTTCTCCACCTGGGTGTTGACCAGGACAATCTTGCCTTCCCGATCCACCACCACCACCGCATCCGGCGCGGCTTCCAATAGCCCCCGGAACTTGCTCTCGGCGCGTTTCCGCTCGCTGATATCGCGCGCGATGGAGGACGCCGCCGTGACTTCCCCCCGGGTATTCTTAATGGGAGAAACGGTGAGTGCAACATCGATCAGCGTGCCGTCCTTGCGGCGCCGCACAGTCTCTTCATTGACTATTTCGCCCTGCCGGAGCTTGGATATGATTTGCATCAGTTCGTCCGGCCGGTCTGCCGGAAGCAGAATGGAGATCGGCTGGCCCATCACTTCTTGGGCTGAATAACCATACAGCCGTTCCGCTCCTTTGTTCCAATTCAAAATAATTCCTTGCAGCGACTTGCCAATGATGGCGTCATCGGAATAATCGACGATGGAGGCAAGCTGCTCCCGGCTCCGTTCCACGCGCTTTCGTTCCGTGATGTCTCGAATGGTGCTGGACACCAGCGAGCCTTCCTCGGTCTCGAGCGGGCTCAGACTGATCTCAACCGGGAACTCGGCGCCATCCTTGCGCAACGCGTAGAGCTCCAGGCCGGCACCCATGGGACGCCCTTTAGGTTGGCCGAAAAAGCCTCCGCGATGCCCGGGATGTTGCCCCCGGAACCTGTCCGGAATTAACATCTCAATGCTCTGCCCCAGCAATTCGTCGCGCGTGTATCCAAACAGTTTCTCTACCTGGGTATTAACGACGACGATTTTCCCTGCGGCATTCACTACTACAACCGCGTCTGGCGCTGCTTCCAGAAGCTCCCGGAATTTGCCCTCCGCCACCAGCCTTTTCGCCGCGGCACGCAGATGCTCCTCCGTTTGGCGCCGTTCGGTGACGTCCCAGGTCACCCCTGTCAGACGCTGCGGCTGTCCGGCGCCGTCGTAATAGAGTTTCCCGCGCGCAGCCATAGACCGGACCGACCCGTCCGGCCACAGGATGCGGAATTCGGTGTCGTATTCGGCGCCGCTTTCCGCCGCAACGGCGACCTCCCCCTGAACACGCGCGCGGTCGTCCGGGTGCACGAACGTCCCAAACTCCTCCAGTGTTTTCGGAAGCTCGGCGCAGGCCACACCAAAGAGGACTGAACAATGTTCATCCGCCTCAACGACATTCGGCGCGATGTTCCAGTTCCAAACGCCGATTCCCGATGAACGCAGGGTCAGCCGCAGGCGCTCTTCAGCTTGCGCGAGTGCATCCTGGGCTTTTTGAAGTTTTCGAATGGTGCGCAGGGATTCAGACTGCATGGCTCCGCCGAGCACCGCAATGCCAACGCCCACGGCCAAATACAAGGCCAGGTCGATATACTGTTCCGCGCCGGTGAGCCCGAAACTGCCCCTGGGCAATACCAGAAAATAGTCCGCGGAAAATATTCCCAGAACCACCGCCAGTAATGCGGGCCACACACCTCCATACCAGGCCGCCAGCAGGACGGCGAAGAGCAAGGTGGGATAAGGGATCTGATTGCCAAGCAACGGGTCGAGCAAAAGCCGGACCCAGGTTGCCACACCGACGCCGGCCACCGCGCAGCCATAGCGGAGCAGGGGAGAGCGCGACAGCTCTGAACCTTCGCCGGGAGGATTTACAAGGCGCATAGTGCGGGCCGGATTCCGCGGAGGCGTAAGGGCGCACACTCAGCCCGGGACAAGCCTCCTCTAATTAGATTGATCGGCGAATTTTCGAAAAAAATATACGTCCAGCGCAGGCTTGTGACGTTTAGTTCGGCAGTTTAGCAAGAAATGGTTATTTGAATCACACTAATCCATGGAATTCAAGGACGGATATCTATTCCCAATCCACCCGGTCGCCCGGCAGTAGCGGCAAGCGCAAGGCGTTGGGATCGGCGGCGTCAACCTCTACCGGGATCAGTCTGCCCGCATGCAGCCGTGACAACCGCAGCTTTCGCGGATGCCTGGCAATGCTCTCCAATAAACTGCCCCACGCCACGGAGCGTGCCGCGCCGTTCACGACGATCTCGATTGCAAGCGCCACCGTGCAGGCTTCGGGAAACACGGCGCAATGCGGCGATTGCCCAACGCACACCGCATCCGGGTCCGTCAGCAAGCGCCCGGCCAGAGCATCCAACTGCTTGCCGGAACCTGCGCCCAATAAAACCGCGCCTCGCGCGCCCGCCTGTTGGCGGAACACAATCTGGAAGAAGTAGCGATAGTAGCGTTGATGCAATTGGGACGGTCCAATAAGCTCCTGAACCGGCGCCTGGTCCGCGGGACGGCGCTGGTCCAGGCCGGATTGCACCGATGTCAGGCGCAGACCGGTGGGACGAACCTGATAGACGGCTTGCTCGGTGCCAATGAAATTGGCGACTCCATGCTTGGGCGCACCTTCCCGGTAGTAAGCATTCTCGATATGCAACTCAGTGTGAGGATGCAACAGCCAGCCTTGACCATCGCCGGCATCGCTGTAGCGGTTGAGCACTTCCGGAAAAGGCGTTTCGCTGGCGTCCGGCGCACGAAGCAGGTAATCCGGTGTGCCCGGCAAGACACGGAACGAACCCTGCGTGCGTGGCCGAGCGCAGGAGCATACAAATGCCAGGCCAACGCAGGCCAGGGCTTTCATCATGCGGGATTAGACACCGCGTCACAAATGACAGTTCCAGCATGCACCTGTGTTATGATCCCGTTGAGAACTCTCCCATCTGACTAGCCGTGTGCCACGACGCTCGAAAGGCATTGATAGCGTTGGATTTTGAGGGCATTGGGTCGAACTATCTAGATAACATGACCACGCTCCGGAGCATCGCTTTGGGTGTGCTGCTGGCCGCGGCGCTTAGCCCAGCCTGGGCGCAGACCAAACCAGCGCCTGCCGGCAAGTCCGCCGCGCCTCAAAACAAAATCACGCTGGAACAAGCTGGTTCGCGCACCGGCCGCGATCGCGTACCGGTTTATGAAGGCCAAGACGTGCTGGTGACCGGCCAGGTCTCTTCGCGGCCCATCTGGATCACCGATTCTTCTTACGTCGCCATTCAGGACGAGAATTTTTTCGGGCTGCTTCTGCGGCCGGAGATTCCCCAGTTGCCGGACCTTACCCCGGGCGATTGGGTGGAAGCCCAGGGAACCATCTCAAGAAGAGCCGGCTTACCAATTCTGCTGCCGCGCACAATCCGCCGGCTGCGCCACCAGACGGCCCCGGCCGCCAAAGCCGTAACCGCGCTGGATCTGGAGTCTTTCCGCTACATGGGCGTGCTGGTGACGCTGGAAAGCATTATCACCGGCGAGAGTCAGAATGGCGGTGGAGACCTGATCCTGATCGGCCCGCGGAGCAGCGAACTCAACGTGTTCCTGCCAAGAACGCGGCGCGACACAGGCCCCCAATTGAGCGGCTTTCGCACCGGCGATCGCATCCGCGTCACCGGCATCGCCAGCCAATATTGCACGCTGCCGCCTTTCGATCGCTACTTCCAGATCCTAATCACCAGCCCGGCGTCGGTGGCTGTGATCGAACGGGGCTGGGCCATTCAGCCGCCGGTGCTGCTGGCCGCGCTGATTCTGGCCGGCACTTTGGCCTCCATCTGGTGGTTCCGTGAACGGCGTATGGCGGCGCTGCGGAAACAGATGCGGCTGCTGAATTCGCTGGGCGAGCAGGTGATCGGCGCCACTTCCTCCACCGAGATACTGCGGCGCCTGATACTGAATCTCCCCGCGCTCTCCGATGCCACCGGCGCCGGCCTGTACATCCACAATCGAGCGACTAAGACGCTGGATGGGGTGCACTCCAATAACTCGTCGGTGGAGTCCATCGATCCGGAAGCGCCCTCCGGATCCATGGCTTCGGGCATTGCCGCCTGCTTCCGCAACCATGCGTTAATTGCGATTCCCGACGTGCGCCGCAGCCCGCATTTCCGCAAGGAAGACACGGTGCTGGCGCCGCGCTCGGTTTTGCTTATTCCGATGTTCGCGCAAAGCGAGCTGATGGGTGTGCTGCAGATACACCACTCGGGCCGCTTCCACTATTTCAGCGAGGGCGAGCAGGCGGCCATGCAGCACCTGGCCAACCAGATTGCAACCGCGCTGAAGCTGCAGGAACAGCACTCCATGCGGGAGCAGTTATTCCGCAGTGAAAAGCTGGCCGCCGCCGGACAGCTGATCTCTGACGTTGCCAACGAGCTGCGCTCCCCGCTGCACTCCATCGGGACGCTGGCCACCGCGCTGCTCTCGCGCAACGGCGATGCGTATCACGCCGAACTGGAATCCATCACCAAGGAAGCCAGCCGGGCGTCGGAAATCGTTTCGCGCCTGGTTTCCTTCGCCAATGTGGAGCAGGCGCAAGCCGAGCCGCTGGATCTGAATGCCATCCTTTCCGGACTGCTGAAGTTTCGTGCTCCCGAATGGAAAGCCAAGGGCGTGGAAATTAAATCCCAGCTCGCCGTCAAGCGCGCCATCGTGCTGGGCTCACCCGGGCAACTGGAACAAGTGCTGCTCAATCTGCTGGTGGACGCCGAAAAGTCGGCCGCCGAGGCGCGCGACAAAGTGATCACCGTTTCAAGCAGCCTGCTGGCCAAGCGCGTGCTGGTGGAGATCTCCTATCCACTGCGTTCGCCCGACACCCGGGGCGATTCCACCGATGGCGACCATACCGGATCGGGCGCGCTGGGCCTGGGCGTGTGCCGCGGCATCGTTGAGAGCCACGGCGGCGAGTTCCGGGTGGTCCGCACGTCGCCCGCGCAGGCGCGCTTCGATATCGAGCTGCCGGTGATCGAAGCCCGGCAGAGCGGCGGCGCTTCTGAACTGTCCGAAGCCATCCGCCAGCTCACCGTCCTGGTGGTGGAGCCGGACGCGAAAGTGCAGCGCCAGTTGGTACAGATGCTGGGCAATCGTGGCGACCGGGTGGTTCCGGTATCCAGCGCCGAAGAGGGACTGGACATCGTGGAACGCCTGCGGTTCGACATGGTGATCTGCGCCGTCCGCTTGCCCAGCCTTAATTGGGTGGCGTTTTGCGAGCGCGTGCGCCTGCGTGTGGGTGGTTTTGTTCTGCTTACCGACGCGTTTAACAGCGATGTCGGCCGCGCGTTCCGCAATAGCGAAGGCTTCGTGCTCAGCAAGCCGGTAGACGAAACCGATTTGCACCGCATTTGCCGCGCCGTGGAAGATCGCACCAGTCTTCTGATCCGGGAATAGCGCTGGGGAAGCCGGAATGGCGTTCGCCGTCCATTACGATCGCACCACCAAGATCGTTTCTTCGATAGTATGCCTAGGCTTTCTGGGCGTGACGATGGCCGTTCACAGCGCGGCGCTGGCTTGTTTGTCGCTGGCACTGATGCTGGCAGCCTATGCCTACTCGCCGCGCGGCTACCGGGTGGACGGCCGCGCGATTTTGGTGCAGCGCCTGGCGGGAACCGTCCGTATATCGCTGGACGACGTTCGCGAAGCCAGAAAGACCACGCCCGAGGACTTCCGCGGCTGCCTGCGATTATGGGGCAGCGGCGGTTTGTTCGGATACTACGGCCTTTTTAGGACCAGCAAGCTTGGTAAATCCACCTGGTATGTCACCAATCGCAGCACGTCCGTGGTGCTGATTACGGGTACAAAAACGGTGTTGTTCAGCCCGGACGACCCGGATACTTTCCTGGAAGCGATCCGCGCCGTCGCGCCGATTTCCCCATCCTATTCGGACCAGGCGATCCAGCCATTTCATACCCGGGGTGCGGCCGGAAGATTGATGGTGGTTGCCGCAACCCTGGCGGCTATTGGTTTACTGGTAGCCACGTTCACCGATTCGCCAGGGGTTCCCCGCTATACCCTGACGAAGGAGGCGCTTACCATTCACGACCGTTTTTATCCGGTGACCTTATCCGCTTCTTCCATCGACGTGGGTGAAATCCGCATTGTCGATCTCAACCGGGACGCTCAATGGCGTCCCACTGTCCGCACCAACGGCGTCGCCCTGGCGCACTACCGCTCGGGCTGGTATCGCGTGGCCAGCGGCCAGCGCGTGCGCTTGTACCTGGCTGATGGAGCAAGCGCCGTGCTGCTGCCGCCGAACGGGGATGGCGCCGCAGTGCTGTATCAAGCGCCGCAGCTGGAGAAATTCGTAAATGAAATTCGCACCGCGTGGAGCGCCTCACCACCGCGCGGCGCAAAAGCGGGAAAATAGATTCACTATGCGCCGTAAGATCGCTCTCGCGTTTTTGACAGCCGGCTGCCTGGCCGCGGCCGACAAATACGCCGGCCCCGTGCCTCCCAAGCCCGACATCCCTTACCTGCTGCATGCCTCTTCCCTGGTTGAAACCGAGGTGGCCGACGCCCGGCAGGAGGGGAAAAAGAACGACACGTTCCTCATCTCCGGTGCGTCTTCGCCCGCGCGCACGCCGCTGGCCGAGCCGATATTTATCATCGACGCGCGCCAGATCCAGCCAGAGACCTTCGAGCTGTACCGCATGGACGTGAAGGGCGGTAATCGCGAAGTTTCGTTAAACGGCAGCCGGCGGCGCGGCGGATCGCACGCGCTGCATCTGGCCGTCAAGCCTCTGGGCGGGCATCTGTTCCGCGTGGAAGTGGACGAAGCGCTGGAAAATGGCGAATATGCGCTGTCGCCGAGCGGCGACAACCGGGCCTACTGTTTTGAGATCTACTGAAGCATTGCGATCCACAGACCGCGTCCCCTATCTGGTCACGCAGGCAGCCGCACCCTACCAAGGCCTGCGGCCCATCCCGGTTTCCATGCTGCTGCATAACGTGCGCAGCCTGTACAACGTGGGAGCGTTCTTCCGTTCGGCCGACGCAGCCGGCTGCGAGAAGCTGTACTTAACCGGAATCACCGGGCGCCCGCCCCACAAAGGGATCGCAAAAACGGCGCTGGGGGCCGAGGAAACCGTCCCGTGGGAACATGCTGCGGACCCCGCCGCGCTGGTCCTGCGGCTCCGCCAGCAAGGCCACGAAATCGCAGCCATCGAAACCAGCGTTCACGCCACGGACCTGTACGATTGGCAGCCGCGTTTCCCGGTCTGCGTGCTGTTCGGGCACGAAGTGGACGGCCTGGCCGACCCGCTGCTGGCTCTATGCGACACGCACGTGCGCATTCCCATGCTGGGCCGCAAACACTCGCTGAATGTCGCTACCGCCGGGGGCGTGGTGATCTACGAACTGCTGCGAAAATACCGGGTGCTGGCGTCGGCTCCGGCGCTTCGTTGAACCGGCGTTCGGTGCGTTCCGCGGCTATCCGCAGCGGTCTCAGCCGGCTGGGCTGTCGTGATAAAGTATGAGTGTTTCAACCCCCACGGAGGATTCACCATGGCGAGATCCAAGAAGATTTCAGTTGACCGTCGCGGCTTCTTAAAGGGCGCCGCTGCGGGGGCCGCCGGCGCAGCTGCCGCGTTGGTGGCAAAACCTGAAGCCGCGAAAGCCCAGGAAGCGGCCGAGGTTCATCGCCCCGCCACTCCGAATCCGCTGCCGGGCGCCAAGCAAACTGCCGCCGAAACCGCTGCGCCGCCACCGCGCGTGGACGTATGGACCACGGACCGGCCGGGATCTGACTTCATGGTCGACGTGATCAAGAGCTTGGGCTTCGAATACGTCGCCGCCAACCCCGGTTCCAGCTTCCGCGGCATCCATGAATCGCTCATCAATTACGGCGGCAACAAGGCGCCTGAGCTGATCACCTGCTGCCATGAAGAATCGTCGGTGGGCATGGCGCACGGCTACGCCAAGATCGAAGGCAAGCCGATGATGATCATGGCGCACGGCACAGTGGGTCTGCAACATGCGTCCATGGCCATCTATAACGCCTATGCCGATCGCGTGCCGGTGTATATTTTGCTCGGAAACATTCAAGACGGGGCGTGG
Source organism: Bryobacteraceae bacterium (assembly GCA_035486095.1). Classification (GTDB taxonomy): domain Bacteria; phylum Acidobacteriota; class Terriglobia; order Bryobacterales; family Bryobacteraceae; genus Palsa-89. Next base: position 8,880 of record DATHNM010000223.1, read on the forward strand.
CGCCGCAGCGATGTTGAGTGGGCACACAGCGTGCAAGACGCGGCTTCCATGGTTCGCGATTACACCAAGTGGGACGACGCGCCGGTGTCGCTGGGAGGGTTCGCCGAATCCGCCGTGCGCGCCTATAAGATCGCGATGACGCCGCCCATGGAGCCGGTGGTGATCGTGGCTGACGCGGTGATGCAGGAAGAGCCGATTTCGGACGCCGACCGGCGATTGCAGATTCCCAAGCTTACCTTGGCTTCGCCGCCCGCGGGCGATTACGGCGCTGGGAAGCAAGCCGCCAAAATGCTGGCGGACGCCGAGAATCCCGTAATCATCGCGGGCCGCGTCGCGCGCACTCCGGAAGGGATCGATCTGATGATCCAACTGGCGGAGACGCTGCAGGCGCCGGTCATCGATCGCCACTTCCGCATGAATTTCCCCACCACGCATCCGCTGTATGGTGCCGGTAGCGTCGCTTCCGCCGATGTGGTGCTGGGCTTGGAAGTGCCCGACATGTGGTTCGTCACGCACTCGCAGACACCGGTGAACCGCATGGGCATGGAAGCCAAACGCATCACCAAGACCGACGCCAAGGTAATTACGATTTTTGCGGGCGATCTTTTCGGGAAGAGCAATTATCAGGATTT
>DATHNM010000224.1:0-2820 GCA_035486095.1 Bryobacteraceae bacterium
AGGATCCTTTCGGGCTGATTTACAATCTGAAGGCCTGACCAGGTGTAAACCGTGTGCGAAATATGTTCCTGAAGGCGAGCCTGATGCGGATCGTGACAGCCCTGGCGCTAATCGCGCTGCCGCTGGCCGCCCAAACTGCCGCCTATCGCGCGCCCCGCACAGCCGGCGGAAAACCAGACCTCAACGGCATCTGGCAGGCCTTGAACGAAGCCAATTACGATGTGGAGGCGCATGTCGCGCGCGCGGCGCTGGCCGTCCGGCCCGGCCCTTATGGCCCGGTTCCCGCTGCACCCGTGCTGGCGTTGGGCGCGGTGGGCTCAGTCCCGCCCGGGCTGGGTGTAGTGGAAGGCGGCGAGCTTCCCTACAAACCCGAAGCTTTGGCGAAGCGGAACCAGAACCGGGAAAACTGGCTGACCTCCGACCCCGAAATCAAATGCTATTTACCGGGTGTCCCTCGCGCCACTTACATGCCTTATCCATTTCAGATTTTGCAGAGCGCCAGCGCGATTACGATCGTTTATGAATACGCCGGAGCGGTTCGCAATATCTTTCTCAAAGACCCCGGGCCGCCTCCGGTGGATTCCTGGATGGGCCAGTCGGTGGGCCATTGGGAGGGCGACACGCTGGTGCTGGATGTGAAAGGCATGAACGATTCCACCTGGTTCGATCGGGCCGGGAATTATCACAGCGAAGCGCTGCATGTTGTGGAGCGTTACACGCGCACCAGCCCGGACATCATCTCTTATGAAGCCACCATCGATGATCCCCAGGTCTTTTCACGCCCTTGGAAAATGAGCATGGCGCTCTACCGGCGTCAGGAAAAGAACGCGCAGCTCCTGGATTTCAAATGCCCTGAATTTGTGGAAGAGTTAATGTATGGCCAGTGGCGGAAGAAGCCGCTGTCCAAGTAGCGGGGAGGTGTAGTCATGCGGAAGCTCTTCGTCCTGTTCGCAGGTCTGGCGGCGATTGCCGCAATGCCCCCCCGCGCGGCTTCGCAGGCGCGATTGCCGGACGGGCACCCGGATCTGGAAGGCACCTATGACCTGGCCACGCTCACGCCGCTGGAAAGGCCGGCCGGAACCAAGGCCGTCCTCACGGCCGACGAAGCGGCCAAACTCGAGAAAGAGACCGCCGCACAGCGCGACAAAGGCAACGCGGCAATCAAGGGCGATCGCGCGGCGCCCCCCAAAGGCGGCGATGGATCAACGGGCGCGGCCGGCAACGTAGGCGGCTACAACAATTTCTGGCTGGATCCTGGTTCCAGATACACCGTAGTCGACGGACAAATTCGCACGTCGATCGTGGTGGATCCCGCGGATGGCCGGGTACCCACGTTAACACCGGCGGCGCGCAAACGAATGTTGGCATTGCTGGCCAGGCCGACGTCGGACGCGCAGGAAAGCCGGGATCCGGGACTGGAACCCGCCGGCTCCTACGATGATCCCGAGCGCCGCCCGCTTGGTGAACGCTGCCTGCTGGGATTTGGTTCCACGTCTGGGCCGCCCGCTCTGCCGGATTACTTTTATAACAATCTCCACCAGATTGTGCAGACTCCGGATTCGATCATGATCCTCACCGAAATGGTTCACGATGCCCGCATCGTTCGCATGAACGCCCAGCATCTTCCCAAGGCCATTCGCAAATGGATGGGAGATTCGGTGGGCCATTGGGAAGGCGACACGCTGGTAGTGGACACTACCAATTTCAACGAACAGACGCGCTTTCGTGGTTCCACCGACAATCTGCACGTGGTGGAGCGCTTTTCGCGCATAGACCCAAAGACGCTGCTGTATCGATTTACAGTGGAGGACCCAGCCACTTGGGATCGGCCCTGGACCGGCGAATACGCCTGGCCTGCAACCAACGAACCAATTTATGAATATGCCTGCCATGAGGCGAATTACGCGCTGGAAGATATCCTGCGTGGCGCGCGGGCGCGAGAAGCCGAAGCCGCGGAGAAGGCCAAAAAATGAGGACCAGCATGAAATCCCTGGTTGTAATCGCTGGCCTGTGCCTGGCTGCAGCCATGCCGATGCCGGCTCATCACGCCTTCGGCGGCGAGTTCGATCCGGATCGGCCGATCCTTTTAAAAGGTAAGGTTGTGAAGGTCGAATGGGTGAATCCGCACGCCTGGATCCACGTGGAAGTCAGCAAGCCGGATGGTTCCAAGGAAGTCTGGATGATTGAAGGCGGAAGTCCCAACTCACTGTTGCGGCACGGCGTAACACGCGATAGCCTGCCGGTGGGAACCGAGATTGTTGTAGATGGTTACCAATCGCGTGACCATTCGGTGCGACGCGCCAACGGGCGCAACCTGACATACCCGGATGGCCGCAAGCTGCTTCTGGGCTCGTCGGCGCCGGAAGCGCAGAGCGATCCGGATCCGCCCAAACAAAAGTGAGGTTGCTCTATTGAAAATATTTGCGATTGCGGCGCTGACCGCCGGTCTGGGGCTGGCGCAGCCCGCGCCCCAGGCAGCGCCACAGCCCAACGATTACAGCGACGCGAAAACCTGGCTGTGCCGGCCCGGCTTGCAGGGCGATGCCTGCGACGTGGATCTCACCACCACGGTAATCGCCGCTGACGGCAAAATGACCCGCGAGGCGTGGACTGCCGATCCGAACGCACGGGTGGATTGCTTCTATGTGTATCCGACAGTTTCAACGGACCTGACGCCGAACAGCGACATGATCCCCGATGCGGCCGAACTCAACGTCATCCGGCAGCAGTTTGCGCGTTTCGGATCGGTCTGCCGGCGGTATGCCCCCATTTATCGCCAGGTCACGTTGCTGGGCCTGGTTCGCCTGTTGGCGGGCAGCG
>DATHNM010000225.1:0-2853 GCA_035486095.1 Bryobacteraceae bacterium
AAGCCGGCGAAATATACATCTGGAGCAACGGCTACACCAGCCGTCTCAAACGTAAATGGGGCGCTGGGCACCCTGGCCACCGTGGATGGTTTGACCGCCCTGGTTAGTTCGATCACCGCCTCCGCAGCCCCAGCCAACATCTATGGAAACAATCCAAGCATTGTAAACATGGGTACCAATGCCAACCCCGTGATTAACGTCGTTAATGGTGACCTTTCCATGGGCCCAAGCACTGGAGCGGGCATTCTGCTGGTGACCGGAAACCTGACCCTCAGCGGGAATCCCAGTTACAACGGAATAATTCTGGTGATAGGAAAAGGGACATTCACAAAGAATGGCGGTGGTAACGGCACCCTGAATGGGGCACTGATCGTGGCCAATCTAAACGATGCTTCTGGCAACCCCATTCCCCTGGGATCCAACCACGCCCCGGGAATACCGACGATGAATTGGAACGGCGGCGGTAATTTCACCGGCCAATACGACAGCTGCTGGATCAACTACATGTCGCAAGCGCTTCCATTCCGGACTATTACCGATCGCGAACTCATCTATTGAGGCGGTCAGGCAGTATGGACAAGGATTTCGCCTAAGACGGGCGACAACGGCTTTAACACCCAGCGCACTCCACTTTCCGGACGCTCACAACGCCGGTTCCGTGGGGTGCGTTTTTCTTAGCCGAGATTTTAGTCCCCCCTAGCTCCGTAAAGTTCGTTCAGTCATACATCTGTCCTCCCGCCGGCGGACCGCGCGGCGCCGCCTCTTGCCGGATTGCCCAACGCGTGGCCAGTCTGCTTTTGGCGGCATCTCACCGGGGGTATATAGTGGAAATGGCGTTCAGAGCGCCCATTGTGGCGGTGAACGCTACCTTGCAGGAAACAGGCACGAAACCCGGCAAGAAACCTAAGGCAAATCCCCGATGGCCGCAGACGTCAGCAAACAGCTGGAGCGGGCGAAGAAATTTCTGGAGAAGAACCGCGTCGAGGACGCGATCGAGGCGTATCTTGCCGTGCTCGATGGTTCCCCGCAACACCTGGAGGCATCGCAGGCGCTGGGCGATTTGTACACACGGCTGGAACAGCCTGATCGCGCAGCTGTCTATTACGGCCACCTGTTTGACCTGCTGATCGATCCCAAGGACGAGACCAAGGCGCTGGCGATTTATAACCGCTTCCTGCGGAATACGCTGGCTATTCAATCTCCCGAACGCATCGCGCGTTACGCCTTTCTGCTACAGAAGCAGAATCGCGGCGATGAAGCGATCGAGCAGTACACCAAGGCCGCGGAGATGTTTTCCGAAGCTGGGCGGAACGAAGATGCGCTCTTCTGCTGGGAACGCACCGCGCAATTGGATCCAGAGAAACTTTCCCGGCAAATGAAGGTGGCGGAGATCGCGGCGCAACTGGGAAAAAATCCGCTGGCCGCGCGGGCGTTTTTGCGCTCTGCGCAACTGTCAACCACTGCCGGCTCTCCGACAGAAGCGCTGAAACTGCTGGCGCGGGCTTACGCGCTGGCGCCGCAGGAGCGCAGTGTGGCCCTGCTCTATGCCGAGGCCAAGCTGCGGAATGGAGAGGTCTCTGAGGCTGCGGCGCTCCTGGAGCCATTTGCGGCGACGGAGAACGACGTGCCGTTCCTGGATACGTTTGCCGACGCGCTGCTGCAATCCGGGCAACTGGATCGTTCGCGCGCCATTCTGGAGAAGCTGCTGAAGGAAAAAAATGAGGGCGTTGTGCGACTCTTTGATGTGGCCGACGCTTATGCCAGTGCGGACCAGGATTCCAAATCGGTGGAAGTCCTGCAGATCCTGAAGCGGCGGCTGTTTGCCGATAAAAAGGCCGTGGAGTTTACCACTCAACTGGAATCTCTTGGCGGGAAGCATCCGGAGTCCATCCCGATCCTGGAATACTGGGCGGGACTTTATAACGAACTGAACCGCGAATCGCAATACTTTGAGGTGCTGATCCGGCTATTCGACGCGAATTTTAATTCCGGCTTTTTCCCGAAGGCATGCGAAGCGCTGGACCGGCTGGTGGACATCGATTCCTACGACTACCGCTGCCAGGAACGCCTGGAACGGCTGCGCGGGCATGCCGACGAAGCCTTCCTGCGACGGGTGGCCGGGCGGATGGCGCGCACCGCTAATGTGCAGACGAGAAACACATCGGCGCCCAAAGCGCAGGCCAGCCGGGAGTTGGAAGGGCCGCCGCCCGCGACCGACGAGGGCCGCAAAATGCAGGCGCTGGACGACCTGATCGTGCAGACGGAGATTTTTCTGCAGTATTCGCTGCAGGCAAAGGCCGTGGAACGGTTGCAGAAGATCGCTTCGATGTTTCCCGGCGAAGAAGCGCGCAATCCGCGGTTGCAGAACCTTTATCAGACCGCGAACTGGTGGCCGAAGAACGCGGCGAAGCCACAGCCGCCGCCAAAGCCCGTGGGAGCGGCTCCGGTGATCGAAGAGAAGCCGACGCCACCGACCGGGCGGACAGGCAGCTATACGGTGGAGACGCTGCGCGACCTGACAAAGATTTCGGAGATTAACCAGAAGATTTTCCGGCAGCAGACGCCGCGCGCGATGCTGAACACCACAGCGAATGAAGTCGGCGCGTACATGAAGGCGGGAAGAACGTTTGCGGTGATCGGCGCGCCGGGGCGGCCGCCGGAAATGTCCGCGGAGCATTGCACTTCCGGGTTGCGGCCGGCGCCTGCGGCGCAAGTGGTGTTTTTGCTGGCGCAGCTTGAAAAAGCGGTGCCGGATGAGCTGGGAGGGCTGATCGTTGACTCGTCCGACGAATCCATTTTGAAGGAATTGGGATTGGCGACCGCGCTCGGCGTGGCCATCACGGACAAGGAAAC
>DATHNM010000226.1:0-33895 GCA_035486095.1 Bryobacteraceae bacterium
CCGATGCACGAACCAGGACCACGGATGCCCGGTTCTAATCCTCAGGTAGCGAACTTGCCCGACAATTTGGGCCACCCAGGAAACGCTGGCGATCGCGAGAAACTCAGCCGCCAGCATCCATTCAGGCTGCCCCGGAATTAATGCGACGGTCGAGATGAGAAATACTTGCAGTAATTGCAGGATCGATTCGCCGGCGCGCTCCGGCAGCCCGGGAAACGTCATAATTCTGCTCTGGTTGAGCGAGAATGCGACAAACACTAGCCCCGTCAGAGTGGCCGCGGCGCCGGCCTGAACCGCCAGGAACGTATTCCATTCAGCTATCGATCCAACGCTCAACTACTGCGCCGGCTCAATGCGCAGCACCGCGCCTTCTTTTTCGTCCGTCAGCACGTACAGGAATCCATCAGGACCCTGGCGAACGTCGCGGATACGCTGGCGCAGTTCGCGCAGCAGCGCTTCACGCCGCAGCTCCTCCATCTTGTCGTTGAACAAAATGCGCTCCAGGTGGCCGGTCCCGGGAATCTCGCCGGTGCGCAGCGACCCGACGAACGCATCGCCCTTCCACTTGGGAAATTTGTCGCCGGTGTAAAACGTCATGCCCGACACCGCAATGGCTGGAATCCAGATCACCACCGGCGGCTCAAATCCGGCATGGCCCGGAGGCGCAACCTGCCAGGGGCCCTGATACGTACGGCCGTAGCTCACAATCGGCCAGCCGTAATTGCGGCCGGGCTTCAGGATGTTGATCTCATCGCCGCCGTTGGGCCCGTTTTCGTTCTGCCACATCTCGCCAGTGGCGGGATTTACGGCCAGGCCCAGCGCACTGCGATGCCCCATGGTATAAACTTCAGCCCGATGACCCGCCTGCCCCACGAACGGATTGTCGGGCGGAACGGAGCCGTCGTCGCGCAGGCGCAAAACTTTGCCACCCAGCGTATTGGGATCCTGCGGATCCTTGCCCGTGGTGGTCATGTAGAGCATGCCGTCGCTGCCGAAGGCGATGCGCGAAGTGCTGGCTTCATCCAAGGTGAAGATGTCCTTCACGTCGGCCAGCGCGCCATTATCCCAGCGTCCGCGGGCAATCGCGGTGGTCCTTTTTCCGCCATCCAGCGGCTTGGTGTAGGCCAGATAGATAAAATGATTTTCCGCGAATCGCGGATGCAGCGCTACATCCATATATCCGTGAACCGCTCCCGGGCCGCCCGATTCTCCAGCCCAAAATGAGGCCGGTCCTCCGGCGATGGGCTTGGGATCCAGCACGCCCTTGCGAATAATACGCAGGCGTCCGGCGCGCTCGGTGACCAGCATGCTGCCATCGGGAAGGAATGCGGCGCTCCAGGGATATTCCAGCGCCTTGGTCACCACCACCACGCGGATGTTCTGCCCCTCGCCGGTGTCGAACACCACCGGATGATCCGGCAGCGGACGATGCGCCAGCCCGGTGGGGGCAACCGGAATGTTGAACTTGCTGTCCCATTGCACCTTTTGTTGCGCCGTGGCGGCAGTGGCAATTAGCGTGAGGCCGAACAAGGCGAGCGAACGTGGACTCTTCATATCTGGACCTTTCTCATGAATCGTATCGATCCTACATGCGTGCCGTGCTAGGTGTCAAACCAGATGCAAGCTTCCAACTGCGTTGATGTCCGCTGTTTCGAGCACTCGTTTCGGCCAACCCTGCTTGGACACTTTGAGCATGGCAAGGCCAATCTGTTCGGTGGTGGTCACGTATTTGGGGAAGCGTGCCAACAGGGGCAGCAGCGGCGCCAGCAGCACGTAGAACACACGGTAGAGCCTGGTCTTCGATTGGATGCCGTGCAGCGGCACGATCAATCCAGGGCGGAACATGTAAGCGGCGTGAAACGGCAAGCGCAACAATTCGTTCTCGGTTTTGCCCTTGACACGCGCCCACATGGAGCGGCCGCGCTCGGTGCTGTCGGTGCCGGTGCCCGAAACATAAATGAAGGTCATGTCCGGATTCAGTTGCGCCAGCACGCGTGCGGCCGCGAGAGTAAAGCCGTAAGTCACGCGTTGGTAATCCTGCTCGCTCATGCCGGCCGAAGAGACGCCCAGGCAAAAGAAACAGGCATCGAATCCGGAGAGCTGGTCTTCGATGGGCGAGAAGTCGAGGAAATCCTGGTGCAGAAGTTCCTGAAGTTTCAAATGCCGTTGGCCGGTAGGGCTGCGTGAGAGAGCGACCACACTTTCGACTTCCGGATCGAGCAGGCATTCGCGTAGAACGCCCTGGCCTACCATCCCGGTGGCGCCGAAGAGAAGAACGCGCATGTATTCATTAGAACCCGGCCGGCTTTTGCCGATCAGACTATATGAGATTGCGCTGCCGGTTGATTCTGATGGCGTGTTGCTGCGCGTTGTCATGCAGGGCGCAACCGGCGCCCGCGCCACTGCTGAAACTCGGCCAGCCGGTGGACTGGTGGTTCGTTTTCAAATTCAACGCCGGGTCTTTTCCAGATTGCGCAGGCGAGCAGAGAAGCTGCCTGTTCGGCGGCACGGTGGAACGGTACCGGAGCTATAGCCAGCAGTTTGTGTTTGCCAGCAGCGCGGATCATTCGTTACAGCCAGGCGGGGGATGCATTGGCGACACCACGGCCGATCCGCTGGGCGCTACTTTCGACCAGGTCTATAACGGAACCTTCCATTACGTGATCTGGAACGATCAGTTCTATGGCGATCCCATGAAAAATAAGGATGCGCCCGCCGGTCACTCCAAAGGCCTGCTGGCCTGGAACAACGATGGAAATGGAATGGTGCTCCAGGTCTCCACGCCATCCTGGCCCGCTTCCGGGAGTTCCAACGAACCTCGTAAAACGGATGGAAATACGCTCGGCTGCGTGGCCGACAACGACGTCTTGGTGAGCCAGCATTTTTTCGCGCTGGCGCTTACCCAGGCCGATGTAATCGCGGTCTTAGAAGCCCTGGCGCACGCGAGTGTGGTGACGGATCCGGCGCAACTGCAAATTGTGAACAATGGCGGCCCGGCCGCTATCCAGTCGCTGGTAAATGATCTGGGAAAAACCTCCCGCGGCAAAACCGCCACCAAGACCACGCTCTCAAGCGGGGTGCTGCTCATCTCGAAGCCGTCCGATCTGAACGTTCCGCCCTGGCAAATGGTTTCAGCCATGCTGGATGGCGAACCCCTGCGCACAGCCACCTGGTGGGCAAGTCCCAAAATTCCCAGCAGCACCGCAGCCACGCCGCTGGAATGTTGGGATCGGTCTCTCGGGACGCCGGGCGCGGTTGAGATTGCGACCTCAGGAAACTGGCAAGGAAAAACATTGGGATTTGAAGGCGTCGGAGAGCCGGACGGCAATCATGCCAAGATCGGCGTCTCCACCGGCCAGCACAGCTACGCTATTTTTGGCGATCTGAACCAGCAAGGAACGCTCTCTGGGCCGCATTGCGACAGCAGCCAGAACGGACGCGGTGGATTGTTCTTCGTCCTCGAAGATGCCCAGCTGTTCAGCGGCCTTCGGGGTCTGATTCAAGGCCAATCCGCGCCGCAATAGTCCTGATCCGGCATAAGGGCGGCATAAGGATCGTATAAGGATTTCGTGTAGAATGGCTACAGGAGCCTTTCTGCATGCCCCAGAACCGCAGTTTGCCAGTACAACAGAAGTTGATTGCAACGTTTTATTGGCTCGGCATAGCCATGTCGCTGCTGTGCATCTTGCTGGCTTGTGCCCGCAATACCCAAGTGGTCGGGCGGTTCGAGCACGCCGGCTTTCCACTCTCCTGGGCCGCAGGTGTGATCGCAATCCTGGCGTTTCTCGTATTCGAATATAGCGATCCGGTACTTCCCTCAGAAGAACGGAGCGCGCTGCGTTTTTCAGAAGCGCTGCCTGAAACCGCAGCCTGGGAAACCGAATTCGCCGATAGCTAAGCCTTCCCGATATTCCACCTTGCCGGGGTCGCACGCGGTAGCGGAGCGATAATAAGCCATGTCAGCTACCGCTCCAATCCCCGGTATCGCCCGCCAATTCCGGCTGTCCGCGCGGCCCACCGGATTGCCGAAAGAATCCGATTTCACCCTGGAGCAGACGCCTCTGCCCGAGCTGCAAGCGGGCCAGGTGCTGGTCAAAACTGTTTACCTCTCCGTTGACCCCTACATGCGCGGACGCATCACAGGCGTACGAACCTATGCCGATCCCGTGAATATCGGCGACGTGATGGTGGGCGCCGCAGTGGGACAAGTAATGGAATCTGGCGAACCCAATCTTCAGCCCGGCGATTTCGTGGTGGGCTATTGGGGCTGGCGGGACCACGCGGTGATGCCCGCCGCATGGGTTCAAAAACTGGACGCGAAGACGGCGCCCATCTCCACCGCATTAGGCGTGCTGGGCATGCCGGGGATGACGGCCTACTTCGGTTTTCTCGATCTTTGCCAGCCCAAGCCCGGCGAAACGGTGGTCGTTTCCGGAGCAGCCGGGGCGGTGGGATCGCTGGTGGGCCAGATCGCGAAGATCCAAGGCTGTCGCGCGATCGGAATCGCGGGAGGCGACGACAAGATCCAGCACATCGTCAACGACTTGGGTTTCGATGCCGCGTTCAATTACAAAACCACGGATGACTACCAGGCGAAGCTCAAGGAATTGTGCCCCGCTGGAATCGATTGCTATTTCGATAACGTCGGGGGCGCCATCAGCGACGCGGTTTTCGCGCTGTTGAATCCCTTCGGGCGCGTTTCAGTGTGCGGACAGATCTCGCAATACAACCTGTCCAATAGCACGCCCGGGCCGCGGCTGCTTGGCCAGATCCTGGTACGGCAGCTGAAAGTGGAAGGCTTCATCGTGACGCGCTTTCAGGCGCGCTGGCCGCAAGGCACTGCGCAGATGGCGCGCTGGATTCAGGAAGGCAAGATCCGTTATCGCGAGGATATCGTGGATGGCTTTGAGAACACACCGCGGGCGTTCATCGATATGCTGGAAGGCAAGAACACCGGCAAGATGCTGGTGAAAGCTTAAACTTTCGATTCGCGCTGGGCAACTGGCCAGAAAATCTCTGTTTTCCAATCTTTCGGATCCGGATAATCGGCCGGATCGGTGGTATAGGATTCCCACGGCGCTCCCGCCGGCGCCAGGCCTTCAGCTTCAATCCATTGTTGAACCGCGGCGTGGGCCTCGTTCAGCTTGTCGTAGCTACCGGCGTGCGTGGTGGTGGCCACCAACCCGCCCGGCAGTTCGGCGGCCTGAACATCCGCCTCTGAAGAAGTCTCCGAGTTAGCCGTCACGGGCATTCCCGCCTCAATGGTCCACAATCCGGGCCCCCATTCCAGATACCTGGTCAGTGGTTGGCCGGCTAATCCAATGCCGTTCTTCTGCGCATGCATAAAGACTTGCCCCAGCGTTTGTGCGAGTGTACTGGCCACCTCGGACGGTTTTATGCGCCGCCTGACCACTAGCACGGGTTGGGGCGGAATTTCTTTTTTCGCGATTGCGTACGCCATGTCGTTATGTTGTGATCTCCCATTTTCCGAAACTTGAAAAAGTCCGATGCACGGCGCCACGCGGTTTACAACCGCCGCATGTTCGCCCGCTTTCCCGGCTAACCCGCGAGCCCGATAGTCGCTGGGCGCCATGTGGAATCGCCTCCGAAAAGCGCGGCAGAATGCCTCATGACTCTGAAAGCCGCACGCCAGCGCGATATCCAACACCAAATCGCCGGTGGTGAGCAGCAGGGCCCCCGCGCGAGCCAGCCGCAGGCGCAGCGTAAACTGCTTGGGCGTCTCTCCGGCGGCGGCGGAAAACACCCTGTGCAGATGAAACGCCGACAGGCCAGCTTGGCCGGCCAATGCGCCCAGCGAAAGATCTTCATCCAGGTGCGCCGCGGCAAAAGCCATCACCGGCTGGACTTGCTTGAACATCTTCCTGAATCTAACGCGGATGGGAGGGCGCGTGCTTGATCTTTCTTGCGATTGTGCCGAATTCGGGTTTCACCAAACATTCCTGCGCCTGTGAAACAATATCCAGTGACCAGCCCAAAGGAGCACTCCTCATGAGAACGTCGACGTTCGTGATTCGGTTATCCGTCAGTTTGTGCAGCGCAGCTGCCTTGTCTTTCGCCCAAACTCCTTGCGAAAATCTCAAATCGCTCTCCATCCCCGGCGTACAGTTCACGGCGGTTGAAACCGTCGCTGCCGGACTCTATCAGCCTCCGGCGGGCGCTGGACGAGGAGCGGGAGGTCCGGCTGCTCTAAACAATCCGGCACCAGGAAATGCGCGTCCCGCCGTCGCACCTCAGATGCTCCCGGCCCATTGCCGCGTGGCCGCCACGCTGCGGCCCTCCAGCGACTCCGACATCAAAATGGAGTTATGGCTGCCGGCTGAGAACTGGAACGGTAAATTTCAAATGGTGGGCAACGGAGGCTGGGCCGGCATCATCAGCTTCCCGCAGATGGCCGCGGCGTTGCGCGATGGATATGCCACCGCGTCCACCGATACCGGCCATGAGGGCGGCAACGGCATGTTCGCGCTTGGGCATCCGGAAAAGATTGTGGACTTCGGCTGGCGCGCGGTGCACGAAACCGTGGTCAAGTCGAAAGATCTGATCAAGGCGTATTACGGACAGAGCTCGAAGTATTCTTATTGGAACGGCTGCTCCACCGGCGGGCGCCAGGCTCTGGTGGAAGTGACGAAATTCCCAGACGATTTCGATGGCGTGCTGGCCGGCGCGCCCGCCAATCCCCATATCCATCTGCACGCAGCCGGAGTGGAGCGGTCCATTGAAGAGATGAAGAACCCCGGCGGCGCGCTGTCGGAAGCCAACGTGGAGATGCTGCACAAAGCCGTGCTGGCGAAGTGCGACGCGCTGGATGGCGTGAAGGACGGGCTGATCGACGATCCCACCAAGTGCCATTTCGATCCGGCTTCGCTGCGCTGCAAGGGCGAGGAATCGGAGGGCTGTCTCACCGCCGCTCAGGTGGAAACAGTGAAGATTGTGTTTGCCGATGTGAAGACGAAAAAGGGCGAGATCGTCTGGACCGGGTTCGAGCCCGGCGGCGAGCTGCAATATGCCGCATTGAAAGCCATCCCCACGCAGCCCGGTGGAGGCTGGGACAGCATCCGGATTCTGGGCCACCAGGATGCCGACTACGATTTTCACAAGTTCGATCTGGATAGCGACGTGGAACTGGCGGACAAGTCCGGCATCGATGCCCACACCTACGATCTTTCGCCGTTCAAACAGCACGGAGGCAAACTGCTGCTGTATCACGGCTGGGCAGACCCAGCCATCCCGCCGGGAAACACGGTGCATTTTTATAGCGCGGTACTGGATAAGATGGGCCCCGATCAAAGCGACTGGCTTCGGCTATTCATGATTCCGGGCATGCAACATTGCGCGGGCGGCCAGGGCACCGATCAGTTCAACAAGATGGCCGTGATGGAGCGCTGGCGCGAGGATGGCAAGGCTCCCGCGCAAATAGTAGCGTCGCACGTGACCAATGGCCAGATCGATATGACGCGGCCGTTGTGTCCCTATCCGCAGCTGGCTGTATACAAAGGAAGCGGCCTCACTACGGACGCGGGTAACTTCACCTGCCGGGTGAACAGGTAATCGCGACTTAGTTAAGCGGGGTCTTCGTTCAGATAGATCTTGTTGCCGTACAGATCCTGCAACATCACGCCGGTTCCATAGGGCATGGACTTCGGTTCGGACTCAAATTTTACGCCACGCTGTTTCATCTGGTCGTAGTCGCGCCGGCAATTGTCGGTGCTGATGCTGAATAGCGGCTGGGCCGCGGCCTGTCGTCCCACCAGAGCCTTTTCTTCGTCGCTGCGTGCCAGATCCAGATTGATGGAAAACTCCGTGTTATCGGAGGCTTTCACCAGCAGCCACCGATAATCGCCCAACTGCCTGTCCTCGGCCATCTGGAACCCGAGTTGCTCCACATAGAAACGGCGGGCCGCTTCCTGATCGTTGACGAATACCTTTACCAACGTGACTCTCTGCATGGCGTGTCAGCGATGATAGCGGGTTTTGCCGCCGGAATCTTGAACGAATCGGACACCTTGCGCGGGGCCGGAAAGGCGCGCTAACCCGGTGGCATCGTACCACTGAGATGTGAAAATATGCGTGGGCGGTTCAGCGCCGAACGCGCGAAACTCCCTGACTAAATGCGCCTGATCGGAGTATCCGTGTGCGGCGGCCAAGCCAGCCCAGGTTTCTCGCGGGCTCATGGAGGCCAGTTGCCAGACACGCGCGAAGCGCAGGACCCTGACAAAACGCTTGGGCGCCATACCCACCGCCGCGAGGAAACGCCTCTGCAACTGGCGAGTGGAAATTCCCAGTTCGCGCGCGATCTGCGCCACGGGCGGCAGGCTGTCCGAACCGGCCAGGCGGTCCACCATCGCAATCACCTCCGTATCGGGAGGAAGAGCCAAGGGCAGTTGCTGGAGCAGCACTTGATCCAACGCCGCGCGGAAGACATCGCTCCCTGCGTTTGGATGCTCGGCGAGTAAGCGGGCGACCGCGCGGTCCAAGTTCGCCGATACTTCCGCCAACGGAAGGAGTTTTTCCACCACCTGCGTGGCAAGTCTTCCGAAAAAACCTGCCCCGCGCGCGGGATGAAACCGGATTCCAAACGTGTCCACGGGCCCCTGGTATTCCAAGCGAAGGGCCTTGGACAGGGGGCCAACTACGGCTCGCTGCGGCTGGTCGCCACGATAAGCTGGCCCAGATAGGCCGACAGGCGCACCCAGGTTGAAGACCAGTTCCACGTGCCCGTCGGGCAAAACGGCGGAAGAGGGCACGTGGGAGCCATCGCCTGACACGCGCCAATAAGCGGGAACCAAGGCCGCCAGCGCGGAAGAATCGGGAAGCCATTCCTCATAGCGGATGTCCATTGACTGGACTTCAAGATTATCAATTTGAGATGCGACGTCCGGGTGCGGGTATCATCTTACTGTCATGCCAAAGATTGTTCGCTTTCACAGTATCGGCGGTCCCGAGAATTTGCAGGTCGATGAATTGCCGTCACGGCAGCCCGGCCAGGACGAAGTGAAGTTGCAGGTGCAAGCGGTCGGCTTGAATCGAGCTGAGGCCCTGTTCATCCGCGGGGTTTATGGCGGAACGCCCGATCTGCCGTCGCGGATCGGTTATGAAGCAGCGGGCATTGTCGAATCCGTCGGGCCGGGCGTCGATCCCAGCTGGGTGGGCAAGAAAGTGGCTACCGTTCCCGGCTTCTCAATGAGCAAGAACGGCGTCTTGGGCGAAGAAGCCATTGTGCCGGCGGTCTCGCTCGGCGAATATCCCGCGAAGCTGTCGCCCGTGGAAGCGGCCTCCATCTGGATGCAGTATCTGACGGCGCATGGCGCTCTGGTTACATTCGGCGGTTTGAAGCGCGGAGATTTCGTGCTGATCACGGCCGCCTCCAGCAGCGTGGGTCTGGCGGCAATCCAAATAGTAAACGCCGAAGGCGGGATACCGATAGCCACCACCCGGAAATCGAACAAGAGCGCCGAACTTCGCGCACTAGGCGCCGCGCACGTGATCGCGACTGAAGAAGAAGATCTGGTGAAAAAGGTGATGGAAATCACGGGCGGCAAGGGCGCGCGCCTGATTTTCGATCCCGTGGCGGGCCCCGGCCTGGAGAAGCTGGCGGAAGCTGCGGCATTCGAGGGGATGATCTTCGAATACGGCGGCCTTTCCATGCAGCCGACGCCGTTCCCTATGATCGCGCTGGGGAAAGGTCTTACAATTCGCGGCTACACCCTGATGGAAATCCGTCAGAACCCGGCGCTGCTGAAGAGCGCGAAGCAATACGTTTTCGATCGTCTTCAAGATGGCCGGTTTCAGCCCAAGATCGCTAAGACATTTCCGCTGGCTCAATCCAAGGAGGCCTATCAGTATTTGGAATCAAACCAGCAGGTTGGCAAGGTTGTCATCACCACCTAATTCATTGAACTTTGGACGCCCCAGCTGCGTCTAAGCCTTTAATCGAGCCAATACGGAGGATCCGGGAATGCTGAAGTCCTTGCGCCATGCTCTACGGTTGTTGCTCAAGTCGCCGGGATTCACGCTGGTAAGCATTTGTTCACTGGCCATTGGAATCGGCGCCACCTCTGCGATGTTCAGCTTTTCGGACGCTCTGCTGCTGCGCCCGCTCCCGGTTTTCGAGCCAACCAGGATAGCGGCCGTTACAACATCCACGGGCGAAGTTTTCGCGAACACCGCGTTATCCTATCCGGACTATCGAGACCTTCGCGACGGCAATCGCAGCTTTGACGGGCTAATGGCCGCCTCCGGCGCCTCTCTCGGATTCAAGCTGGATGCCGCGGCGGTCCCCAAGATCGCCTATGGCATGTACGTGTCCGGAAACTTCTTCCGGGTTCTGGGAGTGCAGCCGGATCTGGGGCGGGCATTCCTGCCGTCGGAAGATCAGGCGGTGGGCCGCGACGCAGTAATCGTTCTGGGGCACGACTTTTGGGTGAACCAATTCAAGTCCAGCCCTTCCGCGGTGGGCTCCACCATCTGGATCAACGGTGTGCCGCTTACCATCGTGGGCGTGGCCCCGGAGCAATTCACCGGAATCGATCAGTACGTCAAATATGCGATGTTCATTCCGCTGGCGATGTCTCCGCGCCTGGGTGGCGAAAGCGCCCTCGAGAAGCGCGACATCCGTTGGCTCTCTGTAAAAGGACGGTTGAAGCCGGGCGTCAGCATCGCGCAGGCCAGCGCCGATCTAACCGCTATCGGCTCACACTTGGAGCAATTGTATCCTCAGACCAACCGCGGCCACCATGTCGACGTGCAGACCGAGGTTCAGTTGCGCATCCGGCAATCGCCGCCCAACGCCGCTCTGGTGGTGATGCTTCTGCTGCTGGCGTTTTGCGTGCTTCTCGTGGCGTGCGCCAACGTGACGGGATTGCTGCTCAGCCGCGCCCGTGCGCGCACTCGCGAGATGGCCGTCCGCCTGGCCATTGGAGCCGCGCGGGGCGCACTCATCCGCCAGCTTTTGCTTGAAAATCTTCTGCTGGCCATCGCCGGCGGCCTGGCTGGCGTGGGCGTCGCTTATGCCGGCACCAGCTTCTTCAACAGCATTCCTATCCCCGTCGATATCCCGCTGGCGTTTCACGTGTCCGTGGATCAAAGGATGCTGTTGTTCACCATCGGCGCGTCATTGATCAGCACATTCCTGTTCGGCTTGACGCCGGCCCTGCAAACAACGCGGCTGGATCTTGTTTCGGCGCTGAAGGCCGCCGACGCCGATAGCGCGGGCAAACGGCGCCTATGGGGACGCAATTCGATTGTGGCTGGACAAGTGGCTCTTTCGCTGGTGCTGCTGATCGTATCCGCGGTCCTGTTGCAGGGCTTTCGCGGCGAACTGCAGCAGGGACCCGGTTTCCGCACCGAGCATCTGTGGCTCACCAGCTTCGACACCGGCCCGGTGCACTATACCGACGATCAAACCCGCCGGTTTTACAAAGATCTTCTGGATAAAACCCGCCTGGCGCCCGGAGTGCGTTCGGCGGCCTTGATATCGGGCATTCCGCTGCTGGGAGGCGGAGGCGTGAGTCTGGTGCCGGAAGGTTATACGTTGCCGCCCAAGCAGGAGGCTATTTCCGTTCCGAACTTTTACGTCAGCGACGGCTATTTTGCGACCGGAGGCATCCCCATTCTGCGCGGGCGCGCATTCCTGGATAGCGATAAGCAGGACACGCCGCAGGTTGCGGTGGTGAATGAGCAGTTCGCCCATCACTATTGGCCCCATGAAGACGCGGTTGGAAAACGGTTTCATCTGAAATCGGCCACCGGGCCGATTGTTCAAATTGTGGGCATCGCCAGAATGGCGAAGTATTTCTGGATCGCGGAGCCGCCGCAGGATTTCATCTATCTTCCTTACACGCAGGAGAAGAATCCGGCCATGACGATCATGGCCGAGACCGACGCTCCGGATGCAGCGACACTGGCGCCGGTATTGCGCGATGTGGTGCATCGCATCGATCCCGACATGCCCGTCTCCAATGCGCGGACCATGCAGGATTATTATCAGCAGCGCGCGATAAAAACCCCGAACATTATCTCGGAAAGCGTGGCCGGCTTAGGAACCATGGGCCTGATTCTGGCAATGGTGGGGCTGTACGGCCTGATCGCCTACTCGGTCAGCCAGCGGCGGCGCGAGATTGGAATTCGCATGGCGATTGGAGCGGACCGGCAAAAAGTGATTCGTATGATTCTACGGCAAGGGCTGACGCTGGGGTCCATTGGCGTGGCCGTGGGACTCATCGTGAGCTTCTTCGCCTGCCGCGCCGTGATTTCGGTGGCGTGGGTAGCCACCTTCGATCATCTGAATTACGCGCTCTTTCCAGCCATAGCGATACCCTTGCTCTTGATCACGCTGGCTGCGACCTACGCGCCTGCGCGCAGAGCATCCCTGGTGGATCCGATGCGCGCGCTGCGGGATGAGTAGGAAGAAGAAGTCAGAATTCGAGAATCCAGGATTCAGAACTTAGGTCGCCGCTCCATTCTTGAATTCTGGCTTCTGAATTCTTTGCTAACGTACAGGATAGACACTCCATGCGTACAAACAAGCTCCTGTTCATGGCGCTGGGCGCCGCGCTGTCGGCGTTTTCACAGACGCTGCCGCAAGGTGTGGAGAAAAAGGCAACCGTTGGAGGGATCACCGAATATGATTATCCCAATGGTCTGCGGGTTCTCCTTTTCCCCGATCCTTCCAGCCCCAAACTAACCGTCAATATGACCTATCTGGTCGGCTCGCGTTTCGAGGGCTATGGCGAGTCTGGAATGGCTCATTTGCTGGAGCATATGAACTTCATCCTGACCAGCAACGGCAGAAGCATCAAGAAAGAATTAACCGATCACGGCGCGCAATGGAACGGGACCACGGATTACGACCGCACCAACTATTTCGAAACTGTCACCGCGAGCGACGAAAATCTCAAGTGGGCGCTGGGCCTGGAAGCCGACCGCATGGTGAAGACGCGGATAGAAAAGGAGCTGCTGGATACCGAGATGACGGTGGTCCGCAACGAATTTGAAAGAGGCGAGAACAACCCGCAGGAGATCCTGGAGGAACGCGTGGTGGCAACCGCGTACCTGTGGCACAACTACGGCAAAGCGGTGATCGGCTCGCGCGCCGACATCGAAAAGGTTCCCATCGACAAGCTGGCCGCGTTTTACCGGAAGTATTATCAGCCGGACAACGCGGTGCTGGTAATTGCCGGACAGTTCGATCAGTCGAAAGCGTTGGCGTACGTGGCCGAGACTTGCGGGGCCATTCCGCGGCCCACGCGCAAGCTGGATGAAACCTACACCGTGGAGCCGGTGCAGGATGGCGAGCGATTCGTCGCGCTGCGGCGCGTGGGTGAGAATCCCGCCATCACCATTGCCTGGCATGCGCCGGCGTTATCGCAGGCCGATTCCGCGGCGTTGGAAGTGCTGGATGGCGTGCTTACCGGCGGCGGCCGCGGCGGAACCGGACGCCTCTACAACGCGCTGGTGGACAACAAGAAGGCTGTGGCAGTGCGAACCGAATATCAGGAACTGCACGATCCCGGATTTGTACTGGTTTCGGCCAGTTTGAGCAAGGATCAATCGCTCGAGGAAGCGCGCAAAACTATTCTCGACACAGTGGCCGGTGTTGCCAGCGAGCCGCCGACCAAGGAAGAAGTGGAGAAAGAGAAGACCCGCATTCTTCAATCCATGGAACTGCGGATGGCAAATTCACAGCAGGCCGCCTTGGGATTATCCGAGATGATCGCGAGCGGCGATTGGCGTTTGTACTTCCTGAACTACGACCAGGTGAAGAGCGTCACTCCCGAAGATGTGGTCCGCGTGGCGAAATTGTATTTCAAGGAATCCAATCGCACGGTGGGTGAATTCATTCCCACGCCCGCACCGGACCGCACGGAAGTGCCCGCGTCCGCCAACCTGGAAGCAGCTTTGAAGGATTACAAGACCGGCATGACCGTTTCGCAGGGCGAGGCTTTCGATCCAGCCCCGGCCAACATCGAGAAACATGTTACCCGTTCAAAATTGCCTAACGGCCTGCGAGTAGCAATGCTGCCCAAGACCAGCCGTGGAGGCACCGTTTCGGCGGTGCTGGAAATCGAATTCGGCGATGAGAAAGCCCTGGCCGGGAAGAACGCGATCGGAAGCATGACCGGCGCACTGCTGATGCGGGGGACGAAGAATCGGACCCGCCAGCAGATTCAGGATGAGATGGTGAAGCTGAATTCCCAGATCAATGTTTCCGGCGGCGTTGCCCAGGCCAGCGCCAGCATTCAGACCACCGAAGGAAATCTGATTCCAGCGCTTCGGCTGGCCGCCGAGATGCTGCGCGAGCCTTCGTTTCCCGATTCGGAATTCGAGTCCGCGAAAAAACAGCGCGTCGCCGGACTTGAGAACCGCCGGACGGAGCCTGGCGCCTTGGCGCCGCTGGCGCTGGAGCGTGCACTGAATCCATATCCGAAGAACGACGTGCGCTACGTGGGCACCATCGACGAGCAGATTGAAAACGTGAGCAAGGTGACGCTGGATGACGTGAAGCAGTTCCACGCGCAGTTTTATGGCGCCGCACACGGGGAACTTGTGATTGTGGGCCAATTCGATCCGGCCGCGTTGAGCAAGACGGCGGCGGAATTGTTTGGAAACTGGAGCAGCGCGGCGCCATACCAGCGCATAACGGAGAATTTCGAAAAAACAGCGCCAGTGAATCTGAAAATCGAAACGCCGGACAAGCAGAATGCGGATTTCGCCGCGGCCCTCCGGCTGCCGATGTCGGACACCGATCCGGATTATCCCGCGATGGTATTGGCCAATTATATGTTCGGCGGATCCATTACGGGGCGGGCGCCGGATCGCATTCGCAATCGGGAAGGCTTAAGCTACGGAGTGAATTCGAGTTTCCAGGCGCCTGCGCCAGCCGATGGAAATGCGGCGCGGTTTGGCGGCACGGCCATCAGCAACCCGAAGAATTCTCCGAAAGTGGAAGCGAGTTTTCGGGATGAACTGGCGAAGACGCTGGCCGGCGGCTTCACGGCTGATGAAGTTGCGGGCGCGAAAAAAGCGATCCGTGACGCGCGGATAGTGGGCCGCACGCAGGATCAGTCGCTGCTGCGGTTGATCGCGACGCGGGAAGAAAATGAACGGACGCTGGCCTGGGATGAACAGATGGACACGAAACTCGAAGCGCTGACCGCGGACCAGGTGAATGCGGCGTTCCGGCGGCACGTGGATGCAGCGGCGCTCTCCATTGTGAAGGCCGGGGATTTCAAGGCCGCGGACGTTTACCAGCAGTGAACGGAACACGCTACTCTTGGGATTTGGGAGGCCAAATTGTCTATTCGACCAGTGAAGCGGCTTATCAAATCCAAGCCAACGCTTGAGGGCGCGGGCGTGCACCTGCGGCGCGCGTTCGGTTTCGGCAATACATCCGACTTCGATCCCTTTCTTCTTCTCGACGACTTCCGCAACGATGTTCCAGACGATTATCTGGCGGGCTTCCCGTGGCACCCCCATCGCGGCATCGAAACCATCACTTACGTCCTGGCAGGCACCGTGGACCACGCCGATAGCATCGGGAATCAAGGCAGCATCGCGGCCGGCGACGTGCAATGGATGACCGCGGGGCGCGGCATCATTCATCAGGAAATGCCCAAGGGCGATCAGAGCGGGCGCATGCACGGGTTCCAGTTGTGGGCGAATCTGCCTTCGGCTTTAAAGATGACTGCGCCGCGCTATCAGGAAGTGAAGGCTCCCGAGATTCCATTGATCACCGACGACGATGGCACCGGGGTGCGGATTGTTTGCGGAAGCTTTTGGGGAAAACGCGGGCCGGTGGATGGCATCGCGTCCGACCCGATGTACCTGGATGTTTCCGTGCCGCCGGGAAAACGGAAGGTGCTGCCGGTGGAAACCACGCGCCATGCCTTTGCTTACGTGTTCGCAGGCGACGGGAAGTTCGGTAATGCGTCAGGTCCGCTGGCGGTGCCGACCGAAGGCGTGGGCTGGTTAGAGACCGCTCCGCCACCGGATGCGGATAATCGCTCGTTGGTGTTGTTCGATCAGGGCGACGAACTAACGGTGCAGGCCGGCGAGGAGGGTATCCGCTTTCTGCTGGTTTCTGGAAAGCCGCTGGAAGAACCGGTGGCCTGGTACGGGCCCATTGTGATGAACACGCAGGATCAACTGCGCAAGGCGTTCGATGAGTTGGAGCAGGGAACGTTCCTGAAGGTAGCGGGCGACTAATTTTGCCGGACGTAAATCTCTCCAGGCTATGGGAAGAGCACACCAATCACGAATTCACCACGCGTGATACGGAGGCCACGTTGGCCACCATGCTGGAAGATGCGTACGTAAATCACATTCCGGTAATGACCGGGGGGAGTGGCAAAGCCGCTCTGCGCGAGTTTTATTCGCGGCATTTTATTCCCAGCATGCCGCCCGACACAACGCTGACACCGGTCTCGCGCACGGTGGGCGAGGATCAACTTGTGGACGAGATGATTTTCTCTTTCACCCATACCCAAGAGATGCCGTGGATGCTGCCGGGTGTCGCTGCCACGCACCGCCGCGTGGAAGTCGCGTTAGTGGCCATTGTGCGTTTTAGGGACGGCAAACTGGCGCACGAACATATTTACTGGGATCAAGCCTCGGTGCTGAAACAAATTGGCTTGCTTACCGATCCCGCACTGCCCGTGTGCGGTGCCGAGGCCGCTCGAAAAGTGGGCGCCGGCGCCTAAACAAAGCGCGGGCTTATTTGTCGGTCTTGGGCGAATCGTATTCGTTCACGAATAAATTCGCCACCGGATTGATGTGCGCTTCAACCAAATGGCCGCCGTGCACGGTTCCATCCACCAGCACGAAAACCACGTGAGCGTGGAAGACTGGTTTGCCTTTTTGAACGGTGATCTCGCCCTGCAATGAGACCAGTTCGCCTTTTTGATCGATGTTAAAGCGTTTGAAGGCGCCTTTTTCCGGATCGTAGGCGGAGACAACGGCAGAGCTGATGCCGCCCAGGCCGCGCACTTCGCTGATTTTGAGATTATTCTTTTCGGCAAACTCGGTCATGCCCGACATCAGTTCGTCGCCGGTGGTGAAGTTCACGCGGAACGTGCGCGAAGGCAAGGCCGGCAGCGCTTCGATAGTCATCTTGGGCGCCATGCCGGGCTTGATGGGAGTGACGCGCGGAAGATAGTTCGGATCGTCGATGGGCGCGCGCTCCGGCGGAGCCGACGATTGACCGTGAAGCGCCAGCGCCAATGCCAGCGCCAGCAAGCCCGAGTTCCAGAGCGCAGTTCTCATTTCGCCACTCCCGTGTTTTCGTAGTATTTCACTGAACTTCCACTGATGGCAACGATGTCGGGACGGCCGTCGCCATTGATGTCGGCCACCACCACTCCCGAGCCCGCCATCATGTCTTGATCGATCAGCTCGTGCCGCCATTGCGTGCCCGCGTCGTCCTCGGAGTAAAAAATGTGAACGCTGGCCGGAGTTGGCCGGCCGCGATTGGTCACATCCACGGCGACAATGTCATCGCGTCCATCGCCGTTGAAGTCGGCGACTGCCATTTCGTGTCCCTGGATTAAACCTTTGAAGATCACGTTGCGCTCCCATTTGCCGGATTTGCTGGTGTAAACCACGATTTCGTCGCCATGCCAGGGCTCTTGCGCGGCCAGGAAACGCTTGCCTTTGATGAAGAGCGGATAAACGTCGTTACTGCCTTTGGTCATTCCACCGGCGCCGGGCACATCTCTCGGTTCGTCGCCCTTGGTGAGCTGCTTGCGATCGAATTTCAACTTCTCGCCTTGGCCGGATGGCGTGTAGAGGACGATGCCGTCGAAGCCGGCAACCACCAGGTCATCGCGTTTGCCAGGATTCCATTTCAGTGCGTGCAGGTGATGCACAACGCCATACAGCGTGTTGTCCACGGTTTCCCGTTTCCAGGGATCGTCCAGCTTAGCGGGGACGCGCCAATAAAGCAGCGGCACGTTGTCCTGATACTTCGGATCGCCCCAGCCCTTCAACCCAACGAAAGGCGCCATTACGATTTCCTTCTTCCCATTTCCTTCCAGATCGGCCCAGGTGACACGGTGCGCGGTGGGAACGGAATCCACCGGATAGGACTTCCACATTTCCTTGGGGTCGCCCTGGCTTTTGAGCAGCCAGACGGAGCCCTTGCTGGTCTTCGGATCCTGTCCAAAGTCGCTGAGCAGGGCAAACTCGGGGATGCCGTCGCCATCGATGTCGGCCGCGGACGCCCACAGCATGGCCTTCTTATCGTTCAGCATGACGTGCTGGCCCCAGCCGGGGTTCTCGTACCAGGCAAGTTCCGAACCGCCGGCCGCCACTGGCACGATGTCGAGTTTCCCGTCGTGATTCACGTCGGCAATCGCCACGCTATAGCCGCCCCGAAGTTTGTCGGTGATGAGGTGAGTGGTGAACTGTACCGACGTGGACGGCGCGGTGGCCGCGGTAAGGGCCATGGCCACCAGGACCGCCGCGGCGGACGCTGCCACAAGAGCAAGAAGCTTTGGGGAGGACTTCATAACGCCTCTATGATATACGAGGGGGCAAGAGAAGGCGGAGCCGGCATTGGAATGTGAGAATAGGCCGGAATTATTAAAAAGATTTGCGAACGGAATATGGATTGGCGCGTATTACATCCCATAGGAGGTCGCCGTGCTCCGTTTATTCGCCGCCACGCTGGCCTGCGCAGGCTTGCTTCTGGCCGTTGATCCGGAGGAACACGTCCGGAAGTCGATTCCCGTTGCTTCCGCCACACGGCTGGTTCTAAACGCCGATGTGGGTGCCATTCGCCTGGGGCCGGGTGGTGGAGACAGCGTGGATGTTGACGTTTACTTCCACGGGGATCCGCCGTCCCAGGCGGAGCTGAACCGGATGCGCCGGGATTTCAGGCTGAATGTCACCGAACAAGGCTTAGACATCCACGTGGCCGGCTCGTTCCAGGGCGGTTGGGAGCCGCTGCCGGCTTTCTTTCCGTTCATTGGCAGCCATCTTATTTGCCGGAACTGGGAGTGCCTGAAATATTCCAGCTGGCTGCGCGAGGTGGAGTATCGTGTGGGCATTCCGCCGAAGTTCAGCTCCGATGTCGAGACGTCGGAGGGCCCTATTTTCTTGACCCGCGTGGATGGAGACGTGAACGCGCGCACATCCGGCGGCAGTATCACGCTCAGCGGCGGGCGCGGCAAGGCAGTAGTGCACACTTCGGGCGGCACTATCCGCATCACGGATGCCGCAGGGGACGTGGACGCGTCCACCAGCGGCGGCGCTATTTACATTGAGCGCAATTCGGGCCGCGTAAAAGCACACACCTCCGGCGGGGGCATCGAAATACGGGAAGCAGTCGGCGCCATCAATGCGTCCACTTCAGGGGGCGCCGTGTGGGCGTCGCTAGCGGGTCAACCCAAAGATGAATCCCGCCTGTACACCTCCGGCGGCAGCATCAACGTGAGTCTGAACCGGAACATCCGAGTGGATCTGGATGCCTCCACCAGCGGCGGAGGAGTTTGGACAGATTTTGCCATCCCCGGCAACCGTGAACGGCACCGAAGCGAAATCCGCGCGCCTCTGAACGGTGGTGGACCACGCCTGTATCTGCATACTTCCGGCGGCGGTATCACGGTGCGGCACGCGGATTAAAAAAGCGCTTAGTGGTGGCTCATCAGAAACCAGATCACGATTACGATTCCCGGTACGCCGAGCATCCACGCGAATAAATACTTCATTTTGTTCTCCTCGCTCCCTGTCAAAGCACTTTGCGGGCCGTTCCAGCAGCATCCAGGTTTTCGGTGCTCGAAGTGCAGTGTCTCTATGCGAAAAAGGAGAACTCCCCATGAAAGACAGTACAAAAGACCAAGTGCAGGGCAAGATTCACGAGACAAAAGGCAAGATCAAAGAGAAGGCGGGCATACTTACCAACGATCCGAACTTACAGGCGGAAGGCCAGGACGAGAAACTGGGCGGTAAAATTCAGAAGAAAATCGGGCAGATTGAAAAGGTGTTCGAGAAGTAACTTTTACACCTCCGAAGAAGAAACTGCAGCTGACTTGAGCAAGATGGCCGACCTGAGCGCATTTCCAAACCGGTTAGATCGAAAGAAGGGCGAGTGTTGCGTAATTATCGAGACGCCCAAAAATCGGCGGAATAAGTTCGACTACGATCCGGAATCGAACCTGTTCAAACTCGGCGGCCTGCTTCCGGAGGGGATGATATTCCCCTTCGATTTTGGTTTCGTTCCGAGTACGCTGGGCGGCGATGGCGATCCTCTGGATGTAATGGTGTTGATGGACGAGCCAGCCCATGTTGGCTGCCTGGTGGATGTGAGAATCATCGGCGTGATTGAGGCGAAGCAAACGCAAGACGGCAAGACTGAAAGCAACGATCGGCTGCTGGCGGTGGCGGTGCATTCCTACCAGCATGAGAATGTTTCGTCTATTGAGGAACTGAATCCAGCGATTCTTGATCAGGTGGAGCAGTTCTTTGTGTCCTACAACAAGCTGCGCGGAAAGAAGTTCAAACTGAAGAATCAGGGCGGCCCGAAACGCGCGATGACAATCATCCAGCAAGGCATGCGGGCGTTCGATAAGAAGAGCAAATAGCCGTGTTATGCGATCAGCATGGCGCCGGCCGCGGCCGCCATCAGCACAAACGTCACCCAGGCTAATGTGCGTTCCAGTGTGGGGCTGGTCTGAGGGCCCATCACTTTGGGATCGCTGGTCAGCAGGATGATGAGCAGGATAAGCGGGGGTGCAAGGATCCCGTTGGTGACGGCAGACCAGAACAGCATCTTGACCGCGTCCAGGCCCATATAGTCGATGGCTAACCCCAGCGCCATGGCCACTCCCAGCACGCCGTAGAATTTCTTTGCGCTTTGCGGCTTTTTCTCCAGTGAGCCACGCCATGCGGCGGCTTCAGAGATGGCATAGGCGCAAGCTCCGGCCAACACCGGAACTCCCAACATGCCGGTTCCAATCAATCCCAAAGTAAAAAGCAGGTAGGCGGCGTTACCGGCCAGCGGCCGTAAGGCTTCCGCCGCTTGTTTCGCCGTATCGATTTTCACGATGCCATGGGCGTGCAAGGTGGCGGCGGTGGTAAGGATGATGAAGTACATGATGAAATTTGAAGCAAACATGCCGGTCATCACATCCACCCGCAAAGCGCGCAGTTCCGCGGCGGTGGCGCCTTTGCGCTGGGCCAGGTTCCTTCCCATGGCGCGCTCTTCTTCCACCTCCTGCGATGCCTGCCAAAAAAAGAGATAAGGGGAAATGGTGGTGCCGAGAATGCCAACCAGCACTTCCACATAATCGCGCGACCAAACTGGGTGCGGCAGAAACGTTGCTAACAGGGCTTGACGCCAATCCACACCGGCGAAGAACGCCGTGACCACATAGGCCAGTAGCACCAGAGTGATCCATTTGAAAATTCGCGCGATATGCCGGTAGGAAGACCAAAAAAGGAAGCCGACGATCAGCGCGGTATAGATAGGCGTCCACACCAGCGAGTTGACGCCGGTGATCATTTCCGTGGCATCCGCCATGCCGCCCAGGTCCGCGGCGATGTTGACGACGTTAGCAACGATCAACAGCGCACACGCGCCCCACAGCACCCACTTGGAATAGCGCCGCCGAACTACGCCCGCCAGGCCCCGCCCGGTGACCATCCCCAGCCGGCCGCACATCATCTGCACCGATACCATGAGCGGGAACGAAATGAGCGCCGTCCACAGCAGACCGTAGCCGAAGACTGCTCCGGTCATCGAATAGGTGGAGATGCCGGAAGGATCGTCGTCGGCGCAGCCGGTGATCAGCCCGGGTCCCAAATCCGCGAAGAACAGTTCCACGCGGTTTTGTTTGACCACAGGATCGGTATTCGGCATGCTCACAGTGTCCGCTATGTTAGAGGCGCATTGCGTGGCAAGGGAGACTTATGCCGATAAATATAGTGTGGTCTGATATTGCGATCCGTCTGCTGTGTACACTTCTGGCCGGTGGAGTCATCGGGTTTAACCGGGGCGAGCACGGCCGTCCGGCCGGACTGCGCACCACAATGCTGGTGGCTTTGGCCGCGTGTCTGGCGATGATTCAGGTAAACCTTCTGCTGCCCATGGCCGGAAGACCCGCGAATTCGTTCGTGATGAACGATCTGATGCGGCTGCCGCTGGGGATCCTGTCGGGCATGGGGTTCATTGGGGCCGGCGCGATTGTGCGGCGCGACAATTTCGTGGCCGGCGTCACCACTGCGGCAACCATCTGGTTCGTCACCGTGATCGGTCTATGTTTCGGCGGCGGCCAGATTGCGCTGGGCGTGATTGGTTCAGCCACTGGAATCGTGATATTGACGGTGCTAAAGGCCGTGGAAGAGCGGTTGCGGCAGGATCACAGCGGAAAGTTGTCGCTGGTAGTGGATCCGTCTGGCCCGGACGAAAATGAAATTCGTACCAGCCTGGCCCGCGCGGGCATGAAGATCTCGGCGTGCGCATTCGCCTACAGCCCGCAAGCGCACAGCACCGAGTTGAATTGCGACCTGCGCTGGACAGCCCCGGCCCGTGAAAACAGCAGCGTGCCCGATGTGGTTCACGCCCTGGCCGGACGGGCCGGCGTGATCAGAATCGCCTGGGCTCCGGCAGTGAAATAAGCAGGCGAGTGGCACCACACTAGTACCCTATTTCGCCAAGAACAATTGTAACGAAACGTAAAGAAGCGCATCCTTAGGTCATGACACTTCGTTCGGCGATGCTTGTCGCCATCCTATCCGCGGCTACACTTTACGGCTTCGCGGAGAACTCCAGTCAGAAAACACCGTACTATCGTCCAAAGGTTGCGCAGCAAAAGCAGCGATCACTGCAAGCGAGTCCACGTGCTTCATCGGGCGCGGTGGTGGTGAATGCGGCCAGTTATCTTCCGGGAATCACTCCGGGTGGCCTGGCAACAATTTTCGGTGAGAATCTCACTACGGTCAGCGGAGTTGTCTTTGCCGGAACGGATCCGCTGCCCCTGACCTTAAGCGGAGTTTCGGTGCTGGTGAATGGCGAGGCCGCGCCGATTTACGGAATTGCTTATGCGGGCGGCCAGGATCAGATCAGTTTTCAGGTGCCGTATGATACGGCTACCGGGCTGGCGGCAGCTGAGATAGAAGTAGTGGATTTCCAGGTGCAAGTGGCCGACTTCATCACGGATTCCTACACCGAAGATCCCGGAGTCTTTACCTATGACAGCGGCTTGGCCATAGCCACCCATGGCGACTACTCTTTGGTGGATACAAACAATCCAACGTTTCGGGGCGAATATCTGACGCTCTATACAACAGGTTTGGGCCCGCTGGATTTGACCCTGACGGATGGTTACGGCGCCCCCGACGTGGAACCGTTCGCAAGAACAATTGATCCATCACAGGTGCTGCTGGATGGCGAACAGTGCCTGGTGATTTTCTCCGGGCTGGCGCCGGGCTTCGTGGGATTGTATCAGGTGGACTTCCAGGTTCCCGAGGATGCCGCGGCAGGCAACCTGGACCTTCAAATCCAGACGCCGTACGCAAGCAGTAACATCGCTTCGCTGCCCGTGGAGTAGCGTTATCTGCCCGGCTGTGGCGCTGTGAAATTCGCGGACCTCTCCGGCGGATATACCAGGATCTCCACCTTCCCGCTGTCGTCGGCATCACTGGTTTTGCCCAGGCCAAGAGTCTTAATACGCGTATCGTCCAGGCGGAAGTTCTTGGCTAGATATTCGCGCACCGCGGTTGCACGGCCTTCGGAAAGCACGCGATCCTTGTCGGATTCACCCTTCATGCCGACCGAAACCACAACCACCGCTAACCCGAATTTGCTGGCTTGCAAGTAATCGCCGGCCTCCTTGAGCGCCTTCTGGTTTTTCAGCTTGGCCTGGTCCGGCTTGTCGAAGATCGCGCGGCCATCATAATCAAAAGTCTTGATTGGAGTGCCCGCCGGCAGATGCGATAGAGCGTCTTTCTTAAGATCCGCTGCATCCTCGTAGCCGCGATTCTTGAAAAATCCGCGCAGCAGGAAATTGTGCTTCAAGGCTTCCATGTCTTCATTCAGAGCCGTGGCGCCGGCTGAGGCCTTGTCGTAAATGGTCCTGTCGTTGATGAGTGCGCCAACCGTACCCTTGCCTGCGTCAATTTTGGCGCTCACCGATTTCAGGTTGCTCGCGGTTCCGTCCAGATTCGTCACCGCGCTCTGCGCGCTGTCCAGCAGCTGGTCCGCCTTCTTCACCAGATTGGAAACGTCCAGCGGTGGTTCGGTAGCAATAGTGTCGCCGTCTTTCAATTGAATGCCGCCATCCGAGCCAAACGAAATCTCGACGTACTTATCGCCGATTAATCCTTCCGACTTGATGGCGGCAACCGAGTCCTTCTTCAGCACTTCGCGCGTCGCTTTTTGAAGATCCATGGTAACGGTCACTTTTCCATCCGGCTGTTTGGGCAGTTGGATGCGTTTTACCGTTCCCTGGTGCAGGCCGCCCACTCGCACGTCGGCGCCATCAGACAGGCCGGCCACGTTCTGAAATTCTGCTCTCAGCTGATAGGTGGATTGAAAGAGCGATTCACGGCTTCCGATGAGGAAGACGGCGATGACTAGCACCGCAAGGGCCGCGACGATAAACAAACCCAGCCGAAATGCTTGTGACATATAACTCCTTGGGCGCCTGGCTAAGCCGCGTCCTTCAAAAACTCAACGACGAATGGATCCGAGCTCTGCTCCAGTTGCGGGAATGTTCCATCCACGACCACCTTACCCTCGCGCAGCAGAACGAAACGATCCGCAAATGATTTCGCTCCGTGAACGTCGTGCGTAACGACAATGGACGTCAGGTCCCTTTCCTTCTTCAGTTTCACGATTAGCTCGCCGATTTCCGTGCTGGTGATAGGGTCCAGACCGGATGTAGGTTCATCGAAAAGCAGAATTTCCGGGTCCAACGCCAGCGCCCTGGCCAAGCCCACGCGTTTTTGCATTCCACCGGATATATCGGCCGGCATCTTGCTCAAGTCATGTTCCATCCCGACACTTGCGAGCAACGCCCGCACTTTTTCCTTGCGCTCCGCATCCGGCAATGTAGTGTGCCGGTTCAAAGGGAAGGCGACATTTTCTTCCACGGTGAGTGAGTCATACAGTGCCGCCTGTTGAAATAGAAAGCCGATCTTCTTGCGGATTTCGTTCAGGCCGTCCATATCCAGGCCGGTAATTTCCTGCCCGTTAATTCGAATGGAACCGGAATCGGGCCGCTGCAATCCCACGATGAGCTTCAACAAGACACTCTTGCCGGTTCCGCTGCGTCCCAAGACCACTACCGTCTGGCCGCGATCGGCCGTGAGATCCACCCCCTGCAGAACCTTTTGCGACCCGAAGGATTTATTTAATCCGCTCACTACCAGAGGCGCCTGGCTGTCACTCGGTTGCGCTCTTGGCGGCGCGCTTTTCTCAGTAGTGGTCATGAGGGGAAAAATACCTGAATGAACCGAACCAGAATCACGTCGGCCAGAATGATAAACAGCGACGAAAGCACTACCGAGCTGGTTGCCGAGCGGCCCACGCCCGCCGTGCCACCGCTGGTGCGCATCCCTTGGAAGCAGGACACCAGGCCGATGATCAAGCCAAATATCGCGGTCTTAAAGGTGGGCGGAAGAAAATCGCTCAGCGTGGCGTTCTTGAGGCCGCTGTGCAAGAAGAGACGGAACGTCATGGGCTCCGACAAAGTGGCTGAGATCCATCCCAGAACAATTCCCGAACCGTCGGCGGCCAGCGTTAGCAGCGGGAGCATCAAGAGGCAGGCCAGAACTCGCGTGGATGCCAGGAATTTATAGGGATTCACGGCCGAGACTTCCATGGCGTCAATCTGTTCGGTCACGCGCATGGACCCCAACTCGGCGCCAATACCTGCTCCTACGCGGCCGCTGACAATCAAGGCGGTAATCACGGGGCCGCTTTCCTTGATGAGTGAAAATATGATTACCGCC
Organism: Bryobacteraceae bacterium; assembly: GCA_035486095.1. Taxonomy (GTDB): domain Bacteria; phylum Acidobacteriota; class Terriglobia; order Bryobacterales; family Bryobacteraceae; genus Palsa-89. The sequence continues at coordinate 25,969 of DATHNM010000226.1, forward strand.
GGCAGCATCGCCTTGGCGCCGAAGCGCGTGAGGCTGTCGCGCGTCTGCAGAGATAGAACCACCCCCGTGGCGGCTCCGGCAAGAGCCACCAGCGGAAACGATTTGGACCCGATCGCATCCATTTGCCGGATGAATTCGCGTCCTTCCCAGGGCTTGCCGAAAGTGGCTCGCACAACGCGTCCGCAAAACAGGCCCAGGTTGCCGAACCATTCAAAGAAGGTTACCAGCCCGTTCCAAATGGTATTTATGAGGTCAACGGGCACGCCAAGCTCCGCTTGTTATATGCCAGTCAGGGGCCAAAACCCAAGGCCCCAGGCGTCAGCAATTTAGCGGCTTGCGCGTCTGCGTTACAAGGCAATTCTTACGCACGGACGCTACGTGGTTACCACCTGCTCCCGCGTCCATAAGCGGAGTTTCCGGCAGTCTGCAACGAACTGGGCCACGCTCTTGGGACCGGTGAGTTCGATAAAGCCTTCGTCCGGCTCTATTCCGGCCTTCTCGAACAATGGAAGCGCAGCTTTTACATACGCGATGAACTTCAAGTGGCCAAAGGCATCGGAGACAAAGTCCTTCGCTGAGCCATTTGTCAGAAGCAGACCCGTGCCGGCCTGCGAAGGCAGCACTGCGATAGCATCGTACAACACGGATGGCCCGCCGCCGATTTTCTGATCGGCCTCAATCCGCGTGCCATCGCTGGCTTCAACTCCGCCCACAGTGGGAGCAACAACTTCAAGCATCGCGCCCTCGGAGTCCAATGCCTGCTTCAGCGCCTCAAGCAGCGAACGATCCACGCCATCGGTTACCAGTGCTCCCACCTTTCGTCCCGCGAATTTCTTAGGCGGATTAAGAGCGATACTCAGCGCCTTGGACGCCTTCAGGTCTTTGCGCGGCTGAACGGCGGCAGGCAGCGACGGCACTTTTTCCTGAAGGCCCAGGCCTTTTGCTACTCTGTCGGCCAGTTTAGCGTCGATGTTGGGCAAGTGCGCCACTACGCGCGCCCGAATGATCGGTTTTTGCACTTTGCTCAGTTCGAAGATGAGCGCGTCGGCGATGTGGCCTTGTTCCACTTTGGTCTGGCTGATATAAAACTGGCGAGCCTGGCTGTAGTGATCGGCGAAGCTTTCTGAGCGTTCGCGAACCTTGCGGCCCTTTTCGTCGGCCTGAAACGATCGGAATCCAATGTCGTGCGATTCGCGCGGCCCGCCTTCCGCGCCGCCCCAGGAGTTTGGTTCATAGTTGGCCCGTCCCTTGGGATTCACCATCGCCATGTGGCCGTCCTGCTGGAAATTATGAAACGGGCACTTGGGAGCATTGATGGGAATGTGGGTGAAGTTCGGGCCGCCCAGCCGCTTCACCTGTGTGTCCAGGTACGAGAAATTGCGACCCTGCAACAAAGGGTCATTCGTGAAGTCGACGCCGGGAACAATGTTGTTGGTGCAGAATGCCACCTGTTCGGTCTCGGCGAAGAAGTTATCCACGCAGCGATCCAGAACCAGGCGGCCGACGCGCCGGATGGGCACTTGTTCCTCCGGGATCAGCTTGCTGGCGTCCAGGACATCGAACTCGAACGAATCGGCGAATGCGTCGTCAAAGAGCTGCAGCCCGAGTTCCCATTCGGGATAACTGCCGGATTGGATGGCATTCCACAGATCGCGCCGATGGAAATCCGGATCGGCGCCGTTGATCTTCACGGCTTCATTCCAGACCACGGACTGCAGGCCCAGTTTTGGCTTCCAATGGAATTTCACGAAGGTCGACTTTCCTTGCGCCGTCACCAGCCGGTAGGTGTGTACGCCGAAGCCTTCCATGAAGCGGAAAGAACGGGGAATGGCTCGATCCGACATAACCCACATAATCATGTGCATGCTTTCGGGCATCAGCGAAATGAAGTCCCAAAAGTTGTCGTGCGCGGTCTGGGCTTGCGGAAAGTCGCGATCGGGCTCGGCCTTGGCCGCATGAATCAGATCGGGAAACTTGATGGCGTCCTGAATAAAGAACACCGGGATGTTGTTGCCGACAATATCCCAGTTGCCTTGCTGCGTGTAGAGCTTCACTGCGAAGCCGCGCACGTCGCGCGCCAGGTCGGCAGAGCCTTTATTGCCGGCCACGGTGGAGAAACGCACGAAGGCCGGAGTTTTCTCACCGGCGCGCTGGAAAATATCCGCCGAGGTAATGTCGGTAAGCGGCTCGTAATTTTCAAAGTAACCGTGCGCTCCGTAGCCACGGGCATGCACCACCCGCTCGGGAATGCGTTCATGATCGAAATGGAAGATTTTTTCGCGGAGATGAAAATCTTCCAGGGTGGTGGGGCCTCTGGCGCCCACCTTGAGTGAGTTTTGATCGTCGGAGACAGGCGTTCCTTGCTGCGTGGTAAGGATTGGAACTTCCTGGTTCGAAGTCTGGTGGAGTTCGCCGCCTTTGCCGCGCACCACTTCTGCTGCATCGTGCTTCTTCTGTTTCATGTGTCCTTTTCGATCGGGTGTGACGTCTGAGAACTAGCGCGACTTGCGCGCCCGGGTACGTGCGGCCTTTTGAGCGGCCTGGCTGCGGTTGGCTGATCCGCGGCTTTTCGCGCTGGCGTGGGCCTGGCGAGATAGAGCTATATGAGACGCGGCGGCGCGGCCTTCCCGTTTCAACGCACCGCTAACGGCGCGAGACCTTTTCTGAGAAACCGGGCGGGACGGATTTGCTCCCTTGGCGTTGTCGCGCGCCGCCTGGGTGCGGGTTCGTTCCGAAGTTTTGCCCTGCTTCGGCGGTGGAAGTTTTACTCCAGCCCGACGGGCCTTGGACAACCCAATGGCAATAGCCTGCTTGGCGGAGCGGGCGCCGTGCTTCCCTTCCCGGATATGATCCATCTCCTCGCGAACAAACTCTCCCGCTTGCGTGGAAGCCGCTTTCCCCTCGCGTTTGTCCTTCGCGGCGCGCTGCAGCGTTTTCTTTTCGGGCATGCCAATCTCCTTGGATTGAAGTTTCAAATCACAACAACTCTCGGACTTTGTTTTCAACCACGTTCTGAACGATCTTTCGGCCGTCCCGCGTTCCCCGCGCCAGTGACTCGGCGAAACGAGCGGCCTGCTTCGCGGTGACGTTGGGAGGCATGGGCGGTTCGTTTGGATCGACAATCGCTTCGATCACCACTGGACCACTGGTCCGCAAGGCGCGGTCTAGAATGTCACCGCAATCGTTGGGATCATCTATGGTGAAACCGGAACCGCCGCACGCGCGCGCAAAATCGGCGAAGTGGATGGGCGTCAGATCGCACTCATATTCGGGATTCCCCAGGAACACCATCTGTTCCCAGCGAATCTGGCCCAGCGAATTGTTTTTCACGATCACGATCTTGATAGGCAACTGATATCGGACAGCAGTGACGAATTCCGCCATCAGCATGCTAAATCCTCCGTCACCTACAAAACCCACGCAGAGCCGATCAGGATAGGCGATCTGCGAAGCGATGGTGTAGGGCAAGCCGCACGCCATAGTCGCCAGGTTGCCCGATACCGTATGCATCTGGCCGCGCTGCGCGGGAATGTGGCGCGCCCACCAGGTGGCGATGGTCCCCGAATCGCAGTTCACGATGGCATCGGCCGGCAAGCGCCTGCCAAGTTCGGCCGCCAGGCGCTGGGGCTTCATGGGCCTGCTGGTGGCGGCGGCCTGCTGATCCATGCGCTTGGTCCAATCCTTCATTCCGGACTGCGCCTGTTTGAGGAAGCCTTTCTTGTCGTTGGATCGCAAGAGTGGCAGCAGCTCACGCAGGCTGCGGCGGCAATCGCCCACCAGGCCGACTTCCACTGGGTATCGCAGGCCGATGCGCAAAGGATCAAGATCAATCTGCACCGCGCGCGCCTGCCCCGGCTTTGGCATAAACTCGATGTACGGAAAGCTGCTGCCGGCGATCAGCAGGGTATCGCAATCCTCCATCACTTCCTGCGAAGGAAGAGTCCCCAGCAGGCCGATTCCGCCGGTGGTGTAAGGGCTGTCGTCGGGCACGGCCGCTTTGCCAAGCAGGGCTTTCACGATGGGTGCGGAAAGTTTGGCGGCGGTTTGCTCCAGTTCGTCGGTAGCGCGCAGCGCACCGCGGCCCGCCAGTATCGCGATGCGCTTTCCAGCGTTGAGGACCGCGGCTGCTTTCCGCAGATCGTCAGTGTCGGGAATGCGCGCGCTCTCGGCCGCCACGTCCGAGACATGGTTCGGAACGTTGCGCGGCGTCCGGCCATTTCCCCGGTTCTTCACTTCCAGTTCCTGAAAATCCACCGGGATGCATACGTGCGAAACGCCACGGTAAGACAGCGCGGCGCGGCAAGCAATCTCGGCGATATTTTCCATATGGGCCGGGCCCATGCAGCGGGTGTTATAAACGCAGACGTTCTCAAACAGCTTGTCGAGTTCCACATCCTGTTGGGTGCGCGTGTCGGTTAAATCGTGGAACTGCATGCCCGTAATGGCCAGCACGGGTTGTCCGTCCAGCTTGGCGTCATACAGGCCATTGAGTAAATGAATTCCGCCGGGTCCCGACGTGGCCAGGCAGCAGCCCAGCTTTCCGGTGTGCTTGGCATAGGCACATGCCATGAACGCGGCCGCTTCCTCGTGCCGCACCTGGATGAAACGGATCTGATCGCGACGTTTCCGCAGCGCTTCCACGATGCCGTTGATGCCGTCGCCTGGGAGACCGAAGACTATATCTACTCCCCAAGCGTGAATCGTTTCGATCAAGACATCCGACGCGTTCATTCCATCCCCATCTTCTAGACCGCGCGTGCGGCAGTTAGTTTCAGCTTGCGCTTCGGTATACGAGTTGCTCCTGAATTTGCGCGAGGGAAGAATGCCACGAACTGAATCCAGAAGTGCAGCCGCATATGTTCCCGAACATCCAACGCCGCGCGGGCTCAGGCAAGCGGTGCAAAGCTGCCGGGGCTGCGGCCTCTACGCTTGTGCCACGCAGGCGGTGTTCGGCGAAGGGCCAAACTCAGCTGAGATCGTTTTTATCGGCGAGCAGCCGGGGGACGAGGAAGATCGACAGGGCCGTCCGTTTGTCGGGCCATCGGGTAAACTGCTGGACCGGGCGTTGGTGGAGGCTGGGATTGATCGGGCTCTGGTATACGTGACGAACGCGGTGAAACACTTCAAATTCGAGGAGCGCGGCAAGAGAAGGATACACAAAAAGCCCAACGGGCTGGAATTGAGAGCGTGCCGGCCGTGGCTGGAGGCGGAAATAAATCTGATCCAGCCGCGGATCATCGTATGTCTGGGCGCCACGGCCGCGCAATCGATCTTTGGGGGCACGTATCGGCTGACGAAAGAACGGGGAACGTTCGTTCGAAACTCCTGGGCGCCGCACGTAACGTCCACGGTTCATCCTTCGGCGATTCTGCGCGCGCCAGACCAGGAACAGCGCCACCTGGAATATGAAAAGTTTGTTTCGGATTTAAAAAAGGTTCAGCGTTTGTGGAAGACGCTGCGCAAGCATACGTGAAGAGTGCTTAGGATTGCATTTCCTCCGCGATGGGCCCCTGCGACTCTGTCATCCCGGACCTGGCGCGCGCCAGTTCGGCCATTTTGGCGTAGCGTTCTTTAATACGAACCAGATCCTCTTCACTCAGCTCTTCCAGGTTGATGAAAGCATTCTGAGCGCCCCGCATGGCGCGCAGCAGCTCGTCGGCCTTCAGTTGGAGAGCAGCGCTTTCCCGATTCTGCGTGTTTTGGATGAGGAACAGCATCAGCATAGCGACGATGTTCGAAACTGTATTGATCACCAGCTGCCACGTATCGCTCCAATGAAAAAAAGGTCCGCTGACCAGCCAAATCCCCGTAAGCAGGCACACCGTAAGAAAGGCCGGGCTGGACCCCGTGGCTTTCGCGGCCTTCTGTGCCATTCTGGCGAACCATGAGTTTGTTGTTGATGCTGGCATAGCTGTGACCGTTAGACGATTTCGCCCGCGCTTCCGTGACAGAGTGGCCGGAGCCAGAAACACTTCTGAGCCGGCATGTATCTAGCCAGTGAGAACTCTATGGCCAAGAAAACAGCTACCAAGAAGAAAAGCTCGACGAAAGGCCGAGCGAAGACCAAGAAGGTCATGCATGAGTACAAAGAAGGGACGCTGAAATCGGGAGGCCGTAAGAAAGTGAAAAGCCGCAAGCAGGCGGTGGCCATCGCTCTGAGCGAGGCCCGAAAATCGGGCGCGAAGATTCCGAAGAAGAAGAAACGCGGTTAACAGGCTCGCAGAAAACCTGAAACCTTTGGCAGGCGAACAAGTCACATAGGAGTACCCCGTTGATACGCCCCGAGTTCATACGCAGCAACAGTTATGGATATTCAGCTCAGTGCCGCTTTCACCGCGCTGAAGAGCAAAGCTCGTGTAGTGAATCACTTGGTGGCGCATGCCTTCCCGCAACAGCTTGCTTGCCCAAAGTGTCACTGGAACTGCGTTGCCCCATCCAGGCACCGAAGGGGTTTAGATTCATTGTTAGCCATCTTCCTGCTGCGTCCCTACCGCTGCCGTTCCTGCCGCCGGCGATATTATCGCCTGGCGCTCTAACCCTCAGCCGGTAGCCCACCCGCGTTAATGATTTATGGCCGATGAACCCACAGTTCGTGAGCTAAATCAAAAAGTTGAGCGTCTGGAGGACGAGCAGACACGCCTGAAAGAAGAGCAGCAGAAGCTGCAATCAGGCGCGGATGCTTCCCAGAAAAAGCCGTCGGAAAATGGCGGCGGCGCGCAGGAACAGCAGCCACCGGAAAAGAAACCGCCGGAGAGACCCAAGAAACCACTGGCGCAGCGAACGCGCCGCTACATCAAACGGCATCCAGGGCGTGTACTGCTGGGCGCCATTGTGCTGGCTGGGCTGGTGGTGGGTAGCGTTTTGTTGTGGATGTATCTGTCATCTTATGAATCCACTGACGACGCGCAAGTGGATGGGCACCTGAACATGATCAGCCCCAGAATCCGGGGAACCGTGGTGGGCGTTTATGTGGAAGACGATCAAATTGTTAAGGCCGGGCAAGTGATTGTAGATCTTGATCCGCGCGATTATAAAGTGGCGCTGGAACAAGCCAATGGCGCGTATGAGCAAGCCAGGGCGCAGTTGCGCGCCGAAAATCCTAACGTCCCCATTATTCAAACCACGAACCAGAGCACCATTTCGGTGGGCGAAGCCGACGTTCTGGTGGGTGAAAAGGCCGTGTCTTCGGCTCAGCAGGAGTACCAGGCCAAGCTGGCGGATTTGCGCAGCGCGGAAGCCCAGAGCAATAAGGCGCAACGGGATGTTGTCCGCTTTCAACCCTTGGCGGATAAGGCGGAAATTTCAAAGCAACAGTTCGATGCCGTTTCGGCAACCGCCGAGAGCCAGGCCGCCAGTGTAGACGCAGCCAAAGCCGCCGTGCAAGTGGCGTTGCGTTCGCTGGATGAGCGTAACGCCCAGTTATTGCAGGCAAAGACGCGGCTTCTGGAAGCCCAGCAGAACGCTCCCCGGCAAACCGAATCCCGGGAAGCCACGGTTGCGACGCGCAAGGCCAGCATCATCTCGGCGAAAGCGCTGGTGGATCAGGCCGGGCTGAACCTTTCCTACGCCAAAATCACCGCCCCGGTGAGCGGCGTGGTGGTAAACAAAACCGTTGAGGTGGGTCAGGATCTGACGCCGGGCGAAGAGATGCTGGCTATCAGCCAGATTGGCGACATATGGATAACCGCGAATTTCAAGGAAACGCAGCTTCGGCAGATGCGCCCCGGCCAATCCGTGGATGTGAAGGTGGACGCCTTTGGACAAACGTTTCACGGTTACATCGAGAGCATGCCAGGTTCCACCGGCGCACGAACCAGCTTGCTGCCGCCCGAGAATGCCACAGGCAACTACGTCAAGGTGGTTCAACGATTACCGGTGCGTATCCGCTTGAAGCCGGGTGAAGACCCCCAACATCGGCTGCGAATCG
>DATHNM010000227.1:0-8295 GCA_035486095.1 Bryobacteraceae bacterium
AAGAACACCGAGTCATTCGCGCCCAGATGGATCTCGGCTACCGGAACTATTTCACCTTCCACCTGGCAGGTGCTGGAACTGAAGGAAAACTCGGTCATGTCGCGCAAACGGGGCGCCTCGCGCCAGCCGGACTCGCTGACCAGGTTACGAATGTCGAGAGGAGCGCCGCAGGCCCGGCAAGTGAGTGCGCTTTTATCGTTCTGGCTCTGGCACCACTGGCACTGGATGCGTTCGAGCGGTTCAGCAGTGGGAATTGTGTCGGGCATCTTAGCGGCTCCCGGGGTTTTGGTAAATACCGATCAAGTTGCCGCCCGGATCGCGAAATCGCGCCGTGATTTCGGGAGCGTCGGCCCCGATGGGCTGCACGATTTCGCCGCCATTGCCGACGATCAGGTCCAAGGTTGCGGCGGCGTCATCCACCATGACGTACAGCATGAGACCCGGCGCCGTGGCAGCCGGCCGGCCCGTCACCCAGGCTCCGCTTACCTCGCCCACGCCGTCGTCGAAGGAGGTGCGCCCTTCTTTGTTCCTGCGGATGTTCCAACCGAAGACGCTTTTGTAAAATTCAGCCGAGCGGGCGATGTCGGCGGCAGGAATCTCGATGTAACAAATCTTGCCATTTCCAAATGTCGGAGGCATCAGTAACGACTATCGCGACAAATGGGCCGTTTGGCAAGTCAGCAGGTACTCCTCGAAATCGCGCAACCCAGCGGGCGATCCAATTTCGTAGAAGCGCTCATGCACCTGAAAGCCCGCCAGACGCCCTTGCAGGCTCAGATCGTGAAACAGAACCGCGAGATCGGCGGGCGGGGGATTGTCGAAGACGTCGCGATGAAAGCAGGAAAGCCCGTAATCGATATACTGCATGCCCGGCGCGGCGGCTTTGTCGTAGAGCATCACGCGGCCCGGCTCATAAATGACATTGCTGCGATCCCAACGGCCTTCATTGCGCAGCACGGTCATGAGCGCAGGCTGGCAGCTGGCTTGAAACGCCCGCCAGATGGGGCCGAATTCCACTGGCAGAAACGAATCGCCATAGATGACGAAGAAACTCTCGGCAAGCACGCCTTCCTCGCGCGCCAGGCGCAACGCTCCCGCCGTGCCGCGCAACTGCCGCCCTTCGTCGACGTAACGAATGCTGGCCACCGGCGACGGCTCATCGGCCCAATAGCGGCGGATCATCCCGCCTTGATGGCCGATGGAATAAATAACTTCGGTGATGCCTTGCGCGGCCAGCCAATGCAACTGGTGCCAGGCGAAAGGGCGGCCCTGCGCCGGTAGCAGCGTCTTGGGACAGGTTTCGGTAAGCGGACGCATCCGCGTTCCCAAACCCCCGGCAAGAATAACGCACTGCATCGAATGGCCCTCAATCGCGCGACAGCAGCTTCGAACCTTCGTGATCGAATTTGAAGCGGAACTCGCGCAGCCCCTGGTCCACCATGGCGCGCCGCAGCGCATCGCGATCGTCCGCATAAAACAGCAGAAAGCCGCCGCCGCCCGCACCCACCAGCTTGCCGCCCACCGCTCCGTTTTCGCGGCCGATTTCATACCAGCGATTGATGCCTTCGTTGGTTGTGCCCGGCGAACGTTCTTTCTTATGCATCCAGTGCTCATGCATCAGCTCACCGAAGCGCCGCGTGTTGCCTTGCTCCAGCGCCAGCTTGATGCATTGTCCCAGCTGTTTGGTGTAGTGCAGATTTTCGAGCATGGCGTGGTCGCCCAGATCGGACCGGACTTTTTGATCGTCCAAAACCGCCGACGCGTTGCGCGAGTAACCGGTGAAGAACATCATAAGGCGCTCTTCGAGATTGTAGAGCGTGCTGTTGCTGATGTTGAGCGGCGCGACGCCGACCTGGCCGTCTTCGGCGAAGTCGAAGCAAGCCAGGCCGCCGAAAGATGCGATGTATTGGTCCTGCTTGCCCACCGGCTCTTGCAGAATGTCGATCTCAATCTTGCAGGCCTCTTCCGCCACCACCGCCGGATCCACATACTGGCGTTTGAAGGCGTGAACCGCGCGCAGCAGCCCGACGGTGAAAGAGCCCGAAGAGCCCAGACCTGTGCCGGCGGGAACATCCGCCATGCTGACCACTTCAATGGGCGGATGAATGTCGTGCAAGCGCAGCGCCTCGCGGATCAAAGGATGCCGGATGTCGTCCAGCGCGACGGCGTGTTCGAGCGCGGAGTATTTCAAGAAGTAACCGCCACTGAAGGTTTCGTTGATGCCGACGTAAATGTGTTTATTGATCGCGGCTGAAATGACGAAGCCCCCGAAGCGTCGATAATACGAAGGCAGATCTGTTCCGCCTCCGCCGATGGATATTCTCAGGGGTGTGCGCGTAATGATCACTGTCAATCGAATCATCGGCATACCGGCGGCTAATCTATAGAATGAAAATGCAATTCCCTCGCTCTAGCGGCATTTTGCTGCACCCCACTTCGCTCGCTTCGCGGCATGGCATTGGCGACTTGGGCGCCGAAGCCCGGCGCTTTGTCGATTTCCTGGCAGACGCCGGCCAAAAGCTTTGGCAGGTGTTGCCACTGGGACCAACGGGCTACGGAGAATCCCCTTATCAGTGTTTTTCTGCGTGGGCCGGCAATCCTCTGCTGATCAGCCTGGATGGTCTGGTGGAAAAGGGCTGGTTGGATGCCTCCGCGCTCTCCTCTGCCCCGCGGTTTCCGGAGGACCGCGTCGACTTCGAGCAGCTGGTGCCCTGGAAGACGGCAGTACTTCAGACGGCTGCGACGAAAGGTTCGGGATTTGAAAACTTCTGCCAGGCCAACGTGCATTGGCTGGAGGACTTCGCGCTCTTCACGGCGCTGAAGGCCGAACACCAGGGGGTTGGGTGGACACGTTGGGAGCCGGGCGCGCGCGATCGCGATCCGCAAGCGCTGGCACGCTGGCGCCAGCAGTTGGCGCAGCCCATCGCGGCACAAAAGTTTCTGCAGTTCGCGTTCTACGAACAGTGGCGTGAGCTACGCGAATATGCACGGACGCGCGGCGTGCGAATCATGGGCGACCTGCCGATTTATGTGGCACACGATAGTGCCGACGTATGGGCCAACCGGCAATATTTTCATTTGGACGCGCAGGGCAATCCCACGGTAGTGTCCGGAGTGCCGCCCGATTATTTCAGCGCGACCGGCCAGCTTTGGGGTAATCCGGTTTATCGCTGGGATGTCCTTGCCAAGGACGGTTACCGCTGGTGGCTGGACCGGTTTCGCGCCACATTCGAAATGGTGGACATGATCCGGCTGGATCATTTTCGCGGCTTCGAAGCGTATTGGGAAATTCCTGCCTCCGAACCCACGGCGGTGAACGGGCGCTGGGTGAAGGGTCCGGGAGCCGGGTTGTTCCGTGCGGCGCGAGCGGAATTGGGCGAATTGCCTCTGGTGGCGGAAAATCTGGGAGTGATTACACCGGAAGTGGAGGCCATCCGAGAAGAGTTCGGATTCCCCGGTATGGCGGTGCTGCAGTTTGCCTTCGGCACCGATCCTCAGGCCCCCACGTTTCGTCCGCACAATTTTCCGCGCGAAGTGGTGGCGTACACCGGCACCCACGATAACGATACGACCGTAGGATGGTGGTCGAGCAAAGGCTCGGGAGACAGCACGCGATCTGACCAGGACATCCAGCGCGAGCGCGATTTCGCGCTGCGCTATCTGAACACGGACGGCGCTGAAATTCATTGGACCTTCATCCGCACCCTGGAGGCCTCGGTGGCGGAGACAGTTTTAATTCCGATGCAGGATGTTTTGGGCCTGGGGACCGAGGCGCGCATGAACCAGCCGGCCACGCTGGGCGGAAACTGGCGCTGGCGCTATCGGCCGGGAGCGCTGCAGCCTGAATTCGCGCGGCGCTTGCGAGAGCTGGCGACGTTGTACGACCGCTGACGTAGCGCGCGCACTCGTGCGTGCAGCGTTCACCCTCGTGTGAACGCCATGGCCAAAATACTCAGCTTTTCCCAGGTAGGAACGCGAATGCGCTTCTCCAGCACATCAAAATTCGAACGTTCGATACGGGCGAGCAGACGGCGATAAATTTCAATGAGCGCCCACAACGACGGACGGCTGCGCGGATGCACCAGGGCGATTAATGGCCGCGATTCATCGTAATAAGCCCGCGCGCGCTGCGCTTCAAAACTCATCACTTTGACGAAGCGTTGGTCGTGCTTGGACAAATCGGCGCCGAACTTGCGGATATCTTCCTCGGGCAGATAGATACGCCCATTCTCGCGATCCTCGCGCACGTCACGCAATATATTCGTCAATTGAAATGCGATGCCGCATTTTTCGGCCAGCAGCAGCGCGTCTTGCGATTCAAAGCCGAAGATGTGAATGATGGTGAGACCAACCACGCTGGCCACCTGATAGCAGTAGCGGTATAGCTCGTCGAAAGTCTGGAGCTGCTTGGGCTGCAAGTCCGAGCCGACGCCATCGATCATCTGATAGAAGTATTCGTGCGGGATCCGATAGCGCCGCACCGTATCATCGAAGGCCGGCCACAAGAGATTTTCGCCGTACTTGCCATTGAGCGCCAGATCCAGATCGCGCCGCCAGCGCTCAATCCCCTCGCGCGATGCGCCTTCCCCCTCGCTAATGTCATCGCAATAACGCATGAACGCATAGATAGCGCACATGGCGTCCCGCTGCTCGCGAGAAAGGAGCAGGAACGAATAGTAGAAATTGCGGGCGCGCGTGCGGGCGATGCGCTGGCAGAAGGCGTAGGATGCCCCCAGCTTTAGAGTGCGTTCCACAGGCTGCCAACCAGCAACTGAACGCGCTCAAACTTCGAGATGGCCGGACGCCGCGCCAGGACATTGTAGTTTTGCTGCTCTATCTTTTCCAGCACCCGCATTCCGCCCCGGCTGAACAGCTCGAGATCGAAACCCAGGCGCCGGTCCACGGTCTTCACCAGCGGCAAGCCTTCCAGGAAAAGCCCGCGCGCCACGTCGATGGCATCCCGCATCACATTCTGAAATGCCGCGTTAAACGTGCCTGCCTGTAAATCGGCCACCGTGTAGCCGTGGCGCGCCATAACATCGAGCGGCAAATACACGCGATCCTTTTCCAGATCCAACGTTACATCCTGCCAGAAATTCGCCAGTTGCAACGCCGTGCAGGTGGCATCGGACAAGCGGTCCCGCTCGTCGTCGGAATATCCGCATAGCCGCAAAACCAGGCGTCCCACCGGATTCGCCGAGCAGCGGCAGTATCCAAACAGTTCGTCCCAATTCGCGTAGCGAGTGACACGCTGATCGTGCTCAAAGGCGCTGATCAAATCGGCAAACAGCTGCTGCGGCAGATGATACTTGCGCGCTGTGCCTGCCAGAGCGACAAACACCGGATGTTGCACCTGCCCCGCATACATCGCTTCCAGCTCACCGCGCCACCAGCCCAGCAAGCGCAAGCTTTCAGCCGGATCGCCGATCTCGTCGCCCAGATCGTCCGACCAACGGCAAAAGGAATACACGTTGTAGAAATCCTGGTGCAGCCGCTTCGGCAACAGGAAACTGACCACGTGGAAATTTTCGTAATGGTGGGTGGCCAGCCAGCGCGTGTACCGTTCGGCTTCAACCTGGGTGTAGCGGCCGCTCAGCGCCTCAGGCGAGCTTACATAGTCTTTGGGCGCGAGCAGAGCCACTACGGTATGATGGCGGTCTTCATGTGACCGTTGTGGCTCATCAGGTGCCGCATCACTTCCAGCAGATTGGTGAGCGGCTCTACGCGATTGACAAAATCGCGCGCCGTGATCACGCCCCGGCTGACAAAATCCAGCGCCCGCCGGATATGTTCCGGCGTGTGATGAAAACTGGCCTTGCAGGTGATTTCCGAGTAGTGCAGCAATTGCGTGTCCAGCTGGATTTTGCTGTCGTTGGGGCAGCCGCCGAAGAAGTTGACGATCCCACCGCGGCGCAATGACCGGGCGGCAGTTTCCCACACTTCCGGAATACCCACGGCTTCAATGGCGATGTCGGCGCCACGGCCGCCGGTGAGTTTGCGGACGTTCTCCACGGTCTCATTCGGGTCACCGGAAATCAGCAATTCATCGGCGCCCATGGCGGCCGCGCGATCCAGTTGCGTCTTGCGGCGTCCCAGCGCCAGAACACGCGCTCCATAGGATTTCGCCAGGCGCACGAACATCAGCCCAATGGGACCCAAACCGATCACCGCCATGGTGTCGCCCGGGCGCACGCAGGTCTCGTCGATGCCCCGCAGCACGCAGGCCAGAGGTTCCACCAGGGCGGCATCCTGATAGGTAACGTGGGCGGGGATTTCGAGCATATTGCGTTCCACGATGCGCGATGGAATGCGAATGTATTCGGCATACGCGCCATTGTTGAACAGCAAATCCTCGCAGAGATTCTCGTTGCCGCGCTTGCAATAGAAGCACTTGAGACAGGGAGCGGAATTGGCCGCCACCACGCGCTGGCCGACGCGGAAATTGCGGACATCCCGGCCAACGGCCACGATATCGCCCGCCAGTTCATGTCCGAACAGCGCCGGCGGCACGATCATACGCGCGTGGTAACCACGTCGAAACACTTTGACGTCGGTACCACAAGTCAGCGCTGCCTGTACCCGTACTAGTACGTCACCATCCCCAATGCTCGGCACGGCAACAGACTCAATCTGCAAGTCCTCTTTGCCATACAGCACAGCGGCTTTCATTTGCGTCTGCACTAAGACCACGGCTTCATCACTCAAGACCACCTCATACCGAATTATGACCACCTCTGAGGCTGCACTATAATTTTCAACGATTTAGGCTCAGGATGCAACGCCAGGTCAATTCCCGCGCGAATCTCATTCAGGGGAAACCGATGGGAAACCAGATCCTCCACTGGCAGAGCCCCGCTGAAGACCAAGTCCGCCGACTGCTTCTGTAGATCCACTGAGGCGCTATAAGATCCAAAAATGTTCCGCTCACCCACGCAGATATCGGCCCCGGAAAGCTCCACCCGTTCCTGATGCGAGGTCTGGGCGAATAGCAGGATGCGGCTGCCGGGCCGCGAATATTTCACCGCCTGCTCCACGATGCCGGGCGCGGAGGCAGCCACGATCACCGAATCCGCTCCCCGGCCACCGGTCATATCCAGGATGCGCTCCTGTAACCCGGGGTCGCGCGGATCAAGCGCGGCGGCCGCGCCAAAGCGCACGGCCAACTCGCGGCGAAAAGGCATGCTGTCGGTGGCCACCATGGTGGCGCCGGAGCGCTTTACCAAGGCCGTGAAGATGAGCCCGATGGGACCCTGGCCCAGAATCACAACCACGTCTTCGACCTGCGGGTCCAACTGGACTACGCCCTTCACGCAGGTGTTAACAGGCTCCACAAAACACGCGCGGTCAAAGGAGACGCCGTCCGGAATCTTCTCCACGCCGCGCTCGACGATCCAATCCATCACGCGGACATATTGCGAAAAGCCGCCGCCCGCGGGCTCGTAGCCGGCGGTAACGCCCACCTTCTTGTACACCGGGCATTGCGCATACAGCTTGTGCCGGCAGTAAAAGCATTGGCCGCAGGGGATGTGATGGAAGACAATCACGCGATCGCCGGCGGAGAATCCGCGCACTCCGGCGCCGGTAGCTGCTACCACACCCGCCGTCTCGTGGCCAAAAATACGGGGCGGAGCCAGCAGATTGTATTCGATCTTCTTCAGGTCGGTATGGCAGATGCCGCAACTCTCCACGCGGATCAGCAGTTCGCCGGGCCCGATGGCGGGCGTCGGCACCTGTTCCACGGAAACCATACTTTCACCGGTATACACCGCGGCCCGCATGGTAAGGGGCGCGGCGGCCGGTGCGGCCACTAACTCAGAATCGAGCGTCGGCAAGAAAATCTCCCAGCGCCAGCGCGGCGCGTTTCGTTGTTGTCTTCAATTTAATCAGTTGTGGAATCACCGTTCCGGGCTTGCGCAGGGCCGCGGCGATAATCCGGCTGCGGCTGAAGCGCCCGTCCAGGGAGCGCATGCGATTGAAATCCACGGGAAAATCCTGGTCGCAGGTGTCCGTCACAACCCGCACCGCATAGAATGGAACGCCGCACTGGTTGGCGCGCGCCACAACGGCTGCTGCTTCCATCTCCACCGCATCGGCGCCCGATTGGCCCAGCGCGGTTTTTTCCGCAGCTGTCGATACCACGCGGTCCATGGAAAGCAGTTTTCCGGTTTTGAAAGGCCTCTGGCTGGCGGGCTGTCGCACGGGCGAAATTCCCACTATTTCGCTCGGGACAAAAATATCGCAGGCCTTGAGCGAAGCTTGCAGCCCCCCGCAAAACCCGATGCTGATCAACGCGTC
>DATHNM010000228.1:0-6940 GCA_035486095.1 Bryobacteraceae bacterium
GCCAATGCGGGAGTTCCCAAGAACCCTGAAACAAACTTTCAGGGCCGCGGTGTTCCCGATGTGTCTGGCGACGCCGATCCGGTGAGCGGATACCGCGTTCGAGTGGACGGTAAGGACCAGGTGATTGGCGGTACCAGCGCCGTTGCCCCCTTATGGGCCGGCCTGGTGGCGCTCATCAATCAGCAGGTGGGCAAGCCCCTGGGATTCGCAAATCCATTGCTGTATCAAGTGCCGGAAACCGCCTTCATCGACATCACCGAAGGTGGCAACAGCGCCAGCGGGGGAAACGCCCCCTACCAGGCCGGAGCGGATTGGGACGCTTGCACCGGGCTGGGAAGTCCGAATGGTACCGCTCTAGTGGCTGCGCTGCTCGGCAAATCGGCCGCGCAAACCGGAGCCTGAGCGGCGCCAATGGCTGGTGACCGTGCCCAGATCGCTGGTAGCGTCGTACCACGATCTGCAACTGTGCACCGCGTACGGCCGGCGGATCCGAATCAGATTGTCGAAATAACAATCGTGATTCGCCGGCCGGCCGCGCAACCTCCAGGCGCGGGCCTAAGAACGCGCGACGAAATCGAAAAAAGCCTCTCCGCCAGCGCCGACGACATAGCGGCGGTGACGGATTTTGCCCGCCGCCATGGCTTAGCACTGCTGGAAGTGAGTCCGGAGAAGCGCATGGTGCGAATGGAAGGTCCGGCGAAAAACATGAATTCCGCATTCGGGATCGATCTGGATTATTTCGACGGACCGGACGGAAGTTTTCTCAGCTACGATGGGCCGCTCACTGTGGAATCGGATCTCGCCGCGAGAATCGTCGCCGTTTTGGGATTGCATCAGGCTCCCGCCGCCAAATCCCGGATCTGATAGGCTGGCCTTGGTTGGCGATACCAATTTCCATTGAGCGAATAGCGCCTCTTTCGCCCATCGCCGTGGAGATCCTGAACCGTGTTCCGGCGCTCTCGAACTCCGCGGACAGCGATCTGCACGCGCTTTTTCAAGACCACGAAAAGCTATTGGCGGAGATAGTTGTCACCGCGAATCGGCGCGGCTTGGCCGTCGATTCCATCGAACCAATCCCGGCCACAGATTTGGCGGAGATGGCGCTCAGCCTGCTGGTTCGTCAATATATGCAGCGGGCATTCGATGTCAGCGAGGATCGCCGCTATTGGCGCTATACGCTGGCCTGTGCGTTCACTTGCCAGGAGTTGATCGGGTTCGACAGCGTCACCGGCCTGCGCGCCTATGCCGCCGGGCTGCTGCACGACATTGGGCGGCTGGCGTTGATAGCCGCCTATCCGGACAAATATGCGAATCTGTTGACGCTCACCAACAGCACCTTCGAATCAGGCCGTCCATTCAATGTTTCAGAATACGAGCGCCTGCTTTTCGGGCTGGATCGTTTTGCCACCGGGAACTGGCTTGCCACCACCTGGAAGTTGCCGGCCTGGTTGCAGCCGGTGGTGGGCAAGTTTAACGACCGGCCGGCGCCCGCCGATCGCCAGCTCATCGAAATCGTCCGCGCGGGCACTCAACTGGCGCATTCCCTGGGGTTCGGCTACCTGGAAGCCGCGCCCCGCATCAGCGTGCGTGAAATCCTGAGTAAGCTTCCGTCCGCGCTGCATCATTGGAAAAACCTGGATCAATGGAATCTAGGCGAGGAAGGCTGGCGTGCCAGAATTGAGCCGCGTCTGGGCTGGTACTAAACGCCATCGGTTCCCGAGTGCGATAAAGTATCCACGAGTGATCACCCGGATATTTGCGATCGTGATTCTTCCAGCAGCCCTGTTCGCGCAGTGGCCTGCTTACAAGGCGCCCTCCGCACCCCGCCAGCCGGATGGAAAAGTGAATCTCAACGCACCCGCGCCCATCGCCGCCGATGGCCATCCCGATCTTTCTGGAGTCTGGGACCGCGGCCAGCTCCCCGGCGCGCCCCCGCCCATTCCGGGACCCACCTTCGGCACCACACCGCCTCCCGGACCGCGGCCGTTCCAAAATCTCCCGTCGCTGTTTCCTGATGGCTTGCCGCTTCAGCCTTGGGCCGCTGAGCTTCGCGCGCGGCGTTTAGCGGCACACAGCAAAGACCATCCTGACGCGCAATGTTTACCCCTCAATCCAGTGCAGCTTCACACCCATCCCCAGCCTCGCAAGATCATTCAGAGACCCGGGCTGGTTCTGATTCTGTACGAGGCCAACGATGGCATACGTCAGATCTTCACCGATGGCCGCCCGCTGCCCGGCAACGATGCCGATCCGTGGTGGTACGGCTATTCGATCGGCAAATGGGAAGGTGATACGCTAGTGGTCCAAACGGCCGGCTTTCGGGAGCTGGGTTGGATCGACGAGGAAGGTACGCCCATCACCAGCGCGGGCCGGTTGACCGAACGCTTCCGGCGCTTGAACTACGGCATGCTCGAGATCGAAATCACCGTGGACGATCCGAAAACTTTTACCAGGCCGTGGACCTTCAAGCTGAATCAGCGCCTGATGCCGGATACCGAATTGATCGAGTTCGTCTGTTTGGAGAACAACACGGGTTTGCAGCATCTGGTCGGCAACTGAACTGCGACCGTAGCTGAATCGTTTCAAAGGAGGCGTCTATGCGCCGCATCATCGCTTGTCTCACATTCTTCGCCGCCGGCATTGGAGTAGGATCTTTTCTGATGCAGCCCGGCCGTGCCCAAACCACTCCGGTCTCCGGCCTGCGCCTGAACCACGTCGGAATTTATGTCAAGGATTTCGACGAGTCCATGCGCTTCTACACTCAGACCATGGGCCTGCACGAAGCCTTCACCATCAAAAACGGGGAAGGCAAGCCGGTGCTGGCCTATCTTCAAATCACGCGCGATACCTTCCTGGAACTGGCACCGGCCACCGCCGAGCGCCCGGTGGGCCTAAGCCACATCGGCATCTGGCCGGAGAACCAGATGGCCACCGTCGCCGCGCTCCGCGAGCATGGCGTCAAGGTGGATGACCCGCGCGTGGGTTCCACCAAAACCAGCATCACCAATGTGACCGATCCCAACGGCGTCCGCTTGGAGCTGGTCGATTTTCTCGCCGGCTCGCTGCCGAAAAAGGCGATCGATGACTGGAAACAGTAAAGCCGATTGGAAGCAATAGCGTCGTCCTTGACAGTTTCCGTATTTCTGCTATTGTCGAAGTATGGCCGCGGCCAACTCGAAAAATAGCGCTGAACAAATTGCCCGCTACGCCGACATGTTCACGGCCATGGGTACGGAGCCGCGCCTGCGAATCATGCAGATCCTGCTCTCCGCCCACCCGGACGGTCTGGTGGTCGGCGAAATTCAAACCGAGCTGGGCATTCCGAACTCAACCCTCTCGCACCACCTGGAAAAGCTGAAGAACGAAGATCTGGTGAAGGTGCGCCGCGAGAGCACTTTCCTCTGGTACACCGCCAACACCGCGGCCCTGCAGGAGCTGCTGGGCTTTCTCTACGCCGAATGCTGCACCCGCAACAAGGCCGTTAAGCCAGAGGCAATTGTCACCCTCTGCAAATAAGAAGGGATCCCATGGAAATCAAGGATATCGTAAAAGAGAAATACGGCCAGGCCGCGTTGCGCGCCAGTTCCGGTGGAGGAAGTTCCTGTTGTGGCGCTGCCACGGCGCTCGATACCTGCGACCCCATCACGTCGAAGCTCTACGATCTCAGCCAGACATCCCAGTTGCCGGAAGCAGCCGTTCAGGCGTCCCTCGGGTGCGGCAATCCCGCCGCGCTTGCTCAATTGAACCCCGGCGAGATTGTGCTCGATCTCGGCTCAGGCGGCGGTATCGACGTGTTGCTCTCGGCCAGGCGCGTGGGTCCCACCGGCAAGGCCTATGGTCTGGACATGACCGATGAAATGCTGGCCCTCGCTCGAGAGAACCAGCGCCAGGCCGGCGTACACAATGTCGAGTTTCTCCAGGGCGAAATTGAAAATATTCCGCTGCCCGACAGTTTCGTCGACGTGGTTATTTCCAACTGCGTCATCAATCTCTCCTCCGACAAAGACCGCGTTCTGCGCGAGACGTTTCGTGTGCTGAAACCGGGCGGCCGTTTCGCCGTCTCCGATGTTGTAGTCCGCGGCGAAGTGCCGGAACAAGTGCGGCGCAGCATGGAAATGTGGGTCGGCTGTATCGCCGGTGCGCTGCAGGATCACGAATATATCGGCAAGCTCGCCAAGGCCGGATTTGACGGCATCGATATCGAGCCCACCCGCGTCTACAGCATCGAAGACGCGCGCCACTTCCTGACCGGCGAAGGTATGGATGTCGACGCGCTGGCGCCGCAAATAGAAAACAAGTTCATGAGCGCCTTTATCCGCGCCATCAAGCCCGCCTCCAAGGAATGCTGTGGCCCGGCGTGCTGTAGCTGAGGCTCTGGGCACGGCCTTCCTGTTGGCGGCCGTCGTGGGGTCTGGCATCATGGGCGAGCGGCTGGCCTCCGGAAACATCGCGATTGCACTGTTGGCGAATACCATCGCGACCGGCGCAGCGCTGGTCGCCTTGATCCTCACCTTCGGGCCCATTTCAGGGGCGCACTTCAATCCCGCCGTCACGCTTGCCGACGCATTCCAGGGCGGCCTGGCGTGGCGCGATGCGCCGGTTTATATCGCCGCTCAGGTCGTCGGCGCGTTCTCTGGCGTTGCGGCCGCTCACTTGATGTTCGGCCAGCCGCTGTTTTCCGCCTCGCGCCACATCCGGGCCGGCGGCTCTCAGATCCTTGCCGAATTTATCGCCACGTTCGGGCTTCTCTCGGTCATCTGGGGCTGTGTCCGCTCGCGATCGTCGGCCGTCCCCTTCGCGGTCGGCGCCTACATCACCGCCGGTTATTGGTTCACGTCGTCCACGTCGTTTGCGAATCCCGCCGTGACGCTGGCTCGCGCGGCGTCCGACACATTTGCCGGCGTCCGGCCAGTGGATGCCCCAGGCTTCATCGCCGCGCAGTTCGCCGGAGCCTTGGCCGCGACCCTGCTCTTCCGTTGGCTGGCGCCCGCGCACGCCAAACCGGCTCATGCCAAATAAGCCGCGCATCCTGATTCTCTGCACCGGGAATTCGGCGCGCAGCCAGATGGCCGAAGGGCTGCTGCGCCACTACGCAGGCGATCGTTTCCAGGTCTTCAGCGCCGGAACCCAACCCAGCCAGGTTCGCCCAGAGGCTATCCAAGTCATGCGGGAGTTGGGAATCGATATCTCCGGCCAGCGCTCCAAAAGTGTCGACGAATTCGCCGGGCAATCCTTCGACTATATTCTTACGGTCTGCGACCACGCCCGGGAAAGTTGCCCCATATTTCCGGGTAAGACCGCCGCAATTCACCACAATTTTGAAGACCCAGCCGCATTGGAAGGTTCGCTTCAGACGCGGCTCGGACTCTTCCGCCATGTGCGCGATGAGATAAAACAGTACCTGGAAACCTTCTCCGAAGCGTTAAGCTGAAAAGGTCGTCCAGATGGAAGATTTTCTCCGACGCCCGCCCGGCCACGGTATCTTTCTCATGGCCGCTCTGGCCGTCTCCGCTACAACGGGCTCCGCGGAACTGAACGACAAACTGTCGCCCTCACTCGATCATCCCGCCATCGAATACTATAACTACCCGAAACATCCGCCGCAGGACGTTGTCTCCAACCTCAAGCGCAAGATTGAAGATGGAGCAGTCCAGCTCAAATTCGATGGCGGCAAGGGCTACTTGCCGGCCGTGCTCCAGGCTCTCAACGTTCCCATCGAATCGCAAATGGCCGTCTTTTCGAAAACCAGTTTGCAAGCACCGCGCATCGAACCGGGCAACCCGCGCACCATCTTTTTCAACGACTCCGTGGCGGTCGCCTGGGTTCATGGCGGATTCATCGAAATGGCTGCACAGGATCCCCAGCAGGGCATGATTTTCTACACGCTGGAGCAGCAATTCGCACCCCAGCCTACTTTGGTCCGCCGTGACGACTGTTTGCGTTGTCACCGCTCCGATGTCAGCCTGGGTGTTCCCGGAGCCATCCTGCGCAGCTTCTACACCCTGCCGGATGGCGAACCAAAGCTCATTTTCGGCGGATTCACCACAGACCATCGCAGCCCCTTCGCAGAGCGCTGGGGCGGCTGGTATGTCACCGGCACAATGCCGCACGCCCATCACATGGGAAATGCCATGCTTGCCGATCCGGATCACCCCGAATCCATGATCACCGATGACACGCTGCGCGTCGCCTCGCTCAAAACGAAATTCGATACCGATCGCTACCTGTCCCCTCACAGCGACATCGCCGCGCTGCTGGTCTTTGATCATCAGATGTACATGGCGAACCTGATCACCCGCGTGGGTTGGGAAGTGCGCTGCGCGCTGTACGATAAGGCCAGCAAGCGCGCGCTCGCCCAGCTTCTGCAGGAAACCGCCAACGAACTGGTGGATTACCTGCTGTTTATCGATGAAGCGCCGCTACCCGGTCCCGTCCACGGCACTTCCGGCTTCGCTGAAAAATTCGCCGCCCAAGGCCCGTTCGATACCCATGGCCGGTCCTTACGCCAACTTGATCTTCACCAGCGCCTGCTGCGCTATCCGTGCAGCTATATGATTTACACTCAGGCGTTCGATAGCATGCCTGAACCAGCCCGCGCTGCCATTTACCAGCGCATGTGGCAAATCCTCTCTGGTGCGGAGAAGGGAAGCCGCTACGCCCGTCTGTCACTCGCAGATCGCCAGGCCATCGTCGAAATCCTGCGCGACAGCAAGCCCGGCCTGCCGTCTTATTTCCAAAACGCCATCCGCTAAGCGCTAACCCGCAAAACATTTCAATCGTGTTACAGTGCAAATACAGCACTGTAAGCTGCAGTTTGAGCCGCCAGGGTGGGGTTCCCGTTGCATTCCCTCTGGTCCGGCCGCTAGTCGATTGACAGCGCTCTTGTGTCCAAAAATTATCTGGGACATCTTTCGTCGCACGACCCCCTGCACCCCTATCT
>DATHNM010000229.1:0-17095 GCA_035486095.1 Bryobacteraceae bacterium
GGTGGTCTGCACGGCGTCGGCGTAAGCTGCGTGAACGCGTTGTCGGAAACGCTGCGGCTGGAAATCTGGAACAAGGGATATACCTGGGAACAGGAGTACCAGAAGGGCGTTCCCAAAGGGGCCCTGGCGCAGACCGGCAGGGTGGGCAAGAAAACCGGCACCAAGATCACGTTCAAACCCGACAGCACCATCATGGACGTGGTGGAGTTCAACTTCGACACCCTGGCGCAGCGCCTGCGCGAGCTGGCCTTCTTGAACAAAGGCCTGACCATCACGCTGACCGACGAACGGGCAGAGCCGGCGAAGCAGCATGAATTTCATTACAGCGGGGGAATAGCGGAGTTCATCCGGCACCTCAATAAGGGCAAAGCGGTGCTGCACGAAAAGCCGATCTACATTGAAGGCGAGAAGGAATTGCCCAACGGCGGCCAACTCACCATGGAAGTGGCGCTGCAGTACAACGACGGGTACTCGGAAAGCATTTTTAGCTTCGCAAACAACATCAACACCGTGGACGGAGGCTCGCATCTGAGCGGCTTCCGCAGCGCCCTGACGCGAACCATCAATGCGTATGGACAACAGGCCGGCCTTTTCAAGGACGTCAAAGAGAACCTGACGGGCGACGACGTACGCGAAGGCCTGACGGCGGTGGTAAGCGTGAAACTGCCGCAGCCGCAGTTTGAAGGGCAGACCAAAGGCAAGCTGAATAGCGACATCCAGGGTTTCGTGGTGCAGCTTGTCAACGAGAAACTGGGCGAGCATTTCGACAAGAATCCGGCGGTAATGCGGAAGATTGTGTCCAAGGCGATTGATGCGGCGCGGGCGCGCGAAGCAGCCCGGAAAGCCCGGGATCTGACGCGCAGAAAAGGCGCCATGGATTCAGGCGGCCTGCCTGGCAAACTGTCGGACTGCCAGGAGAAAGACCCGGAACGTTGCGAGTTGTTCCTGGTAGAGGGCGAATCGGCCGGTGGCACCGCGAAATCGGGGCGCGACCGGCGCTATCAGGCCATTCTGCCGCTCAAAGGCAAGATCCTGAACGTGGAGAAAGCGCGCTACGACAAGATGCTGGGGCACGAGGAAATTCGCTCCATGATCACCGCCATTGGGACTGGTATTGGATTGACGGATTTCGATGCCGCCAAGCTTCGCTACCACAATGTGATCATCATGACGGACGCCGACGTGGATGGTTCGCACATTCGCACGCTGCTGCTGACGTTCTTCTTCCGGCACATGCAGGAGCTGATCAAACGGGGGCACGTCTACATCGCGCAGCCGCCGCTGTACCTGATCAAAAAAGGCAAGACGCAAAAGTACATCAAAGACGACAAGGAATTCACACGCGAAATTCTGCGGCGCGCCACGGAAAACCTGACTGTGGAGACGCAAGATGGAACCAAGCTGGAAGGCTCTGAACTGCGGGCATTCCTGATCTCCCTCGATGAGTTCCAGCAGATTTTCCGCCGCATGGAGCGCCGGGTACGCGATCCGCGCGTGGTGGAAGTGCTGGCCAACATCGATTTCAAGCTGGATGTGAAAGCGGATTTTCAGGAGCGTGCCAATCTGGAGCCGGTGGTGGCGGCCCTGACAGCGGCGAAAGTGACGGCGCGGATTGAGCGCGAAGAAGAGCACGAAGCCTGGAAGGTGATGTACTTCGATCCGATGAATGCGGAACGCGGCATCACTATCGATTTGGCGCTGCAGCCCGAATACCGGCGCATGCGAACCATCGCGCGCCAGGTCTCGAAGTTTAACCGGCCTCCCTTCAAGATACGGAAGGAAGGGAAGTCTGAGGTGGAGACCAAGACCGGTTGGCGTGACCTGCTGGAACATGTGAAGAGTGAGGGTATGCGCGAGGTTTCCATTCAGCGCTATAAAGGGCTGGGTGAAATGAACGCCGAGCAACTCTGGGCCACCACCATGAACGCCGAAACCCGCACGCTGCTGAAGGTGGATTTGCACGATTTGGCGGAGACCGAAACCATTTTCTCCACGCTCATGGGCGAAGATGTGGAGAGCCGGCGGAAGTTTATCGAAGAGAACGCGTTGGACGTGCGGAATTTGGACGTTTAGCCGCCTACAATAAGGCCATGGCCCGTTTTCCAGGCGTCGATTACCTGCTGATCGACTCTCTATTCTCCGAACAAGAACTGCTGGTGCGGCAAACCGCGCGGCAATTTGTCGAAGACCGCGTGATACCCATCATCCGGGAATGCTATCGCGACGGGCGCTTTCCGACGGAGATCATTCCGGAAATCGGCCAACTCGGATTCCTGGGCGCCAACCTGGAAGGCTACGGCTGCGCGGGCTTGAGCAACGTGGAATACGGCCTGATCATGCAGGAAATAGAGCGCGGGGATTCGGGATTGCGCAGCTTTGTTTCGGTGCAGGGCGCGCTGGTGATGTATCCCATCCACAGCTATGGATCGCAGGAGCAGAAAGACCGCTGGCTTCCCAAGATGCAAACGGGGGAAGCCATTGGATGCTTTGGGCTCACCGAGCCGGGCTTCGGATCGAATCCAGCCGGGATGCAAACGCGCGCGAAGCAGGATGGCGATCACTGGATTCTGAATGGCGAAAAGACCTGGATCACCAACGGCTCAATGGCCGACGTAGCCATCGTTTGGGCGCGCGCGGAGCAAGGCATTCGCGGATTCCTGGTGGAGAAGGGCACGCCCGGATTCACAACCTCAGATATTCACGGCAAGCTTTCCATGCGTGCCTCGGTCACATCCAGCCTGGCGCTATCGGATTGCCGCGTTCCCGCGTCCGCCATGCTGCCCGGCGCCCAGGGTCTGAAGGCTCCCTTGAGCTGCCTGTCGCAGGCGCGTTACGGAATCGGCTGGGGCGTGCTGGGCGCGGCCATGGATTGCTATGAAACCGCACGGCAGTATTCCATCGTCCGCAAGCAGTTCGACGGCCGGCCAATTGCGAGCCATCAACTGGTGCAGGAGAAACTGGCGTGGATGATCACTGAGATCACCAAGGCGCAATTGCTTGCCATTCAGGCCGGGCGCGTGAAGGATCAGGGCAAGATAGATCCGGCGCACATTTCCATGCTGAAGCGGAACAACGTGGCGATGGCGTTGGAGTGCGCACGATTGAGCCGCGATCTGCTGGGCGCCAATGGCATCATGGACGAATATCCCATCATGCGGCACATGTGCAATCTGGAAACGGTGAAGACCTACGAAGGCACGGATCACATCCACACGCTGGTTATCGGCGAGCGAGTGACGGGAGTGGCGGCGTATAAGTGACGCTCTGGGCGATTTGCGTCTCAGTACGGTGAATCAGGCGTTCCCAGACCGAATCGGGATCGGCGTGAAACACCGTCCCAGCGTCGGCCGGCATGATATGCCAGGCGCCCAGATCCACCTCATGCTCCAGTTGTCCGGCGCCCCATCCGGCATAGCCGATGTAGGTATGAAACACCGCTGCCTCAACGCCCGAGCCCAGCGTCTGGGTCAGCAGGTCTTTATTGCTGATCAGGTAGACGTCGCCAAAAACCCGATTCGTGCCTTCCGGCTTGCTCGCTGACTTGAGCAACGCGAGTACGCTGTTCAACTCCACCGGCCCGCCAATATATACCGGATCCTTGCGGCCTCCGGCTTCCTTCATGTCGTGAAACACGCGGGAAATGGGAACATCGGTGCGCTTGTTGAGCACCAGGCCCACGGCGCCCTGGCCTTCGCTGTAGTGCACCAGCAGGATGACGGTCTTGGCAAAGTTCGGATCGCCCAGATCGCGGCTGGCCACCAGCAGTTGGCCCACGGCGAGATCGTCGGTTTGGCAGAACAGCGGCACACACGCGAACAGCAGACATGCGGCGATCAGTCGCGCCATGTTTCATTTTAAACCCGTCCGCGAGGCTACAATGTAGCTGGAGGTTTTTCGAATGATCCTGGAAGCGATTCCGTCCTCCGAAAAGGAAAGCAATCCGTGGGTTTCGGCAGAGGCCCGCTTCGACGAAGCCGCCGAGTTGCTGGGCCTGGACGAGGGGCTGCGAAAGATTCTGCGGTCGCCGGCGCTGGAGCTGAAAGTCAGCGTTCCAGTGATGCTGGATGACGGACGCTATGAAGTTTTCACAGGATATCGCGTGCATCATTCCATCGTGCGCGGGCCCGCCAAAGGCGGCATTCGTTTCGCGCCCGATGTGACGCTGGACGAAGTGCGGGCGCTTTCGGCCTGGATGACATGGAAATGCGCGGTGGTGAATATCCCGTTTGGCGGCGCCAAGGGCGGGGTGATTTGCGATCCGGACGTGCTTTCCCTGGGCGAACTGGAGCGCATCACGCGCCGCTACACGTCCGAGATTATGGACATCATTGGTCCCGAGCGCGACGTGCCTGCGCCCGATATCAATACCAATCCGCAGACCATGGCCTGGATCATGGATACCTATTCCATGCACGTGCGCCACACCGTGACGGGCGTGGTAACGGGCAAGCCGGTGGCGCTGGGCGGATCGCGTGGACGAACGGAGGCCACTGGCCGCGGGTGCATGATTGTCACCATGCAAGCTCTGCGGCGCTTCGGCCTGGAGCTGGCCAATACCCGCGTGGTGATCCAAGGCTTCGGCAACGTGGGCGGAATGTCGGCCAAGCTGATGGCGCGCTCCGGATTCAAGATCGTCTGCATCATCGAATACGATGGGGCGGTTTACAATCCGAAGGGTCTGGACATTGAAGCGCTGATGCAGCATCGCAAAGAGACGGGCTCCATCACTGGTTTCGCCGGTGGCGAAGATATCGATCGCGAATCCGCGTTCTTCCTGGATTGCGACGTGCTGCTGCCGGCGGCGAAAGAGAACGTGATCACCACCGCCAATGCAGACCGTATCAAGGCCAAGATTATTTGCGAAGGCGCGAACGGCCCCACTACGTCGGAAGCGGACGCGATTCTGGCGGAGAAAAAGATCTTTGTGATTCCCGACATTCTGGCCAATGCCGGAGGCGTCACGGTGTCGTACTTCGAATGGGTGCAGGATCGCCAGGGCTTCTTCTGGAATGAGCAACTGGTCAACGGGCGGCTGGAAGAAATCATGGTGAACAGTTTTCGAGACGTAGTGAGCTACGCGGAGAAGCACCAGGTGCATAACCGGCTGGCGGCCTACATGCTGGCGATCGATCGCGTCGCTTCGGCTTTGCAGACCCGCGGCCTGTATGCCTGAAGAAGAACGGGACGCAATCGCGTCCCAATCCACGCCGCTGATGCGGCAATACCACGCCATCAAACAGCAGGTTCCCAATGCCCTGCTGATGTTCCGGCTGGGCGATTTCTACGAGCTGTTCTATGATGACGCGGTCACCGCGGCGCGCGAACTGGAAATCACGCTCACGGCGCGCAACAAGGAAAAAGGGCAAGCCATCCCGATGTGCGGCGTGCCTTATCACGCGGCCGATGGTTATCTGGCGCGGCTTATCCAGAAAGGCTACCGCGTCGCGGTCTGCGATCAGATGGAGGAAGCGGGGCCGGGCAAGAAATTGGTGAAGCGCGAAGTGACGCGCGTGGTGACCCCGGGAACGGCCACCGAAGCGTCGCTGCTGCGTTCGCACGAAAACAATTATCTGGCTGCTGTTTGCCGCAATGGCACGCGGGCAGGCATCGCGCACGTGGATATTTCCACTGGCGAGTTTCACGCCACGGAGCTGGATATCGGAGACGTGAATGCGGCGCTGGAGAATTTGAATGTGCGGGAAGTGCTGGCCGCTGAGTCCGTGCGCGATGTGCCTGGATTGCGAACGGAGCTGGAAGAATGGATCTTCAGCCTGGATTATGCCGATAGGGCTTTGCGAGAACATTTTCGCCTGTTGACTCTGGATGGCTGCGGGCTGGGCGGCAAGCCGCTGGCGGTTTCGGCGGCGGGAGCTATCCTGCACTATTTGCGTGATACCCAAAAATCGGCGCTGGATCATCTGGACCGGCCGTCGTTTTACGACCGCTCTGAATCCATGATTCTGGACGCGGTGACGGTGCGGAATCTGGAATTGTTGGAGCCGCTGTTCGCGGGTGAAAGCCGCGAATCCACGTTGATTCATGTTTTGGATCAGACCTGCACCGGAATGGGCGGCAGAATGTTGCGCGCCCGGCTGCTGCGGCCTGGTTTGCAGCTTCCCGAGATTGAGGCGCGGCTGGATGCGGTGCAGGCCGCGGCGCAGGCCACCATCGCGCGATCGGAAACGCGCAAGCTGCTGGCCAACGTCCTGGATCTGGAACGGTTGCTCGCCAAGCTGACGCTGGGAACCGCCGGGCCGCGCGAGTTGCTGGCCTTGGGACGGTCGCTGGCGCTGGCGCCGAAGCTGAAGGAACAGGCCGGCGTTTTCGAAGCAGCACGTTTGCGTGCCATTGTGCTGGGGCTGGACGAAATTCCCGAGCTTCGCGATCGTATCTTGACCGCCATCGCGGAAGAACCGCCTGCGAATCTCTCTGATGGCGGCACCATCCGGACGGGTTATCACGCGGGGCTGGATGAGCTGCGCGACCTGAGCCGCAACAGCCGGCAAATCATCGCGGAGATTGAAGTGCGCGAGCGCGCGCGCACCGGCATCCAGTCCTTGAAGGTGCGCTTCAACAACGTCTTCGGATATTACATCGAGATCTCAAAAGCGAATCTGCAGCATGCGCCCGCCGATTATGAGCGCAAACAGACACTGGTGAATGCGGAACGCTTCACCACGCCCGAGTTGAAGGAGCTGGAAAGTAAAGTTCTGGACGCCGAAGACAAGATGCTCACGCTGGAGCGTGAAATCTTTCAGGAGCTGCGTCTGTTCGCCGCCCAGCATGCGGGGCGCATCCGGCAAACCGCGGCAGCCATCGCGGAACTGGATGTTACCTGCGCGCTGGCTCAAGTGGCGGCGGAGAATCGATACGTGCGGCCCAGCTTCACCGCTTCCGGTGAGACTCGAATTGTCGCCGGCAGGCACCCGGTGATTGAGAAGCTGGCGGAACGGGAAGCGCTGCGTTTCATTCCGAACGATTTGTATTTCGATTCCGAACAGCAGTTCATCGCGGTGATCACGGGACCGAACATGGGCGGCAAATCCACTTATTTGCGGCAGGCCGCGGCCATCGTGATTCTGGCGCAAATGGGTTCGTTCGTGCCCGCGGATTCCGCGGCGCTGAGTATTGTGGATCGCGTATTCACCCGGATTGGAGCCGCCGACAATCTGGCTCGCGGGCGATCCACCTTCATGGTGGAGATGACGGAGACCGCGGTGATTCTGAACACAGCCACGGCGCGCAGCCTGGTGGTACTGGACGAAATCGGGCGGGGCACGGCCACCTATGACGGCCTGGCGCTGGCCTGGGCGGTGGTGGAGCACCTTCACCAACGCATCCGCGCGCGCACGCTGTTCGCTACCCATTATCACGAACTGACTGAGCTGGCCGATCAGTTGCCCGGCGTCCGAAACCTGCATGTGTCGGTGAAGGAAGCGGGCGATCAGATTATCTTCCTGCGCAAAGTGGAACCGGGACGGGCCGATCGCAGCTATGGAATCGAGGTAGCGCGGCTGGCGGGGCTGCCCATGTCGGTGGTGGAACGCGCGCGCGAGATTCTGGTGTTGCACGAACGATCTGAGCTTGCCGTGACTGAGGAGCTCACGCCGCGTTCCTCCGCGCCCACGCAAATTCAGTTGTTCGAGCCGGTGAATTATCAAATCGCCGAGCGCATCCGCACTTTGAAGGTGGACGAATTACGGCCCATCGACGCGTTGCAATTATTGAGCGAGCTACAGCGGGAGTTGAAGCGTTCGTGAGAGTGGCGGGATTAATCAGCGGCACGTCGGTGGATGGTATCGACGTGGCTGTGATCGATATCGGCGATGGCATTCGTGTTGTAGCGACAGCGACAGTTCCTTATCCGCCGGAAGTACGGGCGGCTATCCTTTCGGTTTCTAACGCGGCCGCGCACACCGGCACCATCGCGCGGCTCAATTTTCTGTTGGGCGAGCTGTTTGCAGAGGCGCTCCAGGAAACCGGAGTGCCGCTGCGGAGTATCGAGTTGATCGGATCGCACGGGCAGACCATTTTCCACGAAGGCGAGCCGGTGAAGTTTCTAGGCCGGCAAATAGCCAGCACCATGCAGATCGGCGAGGCTGCCGTCATTGCGGAACGCACCGGCATCGAAACCATTGCGGATTTTCGCCCCAGCGATATGGCTGCCGGAGGCAAAGGCGCGCCGCTGGCGCCGTTTCTCGACTATCAACTCTTCCGTCATCCCAAGCACGCCCGAGTCGCGCTGAACATCGGCGGCATCTCGAACATCACGGTGATTCCCTCCGGCGCAAATCCGGAGCAGGTGATCGCTTTCGACACCGGACCGGGCAACATGGTGATGGATGCGGTGGCGCCCCCGTTCGATCGCGACGGCGAACGCGCCCGCTCGGGTGAAGTGAACAACGCGCTGCTGGATCGGCTGCTAGCCGATCCGTACTACCAGCGTAATCCGCCAAAATCCTGCGGCCGTGAGCAGTATGGCCTGGAGTTCACCCGTGAGACCGGCATCGACATCGCCACCGCCACCGAGCTCACCGCGCGCACCATCGCGCTGGCCATCGGCCGCTATCCCGAAACACGGGAGGTGATCGTGTCCGGCGGCGGCGCGCACAATCGGTATCTGATGGAGCGGCTGGCTGCGCTGGTGCCGGCCCGGGTTACCACGACGGCTGAATTCGGCATCGGCGTGGACACCAAGGAAGCCATCCTCTTCGCGCTGCTCGCATACCAAACCTATCAGGGGCGTGCCGGTAATCTACCCTCCGCCACGGGCGCGCGCAAACCCATGATTTTGGGCAAGATCTCTCGCGGAACAACTCCGCGGGCCGAAACGTAAATGGAAACAGAGGTAAACCTCGATGTTTTGCACTAAGTGCGGATCAGAGCTGCGGGAACAAGACAATTTCTGTTCGGCCTGCGGAGCTGGGACAGCCCGGGCCACGGCCGGACAAAGCACATGGACGCGTCCAACGGAGCGGCTGAGCCGTCCGATGAGTGAGGCCAAGATTGCCGGAGTCTGCGCCGGATTCGCGCGCTATTTCGCGGTAGACGTGACGCTGGTGCGAGTGCTCTGGCTGGTTCTTACGGTGTGTCCGGTGCCGTCCTTCGGCCTGGTTGCCTACATCGTGGCCTGGATCGTCATGCCAAAAGATCCGGTCACCGTGCCTATGCGGCAGGCACATCCGGCGAACTAGCGCAGCTGGTTCTCCACTTCCTGCAGCCAATCCGGGCGCTTCAACACTTCGCGAGGCTTGCTGCCATCCGGGGGACCGATGATGCCTTCGTGCTGCATCATGTCCAGAATGCGCGCCGCGCGTCCGTAGCCTAGGCGCAAGCGGCGCTGCAGCGTGGATGTGGAGGCTTTGCCCATTTCCAAGACCACGCGGACGGCGTCTTGATAAGCCGGATCGTCGCCGCCTTCAAATTCGGCACCCTCGGCATCTTCTTCGTCGGCGGGCGGAGCTTGCAGGAATGTCTGGTCATAATCCGGACGAGCTTGCGCTTTCCAACACTCCACTACGCGATTGATTTCGGCTTCGGTGACGAACGCGCCGTGAACGCGCGTCAAGCGCGAAGATCCGGGCGGCAGAAACAGCATGTCGCCCTTGCCCAGCAGATGCTCGGCGCCCATCACATCCAGTACGGTGCGCGAATCCACGCGCGTGGCCACGCGAAAACTGATGCGCGAAGGAAAATTCGCCTTGATCAGGCCCGTGATAACGTCCACGCTGGGACGCTGCGTCGCCAACACCAGGTGCATTCCCACGGCGCGCGCCATCTGGGCCAGACGCGCTACGGCCTCTTCCACGTTGGCGCGTTCCAACATCATCAGGTCGGCCAGCTCATCGATGACGATCAGGATGAACGGCAGCGGCTTCAGATCCTCGGCCAGCGGCTCGTCTTCCTCGAACAGGCTGCGCGGCTCACTGGCCAGCGCCCGCACTTTCTTATTGAACTGATCGATGTTGCGTACGCCCTGCCCAGCCAGCAGCTTCAGGCGCCGCTCCATTTCGAGAACCGCATTCCGCAACGCATAGGTAGCTTTCTTGGGATCTGTGATCACCGGCGTCAACAGATGCGGAATACCTTCATACAAGCCCATTTCCAGGCGCTTGGGATCCACCAGGATCATGCGCACTTCGTCCGGCGTGGACTTGTAGAGGATGGACATGATCATGGAATTGAGCATCACGCTCTTGCCCGCGCCGGTAGATCCGGCGATCAACAGGTGAGGCATGGATTCCAAAGCGGCCACTTTGATGCGGCCGCTAATGTCCTTGCCCAGACACATTGTCAGGCGGGAACTGGAGTCGAGAAACTCTTCCGACTCCAGAATCTGGCGCAGGCTGATCACTTCACGGCGGGTATTGGGCACCTCAATGCCCACGGTAGGTTTGCCCGGGATGCGTTCAATTAGAATGGATTCGGCCTGCAGGCCAAGACATAAATCCTCGGTGAGGGTGGTGATGCGGCTGTATTTGACGCCGGCTTCGGGTTTGAACTCGAAGGTGGTGACCACCGGCCCGGGGTTGATCTGCACCACATTGCCGTGCACGTTGAACTCTTCGAATTTGGATTTGATGCGGGCGGCGATTTCCTTCAGCTCCAGCGAATCGAAGGGATTGCGCGCCGGCACTTCGTTGAGCAGCGCGGTGGAGGGCGACCGGTAAGCCGGATGCTCGGTCACTTCCGGAGCCGGTTTCCTGGGCTTGCGAACGGGCGCGGGCGGCGGCTCTGGTTCGGGCACGGGCTCTTCCCACGGCGGCCGGGAAGAAGCAGCCAGTGGTTGGTATTCCAGTTCGTGGATGGGGATCTCGTGATGAATTGGCGGCTCTGGCTCCTCGGCCGGCGCGGCACTGTACGCCTGCTGCGGCTCCAGCGGATCCACCACCGGGATGGCGGCTTCCTGCGCGGCGCGCTGCTGCTCGGCCAGCGCCGCTTCCCGGGCTGCGTTCTGTTCAGACATTCTCTCCGCTCGCACCGCTGCGCGTTGTTCGGCGCGTTCTTGCGCCAGGTCCATGCGCTGCTGGTGCCAACGGCTAAAACGTCCATAGAGCCAGCCGTGGAACCGGGCCAGGAAGCGGAGCGGCCCTGCCAGCCAACGCGCGGTGACCGCCATAAATGCCGCCACGGAAAATCTGGATATCAAGTACAGCGAGAGGATCAGACAGATGGCCGTGAACAGCACTGTTCCCATTACGTTGAGCGACGAAAGCAGCGAATTGGCGATCAGGATGCCAACCACGCCGCCAGCGGAAAATGCTCCATTCCAGGGATGCCAGAACGGCCGGATGGAAAGCGCGGTCGAGATGCTGAGAAACAGCACCACGGACCCGAATACCTTCACTGCGGCAGCCTGAATGCCGGCTGAGCGGATCCATTTCCACGCCAGCAGCCACAACAGCACAGGCAGGCTAAAGGCGCTGAGGCCCAGTAACTGGAAACAGAGATCGGCGGTATACGATCCAGCCAGCCCCGTGAGGTTGCGGGCATGCGTGACGCCGGTCACCGAATTCCAGGAGGGATCTTGCGGGTGATAGGAGATCAGGCACAGGATCAAAAAGAATCCGGTGAACAGATACACCAATCCCCCGGCTTCGTTGAGTCTGTGGAAGCGTGTCGGTCCTAAAATCTTCATCCCGCTGAGAAGCGGAAAAATGCAGCCAGAGCGATTACTATTATGCCAAAAACAATTCGATAGTACACGAAGGGCATCAGGCTGCTGCGCCGCAGGTAACGCAGGAAGAATGCGATGACGATGGCGCCCAACACCCCGGACACCACGATTCCCACCACGATGGGCAGCTTCATGTCCGCCGGAATGCCGCCCTCTTTATGAATGTCCCAACCCTTCTTCAGCACCGCCGCCGCGATGGCCGGCGTGGAAAGCAGAAACGAAAAGCGCGCGGCCGTCTCGCGATTCATGTTGCGGAACAATCCGGCGCTGATGGTTGCGCCGCTGCGCGAGGTGCCGGGAATCACTGAAACGGCCTGGGCCAGGCCTACCGCGATCGCATCGCTCATTTGAATGGTGCTCATGGATTTACTTCCGATGCGCCGCCGCTCCGCCATCCACATCACGATGCCGACCAGAATCAGCATGATCCCGATCACATACGGCTGCCGCCAGGTGGTATCGGCCTGCTTGTCGAACAGGTATCCGAAGATGCCAATGGGAATGGATCCGGCGGCCAGCAGCCACAGCAGATTGCGGTTCTGCCGGAGATCGGGATCGATGCCGATGTTCAATCCGAACGCCTGCCCGATGATCTGCAGCCAATCGCGAAAGAAGTAAATGATCACCGCCACCAGAGTGCCCGCGTGCAGCGCGACATCGAAGGTAAGGCCGGCGTCCTTCCATCCGAAGAGCCACGGGATGAGCACCAGATGCGCGGTGCTGCTAATGGGCAGAAATTCGGTAAGCGCCTGAACTATGGCGAGAACAACCGCTTGGTAGATGGGCATGAACTAGCATCGTAGCAAGTAAGCCGTTATCGGGAATTAGGGAACCACGACTTTGGCAAGCCCGGCGTTGTTGGCGGTGTCATAAGCGCGGACCACTAACAGATGTTCACCGGCGCGCAGCTGCTGGATCGCGACGTGATATTGCTCGCGCGGCGAATCGGTGACGCCATCGGCGGCTTCCACCGGAGTCCACGGGCCGGCGTCGAGCGAATACTCAAAACGGCGCAAAGGCGAGGTTTGGTCCGCTACATCGGCGTCCACTTCCAGGCGATCGCTCGAACGGCGCGGAGCCCCCAGGGTGATCACGGGCGGCGTATTGTCGATCAATACCGGTGAAGATACCAGCTCATCGGTGCGGGCGACATTGGCGGCGTTGGATGGCTGATCGGAGGCGATGACACGAAAATAATAGTGGCCGTCCGCCAGGACATCGCCATCCAGCAGCAGCGAATTCTCGGCCACATTGGCCCGTAGCAGCTTCCACTCCTTTTCGTCTTCACCGCGAAAATATACGGAGTAGAGCAACCGGTCGCCATCCGGATCGTCGGCCTGCCAGGTCACCTGAATCTGCGATCCGGACCCATGCGAAAGCGTCTGGGTGGGTGTGCCCGCTGGTGTGGACGTCTCGCCCGTGTCGGTCACGGTGATGCTATAGGCCGCGGCGGTGGAGCTGGTGGCCGAGGCTTTTTGCGCGGTGCCCGCCTGCATGGACACGCTGATGCTGCGGATGACCGGCGGATTGTTCTGCGGCAAATACGCCAGGTTTACGTTTTCCACCACGGCGCCCGGCCCCTCCAGGCTGGCGCGCCACTGAATGTAGCGGGCGTTGGGACTGCGAATCAGGGAATTTTGCGAGTTGGTCAGCGGATCGGACCAATCGCTCCAGGTTTTGTCGGGACGCGCGGAATTGCCGGAACGAGTTGCCAGCTGTACCTTGCCCGCGGCGCTACGCCATGAGATGCGGCCCCAGCGCGCCACCGAACCCGAGTCATGCACGGGCGATTCATAGCTGCCACTGGCGCCCGCCGCGTCGGCGAGCCGAAAAACTTTGCCCATATCGCCGGTAGCGGCGACCAGCCCCTGGGGAGAATCCAGCAGCCGGGTGGCTTCGCCTTCGTTGGTCTCCACCATCAGGGTGGCCTTGCGATCGGCGCCCAGGTGATATAACCGGCCCTGTGCATCGGTAGCGAAATACAGCGATCCGTTCGCCCGTGCCAGCAAGCTATAGACGTTTTCTTCCTTCGAAGTCCATATAGTCTCCACCGTGTCGTCCGGATTGATCTTGTACACCGCGGATTTATCGACACCCGGGATTTCAGTCAGCGGACCGCCGCCTGGAACCTGCTGCACGGCCTGGACGGCGGGCCTGGGGGCATCGGCCTTGGGCTTGATCTCGGTATCGGTATCGGCGGAATCGGTTACCGTGATGGATGTGGCGGGCGCAGTGACGGTGACGCTGAGCGGAGAAGAAAGAGAAGTGGTGAGCGGTACGGAGCGATTGGCGATGGAGCCGCCCAAAGCAGCCGCATAGATGGTGCCATCCGGCAGGGGAACTATAGACCGGATCTCAGGCAGATTGGCGTTATAGAGCACGAACGCCTTGTCCTTGGCGCTGATGCGATACAAAATACCGTTGGGTTCCGTGCCGGCCAATACGTTGCCGTGCGAATCGAATGCCAGCGCCGTCACGTGCGACTGGCCGGTCTCGTAGTAAGTTTCGGCTTTCCCGTTTTTATCCACGCGATAGATGTTGGCGGGATTTCCGGCGCCCACAAACAACGAACCGTCGGGGGCAAACGCCAGAGACCAGATGTATTTGGCCTGGGGCGCGAAGAACTCGGTGGCTTTGCCTTTTTCGATGCGATACACCTTGCCGTCCGGCGAGGTGGCCGCGTAGAGCACGCCATTCGCATCCACAGCCACGGCAAAGACCTCCGGCTGATCGGACGTCCAGACTAAATTGGCCGCGCCGGCGGAGGTGATTTGATACACGCGCCCACGGTGGCCGGTGCCCGCGTAAATGGATCCATCCGGACCGCGCGCGATGCTCCAGATGGTGGGTTGGCCGGAAGAGAACACGGTTTCCAGTTTGGGCGCCAGCGTCAAACGGCCGTCGCGGTCTAGCGATACGCCCTGGAAGCGGCCCTTTAGGAAATCCTGGTAAGTATTCATCTCCCAGGTGGCCGTGGTGGCTGCGCACACAGATGTTGCCATTGCGGTTGCCAGCGCTAGCGTGCGGAGAAGCTTCATTCTGTAACTTCCACCTGAGCCGTCTTCGTGCCGCTCACAACCACGTCGCCCGTCTCAATTCTGAGCTCATCGATTTTGGACCCGCGCGGCACCCACAAACCCTGAGCGGCTTGCGCTTTCGAGAGAATCAAGCCAACCGAAGGCGGCGGATCGGGCAGGTCCTGGCCCCCCACCTGAAACGCCGGGTCGGTTCGCCACACTCGCACATAGGCGTTGGTGTTGGGCCTGAGATTGTTCAAGAATGAGACCAGCTGCGTAGCGCTTTTGGGCGCTTCCGATGCCATCTGCTGATAGTCCAGCGCGTTCGACATGGAGCCGTCTGAAACGGTGAAATTCAAGCTGCCTTCGGGCGCACCCACTGGCACCCGATAGCGGACGTTTTTCTGTACTTCCAGGCCATTTTCCCCAGTTAAGGTAACGGCCAGTTCCACCCAACCGCCCGGATGAACCTGTTTCGGGGACGCCGAGATCTGGTCCACCTGTAAAAATCGTTTGCGCTCCGAGGCTTCAATCTCCAGGTTGATGCTCTTGATCTTCAGCGCATCGAAGCCCGCGCCCAGAATGGACGCCAGCGGAGAGGCGACGCCGGTGGAAGCTTGCAGCGGCACGTTGAAATCGCCCGCGTAAGTATTGTCGAGCTTCAGCGGAGGAGCGCCGTTCACGAATTGCACGCCGCCGCGCAGCGAATAGCTGGCCAGGCCCAGGGTGCGTTCGGTAGCGTCCATGGCCGAATAGACGGAAGTCTGCACGATATAAGGCGAGAGCACACGGTCTTGGATCATCTGCATGTGATACTCCAGCGGTGCTCGCCGCCCATCCTTCACCGTGATGGAAAGCGGGATGGTGTCGGCCTTACGCCCCAGTTCGCCGTAGATGCTGGTGCTGCGATCCTGGGTTATGGCGCCCATCCATTCCATGGGCGATGAAATTTTGAAAGATGACGAGAGGTTGGGCAGCAGCGTGAGCACTTCGGCGCGTGCGAACGGCAGTTCGGTATTTCCCACCGACATAAACTGATGTCCGAAGGCATAAACGCTTTTGCCATCCACTGCGGTGACCGTGCCTTCCGCGCCGATGCTCATGTCGCCGGAAAGCAGCTCGACAGCGATCATGTCGCCCGGGCGAAGCGATGCTGGCGCGCCCAGCTTGGAGGGTAACTTGCCGCCGCTGGCAACGCCCTGGCGCGGCTCAAGCCCCAATTTCTTTAGCTGCGGAGCGAACTGGTCCAGTGTGCCGGCGGTGAATCCGCTGAACGAGACCGGTGTTGCGATATCAATGAGTTTGGACGCCAAGGAGGCGAATGAGCCGGCGTTCGAGGCTACTTTCCGCGCGGCGGGCTGGGCCTGTTCGCCCACAGCCAGCATCTCTTCGATGGGCCGGATGCCCGCGATGGGCTCTTTCGAGAAGTTAAAAGCCAGGGCCACTGCGCCCACCAGGCGCCCGTCCATATAGACGGGGCTGCCGCTCATGCCCTGCATAACGCCGGTTTCCTGCAGCGGGCCGCCGGACAGCCGCGCCAGGATGATGTTCTGGCGGGGCCCTATATTCTCCAGCACTCCCAGGATCTCCACCTGGAATTCTTCAATTTTGTTGCCCTGGAAGACGGTCTTTCCAATGGCATGCTGGCCTGCGCGCACATCGCGTAACGGGAAGATCGCGATCTGCCCGGCCGCGAACGGCACCCCAAAACTTGCCGTGAGAATTAGTGAGACGACGAAACGCCAAACGCCCACTACTTCATTCTAGCCCGTGCCGATAGCCGTCCAGATAACCGCCGCCTTGCTAATGGTCTGTTATGGCCCGCTGCTGGCTGGTTTGGCACGCCAATGGGGCACAGATCCGGATATGTCGCACGGATTTTTCGTGCTGCCGGTGGTGGCCCTGGTGGTCTGGCATCGGCGCGCAGAATTGCGGACAATCCAGCCCGCCTCAAACTGGTGGGGGCTGGCGATTGCCGCACTGGGCGCGCTGCAAATGCTGCTGGGAACGCTGGCGGCACAGATTTTCGTGGAGCGGACTGCGTTCCTGGTTTCACTCACCGGGGCGGTGCTGTTTCTGGGAGGAAGACGAGCCTTGAAAATCCTGGCCTTCCCACTATTACTGCTGGTATTTCTATTTCCCATTCCGGCCCTGGTGTATGCTCGCGCCACGCTGCCGCTGCAGATTTTCGCATCGGCCGCAGCCGAAATGGCGCTGAACTGGATGGGCATACCAGTGCTGCGCGACGGCAATATCCTGGAGCTTCCACACCAGCGGCTCTCGGTTGAGGAAGCATGCAGCGGCATTCGTTCACTGTTATCGCTGTCGTTTCTGTCGTTGATCTACGCTTACTTTTTCGATAAGCGAGTGGCCATGCGATGGGCGCTGCTGGCTGCCACCC
>DATHNM010000230.1:0-3975 GCA_035486095.1 Bryobacteraceae bacterium
CCCCGCAATGCCATTTCATCGCGAACACCAGCGCGTGTACGGTTACTCAAATCCTGAACGTTCCATAGAAATCGTCACCCTTCGCGTCCGCGCGCGGCTGGATGTTCAGAAGCCGGCGCTGCTGTCACAGCGCGGGTCAGCGCGAACTGCAGCGAAGGGTACAATTCGGCGAATTCACTCCGCCGGCGCCTGGCACGACACGCCCGTCCATCAGCGCTCTCACCTGGGCTCCACGGCCCACCTGGGTCCGGCGCTGATTTTGGACTACGGTTCCACCACGATGATTCCAGCGGGCTGGAGTTTTTCGGTTGACAGATTCGGAAGCCTCAAGATCACTCGCCGCGGGAAACAAACCCGCCGATAACTACGGACGCTTCGGAAAAGAGTAGGAAATCGCCGGCATTTCCACTGGTGTGTCCAGAACTTCCTCGGCCGGTTCGTTGTCCTGGGTGGGTTGCCTGGGGACGGGCGAATAGCAGTTCAAATCACGGCCGCGAACCAAATACACACCGTCCGTAAAAACTATTTCGCCGGGGCGAAGCGTTAGTATATTCGAAGTCCAATAAATCTTTTCGCCCCAGCGATACGAAATATATCCCATAAGGGGCTTCCGCAATTTCACTTGCCTCAGCTTGTCGAAGGCGAAGCCCGCATAGTTTGCTTTGACACCCGGCGCGCGCATGGCCTGTTTGGCTTCGTCCAGATTCTGGGCGCCGCCAGGCACCAGGGAAAAGGGATAAACCTTGCGGCTCACCGGCTCCACCGTCATTGCGACCTCATATTTTATCGGCTGCGGACGGCTCTCAAAACTCAACTGATCGCGCCACGGCAGGCTCTCACGCGCCAACACCACGGCGGCGATCAAAGTGGAGCCGACGGAGAGAAGAATGACAAAAAGTCCGGCCCACTTCCATACCGCGGGGCGCAGCTGCGGGACAACGGGATCTTTCGAAACGCTGCGTCTGCAAGCGTCGCAAACTCCGCCGCGATCGGCCGCGAGCTTCTGGCAAGCGCGACAAAGCTTGGCCATGTTGGCTCGATTATGGCGTCTTTGCGCCTGGCACTCAAGGTTTAAGAACCACGCCCTAACGGTTACAAGGCGCGAGGATTTTCTCGCGCTACGGCATCGCGCTAACCTGCTAATATGTAAACGCTTTGGATTGGGCCCTTAGCTCAGCGGTTAGAGCAGCGGACTCATAATCCGTTGGTCGAAGGTTCAAATCCTTCAGGGCCCACTAACCGTAACCAAGGCGCTGGCCGCTGCATCAGTTGTAGTAGAATCGAAATTCCAATGCCAAGGGCCATGCGACATGGGCGCTTGGTTTCCGGCCTTCTCACCCTGG
The DNA here is from genome assembly GCA_035486095.1 of Bryobacteraceae bacterium. Taxonomy (GTDB): domain Bacteria; phylum Acidobacteriota; class Terriglobia; order Bryobacterales; family Bryobacteraceae; genus Palsa-89. Next base: position 1,344 of record DATHNM010000230.1, read on the forward strand.
CGCTGGGTGCGGCCGGGCTCCAGGCAGCATCTATCCCCGACGTTCCCGGTGTGCATAACTTTCACCAGGTGGACGAGCACGTTTATCGCGGAGCCCAACCCAGCGGCCAGGGTTTTGACGGTCTGGCTAAATTCGGCATCAAAACCGTGATTGATCTGCGCGGCGAGAAATCGGAAGAGCCGGAAGTTCAGCGCGCCGGAATGCACTACGTGCGGCTGGCTTGGAGCGGCTTCAAAGCTCCGGCGGATTCTCAAATTGCGGCGGTGCTTTCCCTGCTGAACGATAAATCCGCTTGGCCGGTTTTTGTACATTGCAGACGCGGAGCCGATCGGACTGGCACAGCCATCGCCTGTTATCGCATCGCACACGACCACTGGACCAATCAGCAGGCCCTGGCCGAAGCCAGGACCTTCGGCATGAGTTCCATGGAAGTGGCCATGCAGCATTTCATCCTGAGTTTCGCCATAGCGCCTCCTGCTCCCACCGCCGTGCTTACGCCTCCCGCCTCGCCCATCCCCTGAAGCGCGCCGTAGTAACATGTCGGCATGTGGGTCCGCAAAACGGCTATCCTGGCCGCGTCGCTGCTGTGCCCGATATTTGTGCAGGCCCAGGAATCGATGCTGCTTCCTGAAAACTCAATAACGCGGGTCTCCGAGCACGTGTATGCGATCATCGGCTTTCCCAACATCGGTATCGTGGTCGGCAGCCGCGCCACTCTGGTGGTGGACACCGGGCTGGGCCCGCGCAACGGCGCCATCGTGATGAAGCAGGCCGAGAAGCTCGCAAAAACGCCCAATCTGTATCTCACCACCACGCATTTTCACCCCGAGCACGCCATGGGCGAGCAGGCCTTTCCGCCGCGCACCGTGATCATCCGCCCGGCCGTCCAACAGGACGAGATGAACACGCACGCCACAGAGCTGATGGATCTATTTCGCAGCTTCTCGGCCCAGAGCAAAGAACTGCTGGCGGACGTGAAGATGCGCCCGCCCGACATCGTCTTCGACCAGGAAATCAAGCTCGATCTGGGCGGCGTCACGGCGCGCCTGTTCTGGTGGGGACCGGCGCACACGCATGGCGATGAAATGATTTTCGTGGTGGAGGACAGCGTCCTGATACCAGGCGATATCGTGCAGGACAAAATTGTGCCCAATATGCCCAACGCCGATGCCAGCGTGAAAAACTGGCTGGTGATTCTGGATCGGCTGGAGCCGCTGAAGCCCCGCCTGATTGTTCCCGATCACGGCGCGCTGGGCGATGGATCGCTAATCGCGAAGGAACGGGCGTTTCTTACCGATCTGCAAACCAGGTCGCTTGAACTGAAGCGGCAAGGCAAGTCCGCCGAAGAAGCCTCCAGTATGGTTACCTCCGAATTCAAGACCAAGTATCCGGGCTGGCAGACCATGGGACCGGTGGCCAACGTCGTCAAAAGAGTGTACGCCGAAAATCCATAAGAACGCTGATTCAAGCCGCGGTTTCAGAAATGGAACCCGATGGTTGCAGTCAACGTGCGCGGGCTCACGTAGTGCGTTCCGCTGAACGTCGACAGGAAGTTGTACAGCGCATAGTCATTGGTCAGGTTCACCACCGAAACTCGCGCGCTCCACTTGTATTTATCGCCATGAAAAATATTGTCATGCCCCACTGCAATATCGAAAAGATTGCGGGGCGCGATGCGCGGCGGATTGTGATCGTCATTCTCGGTTCCGGCCGCCGGAATATTCACCAGCTTTGATCCGTACAACGCAGCCGGGCACAGACCCGTGGGGCTGATGGGCATGCTGGGCGTAGCAACCACGCCGCCGCAGTAGAGGCCGGCTTGAAACTGCTGGTCCGGCGTCAGACCGGAAACATCCACCATGGAATCGGTCCCATTGGGGCCGTTGGCGCAATTGCCTCCAGCGCATGGAACAGGCCCGGCCACCAATCCACTGTCAAAGCGCCAATTGAAGCCCAGCCAGGGCCCTCTTTTCCAGGGCTGGTATTGCACATGCGTGGTCTGATTGAAAACCTCGTCGTGATCGATGCGGAACACTTCGCTTCCCATTGGCGTAGCACCGATTCCGCTGACCTGCGGCTCAAAGAATCGCGCTGCAACGTGCGAAAAAACAATAAATGCAGACAGCCCGTGGAAATTCGGCATACTCGCTCGCACCGCGTAGCCGGGGATCTTGGAACTGGACCACTCGATAGGAAAGGTGATCGGCGTCGCGCCCAAAACGCTGAAATCGTACGCCAGGTGAGTGTACTTCCAGATGTACTCCGCATCGATCACCAGGTATTTTCCAAAAGCCTGCTGGATACCAGCGTGAAATTCATTGCGCCAGCCCGGCTTCAGCGGTTCCGTCAGGCACGGATAGCCCTGGATGGTCGCCATCAGATCGTTAATCACCGGATCGTTGCAGCCCACGCTGGCCAGCACCAGGTTTTCATTGAACGGAGTTTCCAGCGTACGCGCGTAAGAGGCGCGAATCACCGTGCCGGTCTGCTTGATGTTGTAGGCGATTCCGAGCCGCGGCTCGACTTGATTGCGGCTGGTGATGCCGTTGTACGCATCACCGCGCACGCCGAGATTCAAATTCCATTTGCCCAGCGTGATCGAATCCTGCACGAACACCGCGAGTTCACGAAT
>DATHNM010000231.1:0-5096 GCA_035486095.1 Bryobacteraceae bacterium
GCCGTCGCGCGGCTTTCGCCAGCAAAAGGCCGATCCTTACGGCTTCGCCATGGAAGTGCCGCCGCAATCGGCGTCCATCGTGTGCGATCTGGCGACTTACCAGTGGAACGACCAGCAGTGGTTAGACACGCGCGCTCAGACCGATCATCTGAAGGCGCCGATGTCCATCTATGAAGTCCATCTGGGCTCCTGGCTGCGCGGTCCTAATAATTCGTATCTCAGCTATCGCGAACTGGCCGACAAGCTGGTGGAATATGCGGTTCACATGGGCTACACGCACCTGGAACTGCTGCCGGTGATGGAGCATCCGTTCTCCGGTTCCTGGGGTTATCAGGTGGTGGGCTACTACGCGCCGACTTCGCGCTTCGGCTCGCCCCAGGATTTTATGTATTTCGTCGACCGCTGCCATCAGGCTGGGGTGGGCGTGATTGTCGATTGGGTGCCGGGACACTTTCCCAAGGATGCGCACGGGCTGGCACGCTTCGATGGAACCGCGTTGTACGAACACGCCGATCCACGCAAGGGCGAGCATCGCGAATGGGGCACGCTGATTTTCAACTACGGCCGGAACGAGGTGCGCACGTTCCTGATATCGAACGCGCTGTTTTGGCTGAAGGTTTATCACATCGATGGGTTGCGGGTGGATGCCGTGGCGTCCATGCTTTACCTGGACTATTCGCGCAAAGCCGGCGAATGGATTCCCAACATGTACGGGGGCAATGAAAACCTGGAGGCTATCGATTTTCTGCGCCGCTTTAATGAGCTTGCCCACCAGGTGCCGGGAGCGATCACGGCGGCGGAGGAGTCCACCGCTTTCGCCGGCGTCTCGCGCCCCACGTATCTCAACGGCCTGGGATTCACCATGAAGTGGAACATGGGCTGGATGCACGACATGTTGAACTATTTTTCCATCAATCCGGTGCATCGCAAATATCATCACAACAACATCACGTTCAGCATGCTTTACGCGTTCACGGAGAATTTCATTCTGCCGATTTCCCACGACGAAGTGGTGCACGGCAAGGGCTCTCTGCTGAACAAAATGCCAGGTGATATGTGGCAGAAGTTCGCCAATGTGCGTGCTTTTCTCACCTACATGTACGCCCACCCTGGAAAGAAGCTTCTGTTCATGGGTTCGGAAATCGGAGTCTGGGACGAGTGGGACAACGAGCGGGGGCTGCCATGGGAGCTGCTGCATTACGATTTTCATCGCAAACTGCAGGCCTTCGTCGCCGAGCTGAACCGCCTGTACCGCGCGTACCCGGCCTTTTACGAGGTGGATTTTCATTGGTCCGGCTTTGAGTGGGTGGATTTTCGCGACGTGGACGGATCGACGATTTCATTCATCCGGCGGCCGCAATCCGGCAAGCCGTTCCTGCTGTTTGTGTGCAACTTCACGCCCGTGCCGCGCCGGCATTATCGCGTGGGCGTTCCCGATCCTGGCGGCTATCGCGAAATTCTGAACGGCGATTCGGAGCTGTGGGGCGGCAGTAACCTGGGCAACGGGGGCTATGTGGAGTCGAAGCCCATTTCGTATAACGGGCATTATCATAGCCTGTCTATCACGCTGCCCCCGCTGGCGGTGGTGGTGTTCGAATCGCCGCACTCATAACCGTGAAAGGAACTCAGATTATGGAATCGCGATTGGCGATGCAAAAGGCGTCTCCCGCGGCTTATCAAGCCATGCTTGCGTTGGAAATGTTCATCCAAACATCGTCCAAGCTGGAGCCTTTGCTTATCGAGCTGGTGAAGATGCGGGCTTCCCAGATCAATGGATGCGCCTATTGCATCGATATGCACTCCAAGGATGCCCGGGCGCAAGGGGAAAGCGAGCAGCGCCTCTATGCGCTAAATGCGTGGCGTGAAACTCCGTTCTTCACGGCCCGCGAGCAGGCTGCTCTAGCCTGGACCGAGGCGGTAACACTGGTAGCCGAAGGGCACGTGCCGGACGCAGTATACGAGCAGGCGCGAAAACAATTTTCCGAGGAAGAAATCGTGAACTTGACGCTGGCCGTGGTTGCCATTAACGGATGGAATCGCCTGTCGGTGGCGTTCCGCAATGTTCCGGGAGATTATCAGCCTGCAAAACGGAAAGCAGAAGGAGCGAAGCAATGAAGAGTGTACTGATAGTGCTGTGCCTGGCCACGGTGGCGATGGCGGCCGACGATGCGAAGGTGACGCCGCTGATGACCAAGGATTTGACCGGCATTGCGGGCAAAGAAGCCAGCATGCTTACGGTAGAGTATGCGCCGGGTGCGTCTTCGGCCGTGCACCGGCACAATGCGCACACTTTCGTCTATGTGCTGCAGGGCTCAGTGGTGATGCAGGTAAAGGGCGGGAAGGAAGTGACGCTGGGGCCGGGGCAGACCTTTTATGAATCGCCGGAAGACATCCACTCCGTCTCCAGGAACGCGAGCAGCACCAAGCCTGCCAAATTTCTGGTGTTTTTCGTGAAGGACAAAGGGGCTCCCCCAACGGTACCGGCGCAGTAAGTGCAGAATACACTTCTAGGTGTTTTCTCGATAGTGATTTTCGGTCTGGACTTGAACCCGGCACGCCCTCTCTGGTATATATGACGTTCGCCTCATGTGGCAACACAACTACACGCCTATCCACGGAAGCCTGCTGCTTTCCTCGCTCGCTGCCGCGTTGCCCATATTTGTATTGCTGTTTCTTTTGGGAGTGCGGCGAACGCCCGCGTGGATCGCGGCTATCTCGGGACTCGGCACTACAGCGCTGGTTTCGTTCTTTCTATACGGAATGCCCGTCGGGCGGATTGTATCCGCGGCGGCCTACGGCGCAGCTTATGGATGGTTCCCCATCGGCTGGATCGTCATCTGGGCCGTCTATCTGTACCGCCTGACGCTGGACACCGGCAAGTTTGAAACAATCAAACATTCGTTGCGCAGTCTGACGCGCGATCCACGGTTGCAGACGCTGCTGATCGCGTTCGCCTTCGGAGCGTTCCTGGAAGGCGCGGCCGGATTCGGAACTCCTGTTGCCGTTGCCGCCGCCATGCTGGCCGGGCTGGGTTTCTCGTCCTTCCATGCCGCAGCCATCTGCCTGTTGGCGAATACGGCCCCGGTCGCGTTCGGATCCATCGCGATTCCAATTGTCACTCTGGCGGGAATTACCGGCTTGCCTCTGATGCGCTTAAGCGCGGGGGTGGGGCGCATTTGCGCTCCGGTTTCCCTGATCGTCCCGGCCTATCTGGTGGTCGTAATGGGCGGTTGGGGCGCGTTGGCGCGCGTGTTTCCCGCTGCGTTGTTGTGCGGCGTCACTTTCGCCGGCCTGCAGTTTACTATTTCCAACTTCGTGGGGCCGCAGCTTACCGATCTGATCGCGTCGCTCTGCGCGCTGGGCGTGCTGGTGGTGCTGTTCATGTTCTGGAAGCCGCGGGACAGTGAAAAGTATGAACTGAGCGCCGCCGCCAAAGCCGCCGAGGGGCCGGGGGCTTCCGTCGGCCAAGTGTTCCTGGCCTGGAGTCCCTACCTTCTTTTGGTCATCTGCGTTTTGTTATGGGGCTGGACGCCCATGCTGAAGCCGTTGAATTCGGTGAGTATTCCGATTGCCTGGCCGGGTTTGCACAATCTGATTGCGCGCATTCCGCCGGTCACCGCCAAGGTGGCGCCGTACCCGGCTATATTCAACCTGAATTGGCTGTCGGCGTCTGGAACCTCCTGCATGATCGCCTGCATCCTTAGTTGCTTCGTCCTGCGCGTGCCGCCCTTGCTTGCTCTGAAGATTTTCCTCAGCACTATGCGTCAGCTTACTTTCTCGCTCATCACGCTCGGCTGCGTGCTGGGCCTGGCGTATCTGATGAACTACTCGGGCGCCACGGGAACCCTGGGGCTGGCGTTCGCCGCCACCGGAGCTTCGTTCCCATTCTTCAGCGCGATTCTCGGCTGGCTAGGCGTGTTTCTTACCGGCTCGGACACCTCCGCCAACGCGCTTTTCGGCAATCTTCAAGTGGTAACGGCCACCAAACTCGGATTCAACCCGGTGCTGATGGCTTCGGCCAATTCAGCCGGCGGCGTGATGGGCAAGATGATCAGCCTGTCCAGCATCGCCGTCGCGGCAGCGGCCACCAATATGGCTCCGGACGAAGAAGCCAAGCTGTTCCGCTTCACGCTGAAGCACAGCGCGCTGCTGGCTTTCGTCATCGGCTTGATCGCGCTGTTTTACACCTACGTGGCACCAGGCTTACAGCCCTAGGCAGAGTTGACCAGTACTGGTTCCGCGCGGAAAACAATTGTGTTTCAGCGCGTCTTAGTCTACACTTTATTTCAATCTGGTCTCGATGCATTCTTATATGGTGGGTTCCGGAATCCGCTTCAATGACTACATGTTCACTGAACCGGTTCCTCTGAATAGCTGGGCCACGCCCAAATTCGCCGGGCTTTTTGTGATCCTGGCGCGGGACACAAACTGGGCGCCCAAACAATTTCAACCATTGTGTTTCGGTGAGTTTGGGAACAACCTGCGGGGACCGCTGGCGCTGGATTCCCGCCGCCTCTGCGTAAACACGGGACCGCTGTTTATCTCGGTGCTGGCGATGCCGTTTTCGAGTAGCGCGCAACGTCGCGACGCGCGCGATCAACTGGTATGGGCTTACAATCCGGTTTATCAGGCACCTGGGATGCCCGCCGAGCATGAGCTGGCGCGTAAACTGGATGAACTGGAGAAGCGGCATGCGGAGCAGAGCTCGCAGTTCCAGCTGCTTATGGCGAACATGAATCGCTTTTTTGAGCCGCAGCCAGTGCCGCCCCGGCGCAGCATCGGATTCTTGCCGGACACCGCCGACAGCACGGCTTGCTAAGCCGCGCTCAGAAGCAGGTTGGGTTGTCCTAGCTCAGACGAAAATTAACCGAGACCCGAGCATAGTATTCCAGTTCCCCGATTTGATCCGGCGCCCCCGCGCCAAAAGCAAATGGCAGCGTGGCTCGCAATGCGCTGTACATCCCATTGGAAGCCACAATGTCTTCTGAGATTGCGATGGGATCGCCGATCTGTCTTCCGGCAGCCGCGGCCAGAACCTCGGCCTTCATCCGTGCGTCCTTCCCGGCCGCTTCCAAGGCAGCTCTTCTAGCGGCGGG
>DATHNM010000232.1:0-3511 GCA_035486095.1 Bryobacteraceae bacterium
CACCACTTGCCGGACGGTCCAGCCGCCGGGCCGGTAAGGAGTATCGAGTTGCTCAGCGGCAAGGCCGGCCACTGCAGCTTTGATTCGCGCCGGGGCTTCGGCAATCTGTTCGACGAACCTCAGGCGATCTTCCGGAGTGACCGCATCGGGAAACGTGAACTTGCCAACGGGATAGCGAAGGTCTGGAGTATCCATGCAAGAAAGATTCACAACGCTCGCTCCCGGATTCAGCGTATTTTCGGCCATGCTATGCTGTTTCCGGAGTGTTCAGCAGGCATTACAGAAAAGTCAAGGCAATCTTCGGCCTTACCGACGTCCTTCTTATTTCTTTAGCGTTCTTCGCCGCCTACCAGACGCGTGTCCGTTTAGAATTCGAGAAAGTTTTCTATCTCGATTTTCTAGTGGCCATGCTGCTGCTGATCATCTCGATTTTGTGCTGGACGGCCATCGGCTACTGGTTCAACATTTACGAAAAGCTGGATTCCGCGCACCCCAGAGTTGTGCTACGCGACACTTTCCGGCAATGCGCCCTGGGCGCCATCTCGCTGGTGGTGGCCGAGTACATGCTGCGGCTGGACCTCAGCCGCTCTTTCGTGGCGTTATTTGCCATTTACGCCTGGGTGCTGCTGTGCCTGTTCCGCATTAACTTCGCGCGCGCCATCGGCCGCGTCCGCAGGGAGTTCGGTACGGCGCACTTCGTAATGGTGGTTGGATCGGGCGAAAGCGCGCGGCACCTGGGGGCGGCGCTGGAGCAATCGGCCGATTACGGCGTCCGGCTGATGGGATTCCTGGACGACGAACCGGGGCAAGTTCAACTCGCCGGCACTTACCAGCAGCATCCGCTATCGCAACTGCCCGAGCTACTGCGCCAGCAGGTGATTGACGAGATCATCTTTGCCGTGGATAGCGGCAAGCTGGCGGCGATGGAGGAGGTTTTCCTGCTGTGCGACGAGGAGGGGGTGCGTACGCGAGTGGTGGTGGATTTCTTCCCGCACGTGAACAGTCAAGTGTACCTGGACCGTTTGGGCAGCACGCCACTTTTAACATTCTCGGCCGCGCCCCACGACGAAATCCGGCTGCTTTTGAAGCGGGTAACGGACATCCTGTTGGCGGCTGCCGCCTTGGTGCTGTTGCTGCCGTTCATGATACTGATCGCGCTGCTGATCCCGCTTACTTCGCCCGGCCCCGCCATCTTCCGTCAGGAACGCTGCGGGCTGAATGGACGCCGCTTCGTGTTCTACAAATTCCGTTCCATGTGCGACAACGCCGAAGAGTTAAAAGCGTCGCTGGTGCACCTCAGCCAAAGATCCACCGCGTTCAAGATTTCGAATGACCCGCGGCTCACCCGCCTGGGTTGGTTTTTGCGCAAGTTCTCGATCGACGAATGGCCGCAATTGTGGAACGTACTGAAAGGCGATATGTCGCTGGTAGGTCCACGGCCGGCCGTCCCTGAAGAAGTGGAGATGTACCAGCGCTGGCAGCGCCGCCGGCTCCGCATGCGGCCGGGACTCACCTGTCTATGGGCGGTGGCTGGCCGCGACGCGCTGGATTTTGAAACCTGGATGAAGATGGACATGCAGTATATCGATACCTGGTCGTTGGCGCTAGACTGGAAGATAATCCTGCGCACAATTCCGCGTGTGCTGACGGGGCGGGGGGCCAGTTGAGAATCGGTTGGCAGGCGAAAACTCCTGCCCCACATTGATGCGCAAGGGTTCATTTTAGGTGGAGCAGGCGCTTTCGCCTGCTAACCCACGAGATGGGGAGATTATGCACTTAGTTCCAACTCAAGATGAAGTAGTCAGCTTGTTGCGGCGCACCGGGGCCATCCGCGACGGCCATTTCGAATATCCCAATGGCCTGCACGCGACTGAATATATGCAGGTGCAACTGGCGATGCGATACTACCAGCACGCCAAGGTGCTCAGCGTAGGGTTGAGCCGATTGCTGCGCGCCAATGCCGAGATCCGCGCCATCATTCCGGAGCTATCCATCGTTTGTCCGGATACCGGAGGGTTGCCGGTGGCGTACGGCGTTTGCGAAGCGTTGCGCGCACACCAGGTTTACTGGGCGGAACGCGAGACAGAAAATGGGCCGATGCGTTTCCGCCAATATCTGGAGCAGGTACCGGGTGAGAAGGTACTACTCGTGGACGACATTCTGCGCTCGGGCCGGAACCTGTCGGAGCTGAAACGGTTGGTGGAATCGAATGGCGCGCAGGTGGTGGGGCTCGCCGTGATCATCTACCAGCCCACGCCGAAGACCATCGACTTCAGTCCCCTGCCCTTCTATTCGCTGGCCAAATTGGATGCCACTTACTACAAAGATGCTGGATCGTGCGATCTGTGCAAACGAGGCGTTCCGGCGGAGAAGGTTTGGATTTAAGGCAGTTCAGCAATGATCTGGTGAAAGCAAGCGAAACCGTCATCATCTATTGCACCGAACCCGGCGCCGTTCAATCGCCGCCAGCCGTAAAATCCAAAATCCGGTGACAGGATACTCATTCCCCGATTTCCCTATGAATCTTTTATTTGGCAGTTCGCTAAACCTTTTCCGGCCACGTCCGATAAGATCACTCAGCAAGGAGTAAGAAAATGGCAAACACCATTAGCAGTACGACCCCGGTTAATCAGTCTTATCCGCAACAGCAACAGCAGCAGACCAAGGCAACGGCCAAAACGAAAACGCCGGAGCCTCAGGATACTGTGCAATTGAGCCAGCAGGCCAAAACCGCAGCAGCAGATGCGGATCACGACGGCCGTTGAAGCAGATCTGCTGGTCCTCCAGACGCTGCAATGGGCGATTCGGGGCAACTGGGGCGAGGTCTTCGATGTGTATACCGGCTCACTCTACCGCGCCAAGCAACGTGTCAAAGTTTACCGATTGACCAGTGAATGACCAGTGAAATGGCGGGGGTGATTAACGTGTTCCGTTATCATGTTAGGGACGCATGCCTAACCACGCCCAAGCCATGGCAGAAACGCTCGCGGCGCGTCGCGTTCAGCTGGCGTTCGGGCTGCCGGGCGGCGAAATCGTCGCGTTCATAGACGCCTGCCGACGGGCAGATATAAGATTTCTGCTGACCGGTCATGAATCCAGTGCCGCCTGGATGGCGCAAGTGGTGGGACAAATGACCGGTGTTCCGGGCCTGTGCGTGGCAACACTAGGTCCGGGCGCCACTAATTTGATAACTGGCGTTGCGAATGCGTGGCTGGATCGTGCGCCGATGCTGGCAGTCACGGCGCAGATTCCGGGCGGCGTCATCGAAACGCTGACGCATCAGCGCCTGCCGCTCGCTGAACTGTTCTCGACCGTTTCGAAAGGCTCATTGAGCGTGGGCGCACAGGATGCTGTGGGGATGGTGGACCGCGCCATGGATTTAGCGATTGCGCCGCGTCCCGGGCCGGTGCATATTGCGCTGCCGAGCGACATCGCCGTCGCGGAATTTGCGGGCGGACAGGTTCATCCGCAGGCTGCACTTGCGAATCGCCCGGATGGCGCGGTAGACGAG
>DATHNM010000233.1:0-26307 GCA_035486095.1 Bryobacteraceae bacterium
TGGTGATAGCGGATGGCCACGGCATAGTGGGTTGGGTTCACCACCACCGCAGTGGCGCTCTTCACTTCATCCATCATGCGGCGGCGGCGCACGTCGCGCTGCAGGCGCCGGATACGCATTTTGGTTTGCGGATTGCCTTCCGCTTCCTTCATCTCGTCGCGGATATCCTGTTTGCTCATCCGCATCTGTTTGGAGAACTTGCGCTTCTGGCGGAAGAAATCGATGAAGCCGAACAGCATAAAGAGAGCCGCGGCTTTCCATAGCATGTCCATGCAGAGCGAGCGCAGTGTTTCCAACCCCACTTGGAAGCTGCTGAGCGGGATCATCAACAGACGCTCGCCACTCTTGGTAATAATCCAGTAAATCGTCGCGCCAAACACGGCCACCAGCACGATGGCCTGAATGGACGACACCAGGCCCTTTTGCGGCAGCGACTTCAGTTTCGAGAAGACATCGAAATTGGAAGTCTTGGGGGTCATGCGCGAAAGGCTGAAGGAGAAGCCGGTGGAACTGAGTTGAAACGCGAAAGCGGTAAGCAGCAGGATGCCGCTGGCGTACACCAAAGGCGAGAGGCCGCGCGAGAGCGCTTCGTGAACGATTCCGATGAGCGTGGCGGGGCTCAAATCGCCGCGAAAGGCTTCGATGAACAGGCCGCGGGTGACTTCCTTTAAAGTGGACAGCAGCGCCGGACCGGTCTGGGCGATCAACAGCACGAAAACGGTGAATTGCAAGCCGCTGACGAAATCGTGCGAGGCGGCGAACTGCCCCTCTTTGCGCGCTTTGATCAGCCGGCGCGGCGTTGCCTGTTCTGTCTTTTCGCCCGATGGATTCATCCGTCAATCACCGCGATTACAATCCCAAAAGCCGCCCCAGCGCGGTGAAAGCCTCTGCGCCCAACTGCTGATAGAGCTTGGGAATTAACAAAACCAAGAAGCTCAGTGCCGCCAGCGCAGCCAGCATTTTCGCGGGAAAGGCCAGAGCGATGAGCTGCAGTTGAGAATTGAGATGCCCCAACAATCCGATGGATAAGTCGATCAGGAACAGCAGGGTCATCAAGGGAAGCGCCAAATGGACGCCGGTGGAAAAAATGCTGGAGCCGAGCATCACCAGTCCTTCCACACTGGCGCGCGAGGCGATGAATGCACCCGGAGGATGGGTTTCCAGACTGCGAGCCAGAATGGTCAGCAGCACGCGATCGAATCCCATGGTGAAGAACAACAATCCGGCGGTTAACTGAGCCAGAACCAGAAGAACGGTGGAGTCGGCTTCGGTGTTGGGATCGATAGTCGAGGCATAAGCGAATCCGGCTTGTGTGCTGATAGCCTGCGCGGCGAAGGTAACCGATTCAATCAGGAAGGCGACCGCCAGACCAGTAGCCAGGCCGATGGCAGCTTCGGCCAGCATCCAACCCGCCACCTGCAGCATGCTAGTGGGAATCGGGTCCAGCGCCGGCCAGCGCGAATACATGCCGAACGTCAGAATCATCGCCAGCGTGATCTTGGCCGCGCTAGGACCGGCCTGCAGTCCGGGCAACGGCAGAAACACGAAGACTCCGGAAATACGGGCCAGTACGAGCAAAAACCCGTACAGGACCGACGTCGGGATGGCCGGATTAACGTGCATAAAAGCTAACGTGCATAGCGCGACAGATCGCCAAACACTCCGATTGAATAAGCCGAAAGTTGTTTCAGCATCCACGGCATGAGCAGCAGGAAGCCGAAAAGGAACGCAGCCAGGCGCGGAATGGTGCTGAAGGCGGAATCCTGCATGGACGTGGCTATCTGAATGATGTTGACGACAATGCCCACCGCGAAGCCGATAACCAGCAGCGGCGCGCACAGCAGCACGGTGGTCCAAAGAGCTTGACTGATGATGTGGACGGCAGTTTCTGGAGTCATGAATCCTCAATAAAAAGTTTTTAGGAGCGAGCCGATCACCAGATTCCAACCATCCACCAGCACGAACAGAAGAATCTTGAAAGGCGCGGAGATCATCACGGGCGGTAATTGCACCATGCCAACTGAAAGCGTGATGGACGCCACCGCCAGATCGATAATCAGGAATGGGAGATACAGGACGGCTCCAATCTGGAAGCCGGCTTTGAGCTCGGAGAGAATATAGGCCGGGATCAGAACCTTCAGATCCAGGTCGGCCGTATTGCGCGGAGGAGCGGACTTGGTCATCTCCACGCAGGTCTGAATGTCTTTCTCCCGCGCGAATTTCAAAAGGAAGGTCTTGAGCGGTTTGGCGCCCTCATCGAATCCCTGCTCCCAGGAAACCTGGCCGCTTTCCACCGGTTCCCAGCCGCGATGATAGATGTCCATCACCACCGGCTGCATTACGAGAAACGCGAGAAACATCGATAGCCCCACCAGCACCTGATTGGACGGGGCGGATTGGGTGCCCAAGGCCTGGCGCAGAAAATGCAGCACGATGACAATGCGCAGGAACGGACTCACCGACATCACCACAGCCGGCAACAGAGTAAGCAGCGTCAATAGAATGACTATCTGCGTGGGCGTGCTCAGCGTGAGGCCGCCCTTGGGATTGGCCGAGCCGAAAACCGGAATGGCCGCATCGGTGCCGGGCGCCGCCAGGGCGGAAGCCGCGAAAAATAGCAACAGCAAGATGGAACGGAGCTTGATCATTGGCCGGAACGGAGCAGATCGCGAGATTGAGTTGCAGACAGCGCCTCTAGATTGACTGGCGCATCCAGCAGCGTGCACGACGAGGGAGCGGTGGCGATCAGCACCGTCCGATCGGCCACGCGCACCAGGTGTAAAGCATGCTGCGGCGTCAGTGAAACGCGTTCCAGCAGTTCCAGGCGCCGGCCGTTTCCGCCGCGCCTTGCACCCATGGGAAACGCCGCCAGTCCGCGCCTCTTGGAGAACCACAATAGTCCTCCTAAGAGCGCGAAGACCAAGAGCACCATGCCGATTTGTTCAGTCAGTTGCATGTCCGCCGCCGCTGCCGGTTTTTTGCAGCATCTTCTGAACTCGAACCGAGACCGTGTTGTCGATCACGATCACTTCGGCCTCGGCCAGCTTCACGTTGCTGGCGAAGAGTGGGAAAGGCGCGCCGGCCGGGTGGTCCGTCCGCAGCACCGATCCCTCATGCAGTTGAAAAATCTCTCCGATACTCATCGAGAGCGTTCCCAACTCGAGTTCCACGACGAAAGGCAACTCCCCGAAACGCTGTAATACGTCAGAGGAGCTCATCGTTAGGTCTGGAGGTTGAGCAGGTTCTGGGTCACTTGATCAAGAGTAGAAATGACCTTGGAGTTAGCCTCATACGAATTCTGATACACGATGAGGTTGGTAAACTCCGTCGCAATATCCACCGTGGAATCCTCAAGCGAGCCGCCTTCCACGGTTCCCAGCGTCCCGGTGAGGGGAACGCCAATCACGGGAGTGGCCGTCTTGGCGCCCACTTCGTAATTGTTTTGGCCCACTGCGATGAGAGAGTCGGGATTGCTCACCGACGCCAGTGCCAGTTGGCCGATCACCACTTGGTTGCCGTTGGAAAATTGCGCCGTGATGGCGCCGCCGTTGGCGATGGAAACCTGTGTCACCTGGGAAGCCGGCACGCCATCCTGCGTAGCGGCGGAAACTGCCGACGTGGCGGCGTATTGCGTGATGAGCGGAGTTCCAGTGCCCTGATCGGTGGCCAGATTCCAAGTGATATTCATGTCGCTGGCGCCGTCGCTCAAGCCGGTGGCGGCGATGGCCACGGTGGCGGGAGCAGAAGGGGAAGTCAAATTGCCGTTGGCGTCGAAGGTGAGAGAGCCAGTAGCCACTGCGCTGGGCGTACCGGCCGTCCCGGACGTGAGGTCTTGTCCTGGAATATCGACTTCGTAGTTCCAGGTGCCGGGCGCGGTTTCGGTGAAGTTAAAAGTCATAGTGTGGCTGACACCCAAGGAGTCGACCGCTTGGATGGTGGTGGAGAAGGTGCCGCTAGGTGTGTTAGCCACACCCGCAGCGTCCAAGTTCACGCTGAGCGCTACGTTCTGGGTTGCGCTGGGTATCTGCAGCGCGTTCGAAGGGATGGTTATATTGCCGATGGCGCCGCTGGTGTTGACCACGCCATTCTGCGCGCTCCAGCCTTGCACGAACTGGCCGGTCGCAGTAATGAGGTTGCCATTGGCATCCAGCTGGAAATTTCCGGCGCGCGTATACAACGTGTTGCCGGCTGGGTTTTGTACCACGAAGAACCCATTGCCGTTGATGGCGGCATCGAAGTTCCCGCCGGTAGTCTGAATGGATCCTTGGGTGAAAATGCGCTCGGTTTGCGGGGCCGACACGCCGCCGCCGATCTGCGTTGAGCCGCCCGCCACCGACTGCTGCAGTAAGTCATAGAAGGACACTGTGCTGTCCTTATAACCCGTTGTGTTCAGGTTGGCCATATTGTTGCCGACCACGTCGAGCGCGGCCGAATCCGCGGTAAGTCCGCTAAGTGCGATGGAAAATGATGACATTGATGCTCCTTTTTTTGGTTGTGGACTGGTTCAGTGCTGCTACGACGCTGGCTGGGTCGTTTTACTTGTCTGGTTCGTTGAGTTCGTTGGCGCGCTGCCGCCGGTCAGGGTTGCTACGCCCTGATTGATTCCTATCAGTTGTTCCAACTCGCTGTATTGCACAAGCTGGCCGACGAACTGAATGCTGTCGGTGGGGTTGAGCGGGTCTTGATTCTTGATCTGGGCTACCAGTAACTGCAGGAACGTCTGCTCGCTGGTCAACGAGCCGACAGAGTTCGCGGTGCCGGAGCCGGAGCCGGCGGGGGATTGTGTTTGAGCCTGAGCCTGCATCTGTGCCAGCGCTTGGGCCTTTTCACTTACGGCGGGGATGCCGAGTATCTGCATTATGCTTTTCCTCCTGTGTGGGCGTCGCCGCCCGAAACCTGCTGGTCCAATTCCTGTTGCCATTGGCCGCCGCCGGCGCGACGATCGCGCTGCGACTGCCGGTCGCCGCCAAAAGACTGCTGTTGCTGCGAGCCGCGCTGCTCGCCGGCATGTGAATCCTGCTGGCTGCCGGACGGCGTTGCCACTGGGGCCGATTTCACCAAGTCCGCCTTCCAACCCTGCGTGCTTAACTGGTTCGACAGATCGCCAAGATTAGCTCGCAGCGACTCGCGCAAGACAGGGTCGGACGCATGCACCGACACATTCACCGCTCCCGCGCGATCGGCCACTCGAATCGCAGCGGAGGATTGATCGTTGCCTGTAAGGTGCAAAAGAATCTCTGAACTGGCTGGGGCCTTGGGCGCTTCGGGCGTGAGTAAATGCGCCTCCTGGGCGGCCAGAGGCAGATTCACATGGGCTGCTTCGGCCGGTTCTGGCGCGTTTGTGGAACCCGTCTCCGGAGTTTGCCAAACCGCTGCGTCATTCCAATGCGGAGTTGCAGCGTGCGTGGGCTGGCTCGCCGGCGCGGCGGGGAGACTAGGGACGGAAGGGCCGGATTTTGTCACTTCAGAAGCCGGCGGCTGCGCATCGGGTGATGGATCGCTGGACGTCTGACTCTGGCTCTGAGCCGGCACTGACTGCCGGGAGTCTGTATTTTGGAGCGGCGTAGCTGACGGGGTAACCGATTGCGTAACCGGTTGAGTAAGTGGGATCGTCCCGGTAGTAAGTGGCGCTTGCGATTGTGCCGGAACAGGAGATGCCTCGTAAGAAACGCTCTGGATCCCCAGCATCCGAAGGGCAAAGGCGAAATTTTCCGCCTGTGGGACCAGTGGAGCTTTAGGATCCTGAATCGGACTGGATGTTTCGTGCTGCAGCGGCCCGGCAGAATCGCCAGGCGTTTCCGATGTTCGATCCAAAACCTCATGCGGGGCCGGCACTGGTGCAAGTGGCGTTGTAGAAGCGGCCACGGGCGCGGTCGCCGGTATTGGTTCCGGCTGGCTCTGGACTGGTGAAACCTTGGACGTCGGAACGGCCGGCGCGGCGGAGGCCTTGGTGGGGGCTGCCTTTTGACGAGCTACGTTCCCGGGAGTACTTGGTGCGCCGGGCTCTGGCGAAGCCGGAAGCTCGGCAGATATTGCGGCATCCGATGATTGTTCTACAGGCGATGATTCGTCTATCGGGGCGGGTTCATTCGCAGGGGCCGGCTGGGATACGGGAGATGCTTGGATTACTGGCGACGAGTTGCTGGACGCAACCGGGTTGCGGCTATCGGCGGGCGCTTTCACGCTCACCGGCATGCCCGTTGCGACGCGAGCGATCTGCGGTGCCGCCACTTTAGTGGGGACCGGCTGGGCCAACTTGCCGGATACGGGGGTGCGAGTCGGAAGACTGGGCGCCACTGGCGTGGTCTCTGGCTGTGCCGTTTGCAGTTCCGACGCTTGGTCGTTCGCCAATTGTTCCGGGGACGATTCAGTTGTGGATTCAGGAGCAACCGCCGCCGGCGGCATCGAGGGAGACTTGGCCGGCTGCAGCTGCCGTGCCACTGCCACATCTGGATCGGGCGTGGATTGGGTCTCTGAGAGTCCCACCGTTGCAGCGACGCCTTTTGCCGCACCTGCAGCGTTAGCGGGCGACGCGGCCGCTGGCGGCACGTTCAATCGCGCTTGAGTTGGAGAAACGGAGCCTGCAAGCGGTGCCGATGGAAGCGACGAATAGGCCAGCGCTGCCGAGGGGCCGCTTGGGTCGGGCGACGATGTCTGTGCGGCCGGAGTTTCATCTGGAGCCTTAACGTCCTCAGTGGCTGTACCCTGCTCCGGTTGTGTCGCCAGGACCAGCGATGCGTTGGACAAGCCGGCAATGGGCGCCTGTGCGGCTATCGCGGCCTGTAGAACTAAGCCGTCGCCGGTTCCAGAACTTTGATCCTCGGATGCGTCCTTCTTGTTGGATGAAATAGGATGCGCTGTCCGCCCTTGCTGGGCACCCCCCTGGTGCTCCAGGTCCTCGAAAAGCGCCAGGCTGTCAAAGACGCTTTTGAAGAGATTTGTTTTGGCCGAATCCTGGCCGGGGGAAGCCAGAGAAGTTGCCGGCACATGGGGAGAGACAGACGCCGGCGCGGAAACAATCACGGCGCAACTAATGCAGGTTCGCGGCCACACTGGCCGCATCCGATTATCAGCGCGTTAGCCAGCGCCTCCGTCGAGAACTCGGCGATTACCGACTTAGTTTCGGCGATGAGAGCAGAAGCCTTCGGGTCTCTTATCGCGAATGCGAAACAAAGCTATACGATTTTTCGCTCTGTCCGTTTTGGCTGCGTACTTGCAATGTGGGTAATCGCTCTATGGATCAAATTAGCGTTCTGGCGGCTGCCGGTATGCAGTCTCGCATGCAATCGCTCGACCTGGTTGCGAACAACCTGGCGAATTCGTCCACCGGTGGATACAAGAGTGATGGCGAGTTCTTTACCCTCTTCAGTTCCGAGGCGGCCGGCGAGGATGCGTCTGGCCCTTCTTCGGTTCCCATGATTCAACGGCAATGGACCGATTTTGGACAAGGCCTGCTGGAGCCCACCAATAATCCGCTCGATTTCGGCCTGTCCGGCAAAAGCTTCTTTGTGGTGCAGGGCCCGTCCGGCCCTCTTTATACGCGCAACGGAAACTTTCGCTTCAACAACACCGGCGCTCTGGTGACCAACGAAGGCTATCCGCTGCTGCAGCAGAATGGGCAGCCGTTCAAGGCGAACACCGCGCAGCCGTTGCAGGTTTCTCTGGACGGCGAGATCAACCAGAACGGCGGATCAATTGGGCGCATCAAGCTGGCGGAATTTCATAATCCCACTGACCTGACTAAATACGGCGCGAACTATTTCACGAATAGCACCGGCCAGGAGCCGATGGATGCAACCGGGTCGCAGATTTATCAAGGAAAGATCGAAGCTTCCAACGTCAGCGCGTCGCACGGAGCGGTACGAATCGTCGGGTTGTCGCGCCAGTTCGAAATGATGCAGAAAGCCATCACGATTTCCAATGACATGGGCAAAAAGGCCATCGAAGAAGTGGCGAAGGTCTAGCCTGAAAAATGACTGGAAGGAACCTGTAAATGATACGAGCACTCTTTAGCGCCGCCAGCGGCATGAACGCACAGCAGACCAACGTGGAAAACATCGCGAACAACATCGCGAATGCCAACACCGCGGGATTCAAGGCCCGGCGCGCGCAGTTTCAGGATCTTCTGTATCAGAATCTGATCCAACCCGGCGCAGCCGCCACACAAAACACCGTGGTGCCCACCGGACTACAGCTGGGCCTGGGCACCCGCGCGGTTTCGAACGAAGTCATTTTCACGCAGGGCGATTTCTCGGAAACGGACAATCCGCTGGACATGGTGATTCAAGGCAACGGCTTCTTCCAGGTGTTGCAGCCATCCGGCCAATTGGCTTATACCAAGGCTGGAACGTTCCACTTAAACAATACCGGCCAGATAGTAGATCCCAACGGCAACTTACTTGATCCGCCGATCACCATTCCCCAAAATGCTCTTTCCCTCACCATCGGCAGCGATGGAACCGTCAGCTACACGCTTCCCGGACAGGCCGCGGCGCAGCAGGCCGGCCAGATTCAGCTGGCGAACTTCGTCAATCCTTCGGGCTTGAACAGCATCGGCCAAAGCCTTTTCCAGCAGACCGACGCCTCCGGCGCACCCGTGATTGGCGCGCCCGGCGGTGCGGATGGCGTAGGCAGTTTGATGCAAGGATACGTGGAGCAATCCAACGTCAGCATCGTTCAGGAATTTGTGAATCTGATCGTCAGCCAGCGCGCCTACGAAGCCAACTCCAAGGTGGTGAAAGCCGCGGACGACATGTATCAACAAGTGAACAACCTGAAGCAATGAGCGTATGGCTTCTTTTCTTCAGCATGATCGCCCCTTCCGGACCCTGTGAAATGATCGCCAACGATCGCATTCTGGGCGAGGATCTGGTAAAGGCGCAGCCCGTTTTCCTGGATAAAATACCCGGCGACGCGGTGATCGGTTATTCACCCGCCCCAGGCGCACGCCGTGTTTTCAAGTCTCTGGAGTTGCAGCGCATCGCTGCGTCCTATGGGGTCAAGGTGGCGCCCGACGCCGAGGCATGTTTCGAATGGAGCCTGCAAACGTTAACCGACGATGTAGTTCGCGCGGCCATCCGTGAATCACTGCAATCGCCCGGCGCGCGCATTGACGTTCTTGCCGTTAGCAGGAATCAAGCTCCGGTGGGCAAGGTAAGCTTTCCCATTTCGGGATTGCTGGCATCCACGCTCAGCGGCCCGGACACGGCTGTCACTTGGCGTGGTGAGGTGCTGTATCACGGCTCGCGCAAGTTTTCGGTATGGGCCCGCGTGAAGATCTCCGCCAGCATGTCTCGCGTGGTGCCCACGCAGTTGATCTTGCCTGGCCAAAACGTCTCGGCGGATCAAGTGCGGGTAGAAACCTACGACGATTTTCCGTTGCGGAACGACATCGCACGAAATCTGGAAGAGGTTGTGGGGCGCATGCCGCGCCGTGCGCTGCGCATAGGATCGCCCGTATTTCGCACCGATCTGATTGAGCCGCTTGAAGTGCAGCGCGGCGACCTGGTGGACGTAACCGCCATCTCCGGCGCGGCCCAACTGCGCATGCCGGCCCTGGCCGAGGCCCCTGGAAGACAAGGCGATGTGATCTCGCTGAAAAATCCTCGCACCGGCAAGATCTTCCGCGCGCGGATCGAGGGAAAAGACAAGGCATTAGTGATGCCCTGGCCGCTAGCCGAGCAAGCAGTCTCTGAGCGAACGATGTTTGAACAAAATATGCCGCAGCCCGCGAGTGTGCAATGAACGTACGAATTGTGAGTGTTTTCCTGTTGTGCGCCGCCCTGTGCACAGCCGCTTCGCCCAAGAAAAAGAAAACTCAGACCCCGCCGGAGCCGTCGCCGCTCGACAAATACATCGCCGACGCCTACAAAGACAACAGCTCGCCGCAGGCCGCGCATCCGCCCGGATCCACCTGGTCGCAAAACGCGCTTTTCTCAAATTTAGGGTTGGATTTAAAGGCCAGCCGGGTTGACGACTTAGTAACTATCGTAGTAAGTGAAACATTTTCGGCGGTGGCGAGCGGAGACGTGAAAACCCAGCGGCAGTCCACGGCTCAAAGCAACATCGCGCAACTCGCAGGTGTCACGAAAACCACCGGTCCATTGGCCAATCTGCTCAACACGAACTCTCAAACCCAACTGCAGGGAACGGGTGAGACCAGCCGCGGGGCCGTCCTCACCGCCAATCTGAGCGCTCGAGTGACCCATGTGTTGCCCAATGGCTACCTGGTGATCGAAGGGACCAAGCGCGTGCAAGTGAGTTCGGAAAATCAGGTGGTCACGGTTCGAGGCGTAATCCGGCCGGTGGACCTGGACCCCACTAATACAATCCCTTCCAACCGCATCGCACAAATGGAAATCCAGGTGAGCGGCAAGGGCGTAATTGGCGATTCCATTCATCGCCCGAATATTCTGTACCGCATTCTGCTCGGCATACTGCCGTTCTAGTTTTCTAGGAATCATGCGACTCTTACTTAGCATTACGATCGCGGCGACCCTGCTGCAAGTTCCGGCTACAGGCGATTCACCCAACACGCGCCTCAAGGAGCTGGTCTCGCTGGAAGGCGTTCGCGACAATCAGTTAATTGGCTACGGCATCGTGGTCGGACTGAAGGGCACGGGCGACCGGCAACAGACGCTGTTCACGGCACAAAGCCTGGCCAACATGCTTCAGGAAATGGGCGTAACCGTGAATCCCAGCCTGATCCTGGTGAAGAACACCGCGTCCGTCATGGTCACCGCGACGCTGCCGCCCTTCGCGCAATCGGGCATGCAGATCGACGCCACCGTGGCTGCCATGGGCGACTGCGCCAGCTTGCAAGGCGGCCTGCTGCTGATGACCAGCCTGCGCGGCATCGATGGCCAGGTTTATACCATCGCACAAGGGCCCGTTGTTACTGGCGGCTTTATCGCGGGCGGCGCCGGCACCACGCAAACGGTCAACCATCCTACCGTTGGCCGCATCCCGCAAGGCGCCATCGTGGAACGTCCATCGCCCAGCATTGAGCCCACCAAACAGGTTCGCCTGCAGCTCCATGAGGCCGACTTCACCACTGCCGCCCGAATCGCCGAGGTGGTGAATCACCACTTCACGGCGGATACGCCGGGCATCGCACATGCCGACAACTCCGGCTTGGTGAGTGTCGCCATTCCAACGGATTTTTCGGCACGCACCACCGAATTCATCGCCGAACTGGAAGCGCTGACCGTGCAGACCGACCGTCCCGCGAAAGTAGTCATTAACGAGCGAACCGGAACCATCGTGATGGGCAAAGAGGTGCGAGTTTCTCCAGTTGCCATTATGCATGGCGACCTCACGGTGGAGATTCAAACCACTTATGAGGTATCACAACCGGGCCCGTTCTCTAACGGAACCACCCAGGTTACTCCGCAGGTCTCGGTAGGCGTGAAGGAAGAAAAGGCGCGCAACGTGGTGCTGAAGGAAGGCGCCACGGTGGAAGAACTGGTGCGTGCGCTCAGTTCCATCGGCTCCACTCCCCGCGACATCATCGCGATACTGCAAAGCTTGCGCGCAGCTGGGGCGTTGGAATCGGAAATTCAAGTTATTTAGGAGCGCTGCAAACCGAGGTTCCATGGATATTCAACGAACACCCGCGGCCATAACGGCCATCCCGCGAACGCCAGCGAAACCGTCAGATAACGCCCTTATTCCGGAAAACGAGACATTCCATAGCGCCCTCAAATCCGCGTCCGACACGCCCGAGAAGATCTCCGGGGTGGCCAAACAATTCGAGGCGCTGATGATCGGACAAATGTTGAAATCGGCCCGCGATACCTCGGGCGGCGGATGGCTGGGGAGCGACGATGAGCAGGACGACCAAACCGGTTCGCTGGTGATGGAAATGGCCGAACAAGGCCTTTCCCAAGCCATGGCGGCGCGCGGTGGACTGGGCATCGCGAAGATGGTCACCGCCAACATCGAGCACGGACAGGCCCAAAACTCCGCCGCCCCGGCTAAAACTGCCAGCTCCGGTTCTGAGGCTCCACAGCAGCCTTGGAAGCATATGGATGCGAAACGCTAAGCGCGGCCGGCTGGTGCTCGTCGGAAGAATGAAGCTCCGCATCCCGAGCGCTGGCGGCATCCTCTCCGCTCAGATTGCGCATCGCGCCGATCCAACCTTCCAGCAGCGTCTGGATCAACGCGGCCACTTCCTGCAGCATGCTCTCCGACTTTTCGGCATGCGCCTGAATCAAGCGATTCTGCAGATAGCCGTAGAGACCGCTCAGGGTATCGCAGTATTGCGGAGCCACGTCGCGCCGCAACGAAAAGCGCAGCTCCCCCAGGATCTCGACGGTCTTGGTAACCGCGTTACCGCGCGCCAGAATGTCGCCGGCCCGATGCGCCGTCAACGCTTCCTGAACCCCCTGTACGGCGCCTTCATACAGCATCCGCGTTAGTTCCACCGGAGTTGCCGTCGCCACTCGGCTTGAAATGTACTCCTTGTGAGGATTGCTGGGTGTCATGAAATTTCCGTCGCACTACTATATCGATCCACCTTAGGAGTTTTTCAGACATTCTTTCACCCCCATTTGCGGGTAGCAGTCCTACCCGCATCAGGACCCCACATAAGAAATGACGCACGGCATATCAAGTCTTCCCTTTGAACCTCCGATCTTGTAAGCACAAGGCTAGTTAGATGAAGTTACCTTATTTGCGTCGGGAGCGTTTAGTGTGAACACCGTACTTTGGATTGACGAAAGCGCTACTGGCACTCAACATGTCTATTTGAAAGACGGCCCTGAAAGACTTCAGGTTTTATTTGCCGCCAGTTTGCCCGCTGCTTTTGAGTTACTCAAAGCGCATCCCATTCGCGCGGTGCTGGTGCATCTGCCGATGGCGAAATTCGCCGCGGCGGAAGTGCTGCGGCAGATCCATGAAGAGGGATGCCGCGTTCCCATCGTGCTCTATGAACCGGCGGGCGTGGTCAGCCGGGCGCTGGAACTAACGCTTGGCGGCGCGTTCCAGTATGTGTCTCACGCCGTCAAGCCGGAAGAACTTTGCGAATTGTTGGCGGTGGCCATTCGCCATCACGGCCCACCTGCCCAGGCCCCGCGCGAAGTCAAGACCACCTCTTCGCAAATACCCAGCTTGCGCAATTTGCTGGTGGGCTCCAGCGGCCCCATGCGGGAAGTAGTCGAAATCATTGAACTGGTGGCCAACCGCCGCTCAACCGTTCTCATCACGGGCGAAACCGGCACCGGCAAGGAAGTGGCCGCCCGCACACTGCATGTTTCGAGCAGCCGCTCGGCGGCCAAAATGGTGGCCATCAACTGCGCCGCGCTGCCCGATCATCTGCTGGAAGCCGAACTGTTCGGCCACACCAAGGGAGCTTTCACGGGAGCCATCAACGCGCGCGTGGGTCTGTTCGAACAAGCCCACCGCGGCACAATTTTCCTGGACGAAATCGGCGAGATGCCGCTTTCCTTGCAGGCCAAGTTGCTGCGCGTTCTGCAGGAGCGCGAAGTCCAGCGTATCGGCAGTTCAGAGCCGCTGGCCGTGGATGTGCGCGTGATCGCAGCTTCGAACGCCAATCTTCTGGAAGCCGTCGCGGCCCGCCGCTTCCGCGAAGATCTCTACTATCGTCTGAATGTCGTCGCGCTGCGCATGCCCGCGCTGCGGGATCGTCCTTCCGATATTCCCGAGCTGACCGAACATTTCCTCAACAAGATCTCCGAACATGAACCGACCTGGAAAAAGCACCTCTCGCCGCAGGCCATGGATCTGTTCCTGAAGTATTCCTGGCCCGGCAACGTGCGCCAGCTGGAACACGCGCTCGAGTCCGGCTGCGCGTTGAGCGGCACCCGCTCGGTGCTCTATCCCGGCGATTTCGATCTTCCGGCGGAGGTGCAAGCCTCCGAATTCGGCCCGCTCTCTTCGTTCGACGTTCCAGAAAGCGGAATCAACTTTGACGAGCTGATGACGGGTATAGAGCGCCGGCTGCTGGAGCGCGCCCTCGCAAAATCGGGCGGTAACAAGGCCCGCGCCGCCAGCATGCTGCATATGAAGCGCACCACGCTTCTCTCCAAATTCAAATCCCTGGAAGTGTGCGCCTAGCAGTCCATGGCTCAAGCACGTGCCATTAGTAGTCCGGCTCCGGCTGCCGCCAATCCCCTGAAGGTGGTTGGCGTCTCGAGCATCGGCGAACTCGCCGTACCCATCGCCGTACTGCTCATCGTCATCGCACTGATTACGCCGCTGCCCAGCTTCATGCTGGACATCCTGCTGGTGCTGGATCTGATGATGTCCGTCATCGTGATGATGGTGGCCATGTATATCGGCCGTCCGGTTGAATTCAGCGTCTTCCCCACGGTACTGCTGTTGCTGACGCTGTTCCGCCTGGCGCTCAACGTATCTTCCTCGCGGCTCATTCTGCTCAACGGAAATACCGGAACTTCCGCGGCCGGCCACGTGATTGAGGCCTTCGGCAGTTTCGTGGTGGGCGGCAATTATATTATCGGCGCGGTGATTTTCTGCGTTCTCATCGCCATTCAATACGTCGTCATCAATCATGGATCGGTGCGTATTTCTGAAGTCACCGCGCGCTTCACATTAGATGCGCTGCCCGGCAAGCAGATGTCCATCGACGCGGATTTAAACGGCGGACTGATCGATGAAACCGAGGCCCGCCGCCGGCGTCGCGATCTTAGCAGTGAAGCCGAGTTCTACGGCGCCATGGACGGCGCTTCGCGCTTCACCCAGCGCGATGCCATCGCCAGCATCATCATCACCGGCGTGAATATCGTGGCCGGTTTTCTGATCGGCGTGCTGCAGCACAGCATGGATCTGGGCCACGCCCTCCAAACCTACACAGTGCTTACTATCGGGGATGGTTTGGTGACCGTGATTCCGGCCCTGATGATTTCCATCTCGGGCGGCTTGATTGTGACGCGCGCCAGTTCGGATTCCAAGCTGGGAGCGCAGTTTCAGGCGCAGATATTCGGAAAATCCGAGCCGCTGCTGCTTGCCAGCGGCGTGCTGGTGGCGCTCTCGCTGTTCCCCGGATTGCCCACCATTCCATTCCTCTTGTTGGGCGGCGGACTGGGCACCGTAGCCTGGCGCATGCGTCGGAAAAACGACGCTGCCGTCAAAACCTCGACGGAAAGCGCCGAGAAACCGGCCAAGGAAAATGTGGAAGCGCTGCTCCAGGTGGATCCTCTGATGGTGGAAGTTGGCCTCGGACTGGTGAAGCTGGTGGAGGGCGGCGCGAATTCCAAACTCCTGCAAAGGATCGCGGGCATTCGCAAGAACCTGGCATCCCAATTGGGTTACTATTTGCCCCCGGTGAAGGTCAACGACAACCTCTCATTGCGCTCGCGCGAATACGCATTGCTTATCAAGGGCGTTGAGATGGGACGCTACGAAATGCCCGCCGGTCAGGAGTTGGCCATCCCCAGCGCCGGTGTGGACGGAGCCATGGAAGGCAAACCCACCAAGGATCCAGCGTTCCAGCTGGCGGCTCTGTGGATTCCTTCTGAGCGCGCCGCGCTGGCCCGCAGCAAGGGTTACACGGTAGTGGACGACGTCAGCGTGATGGGAACGCATCTCTCTGAAGTGGTGCGCCGGCACGCCCACGAACTGTTCAGCCGGCAGGACACCAAGAACTTCTGCGATCGGGTTGCCCAGGGCAATCCGAAAGTTGTGGAGGATTTGGTTCCAAAAATGCTATCGCTTTCTGTGATCCAACGAGTGCTTCAGAATCTCCTGCGGGAGCGGGTGCCGATCCGCGACTCCGTCACTATCCTGGAGGCTCTCAGCGAAGGAGCGCAGATGACCAAGAACCCGGTGTTGCTCACCGAATACGTGCGGCAGTCTATTCGCCGGGCCATTGTCAGCTCGCATGTCACGCAGCAGGGCGAGTTGGCGGCTTACATGGTGGAGCCTTCGGCGGAACACGCGGTGGAAGCCGCGGTAGAGCATAGCGAGCACAACAGCGTGCTGGGCATGGCGCCGCAATCGGTTCGCGATCTGGTGGGCCGCATCACGCGCAAGCTGGAAAGGCCGGATTCTTCGGCCGTGGTGCTGGTGAACCCTTCCATTCGCTACTTCGTCAAGCAACTGCTGGAGACAGCATTCCCGGACGTCACGGTTCTCTCGCACAGCGAAGTGCCGCCTGAAATCAAGATCAAGTCCCTGGGATGGGTCGGATGACTGAACAAGCAAGCTCTTCGATGAAAATCAAATCTTATTTCGCCAGCTCGGTCGAGCAGGCCATCCAGGAAGCGCGCCAGGAGCTGGGCACCGATGCCATGCTGATCACCTCGCGGCGATCCTCGCCTGAGACGCGCAGCCTGGGAGCCTACGAAGTGGTATTCGGCTTGAATGCGCCCACTGCTGCCCGTCCCCGCCCGGTGGTCCCGGCAGCGGACTTATCCGGCGAGCTGCAAAACCTGCGGGCTCAGTTACAGGAAATCAAGAGCACGCTGCAAGGCTCTCGGCCGGCGGAATCGCCGACTTCTGAAGCCGAAGAGCTGTGCGAGGAATTGGTCGCAAACGATCTGGCGCGCAATATCGCGCAGGAGACGGTTTCTGCGGCGCTGCGTTTACGCGAACAGCTTTCGCACGATCCGGTCTCACGCGATCAGGCTGCGCCGCCCATTGCACTGCGGGCTTATGCGGCGGAGTTGATCTCCAAGCGCCTTCGCTTTGCGCCCCCGTTCAATCAAAATCAGCCTTCCGCGGAAGCCGCACGGGTGGTGGTGTTCGCCGGACCGGCAGGCGCGGGGAAAACCACCACGCTGATCAAGATCGCGATTCGCGAGTGCCTGGCGCAGCGGCAGCCCGTGCGTATACTCTCGGTGGACCCATACCGCGTGGCGGCGCACGAAAAACTGCGCAGCTTCGCCGCCATCATCGGCGTCGCATTCAGCGCCGTCAATTCAGTGCAGGAATTTTTGGCAGCCGTGGAGGAATCCCGCAATAAGACCGTTGTGCTGGTGGATACGCCCGGCTACAGCCCCGCCGAATTGGACGGCATCACGGAAATCGCGAGCTGCTTCGAGCGGCTGGCCAACAAGCAGGTTCATCTGGTGCTGCCGGCTTCCATGAAGCGCGCCGACTTGCTGCGAAACATCCGCAACTATGCGCCGGTCAAGCCGGACTTCCTGCTGTTCACCAAGCTGGATGAAACGGAATCGCAAGGCGCCATTCTCTCGGCGGCCCTGGAAGCCGCGAAGCCGCTGTCATTCTTTGGCACCGGCCAAAACATACCCGAAGATATCGAAGCGGCCCATGCGCGTGCCTTGCTGACGTCGGTGCTGCGGCAGGAATTTACGGAGGCGGTCTCGGCGGCATAGATGGCTTCCAATCTATTAGCGAACGCGGGCTTCTACGGCGCCACTCCGGCGCTGGAAACCGGCGAGCGGGAGCGGCTGATCCTGGAGAACTTGCCGCACGTGCGCTGGGTGGCCATGCGCATTCACGAAAAGATCGGCGGCGCGGTGGGCCTGGAGGATCTGGTTTCATCCGGCGTCATCGGGCTCATCAATGCGGTGGATAGCTACGATCCGAAATTCAACGTCAAGCTCAAAACTTATGCCGAGCATCGCATTCGCGGCGCGATTCTGGACAGCATTCGCGGTCTGGACGGCATTCCGGTTCACAAACGCAAACGCTTGAAAGACGTGGAGGCGGCCATCGCCAGCGCCGAGCAGCGCCTGCAGCGGGTTCCCAATGAAGAAGAGATTGCCGCTGAAATGCACATCCAGTTGGGGGAATATCAGGATCTTCTGGCGGAGCTGCGCGGTGTCAGCCTGGGCAGCCTGGATGAAATCGCCGACGGGTTCTCGGAGAGTAAACTGCTCCGTTACATCGCCCACGACGAAGAGAGTCTTCCCACGCGGATTTTGGAACGCGCCGAACTGGAAAAGCTGCTGGCCGAAGCGGTGAACAAGATGCCGCGCCTGGAACGAACCATTCTCACGCTGTACTTTAAGGAAGAACAAAACCTGCACGAGATCGCAGAGATTCTGGGCATCCATACCACGCGCGTGTGCCAGCTCAAGTCGCAAGCTGTATTGCGCCTGCGCGCCTACGTCGTGAAGAAATGGCCGTCCACCCGGGGAATCCTCTAATGAGCGATCAGGATACAAGCACTCAAACGCCGTCCGGCACGAGCGAAGAACAGGCCAACACCACCACGGGCACAACCGTCCCTTCCGCCGGTTTTTCGCAAGCCGCACCTCTGCTGATGGGCGTGAAGTTGCCTATTCGCGTTCTTCTCGGGCGCACCCAGCTATGCTTGCGAGACATTGCGCAACTGGGAAGCGGCGCGGTGGTGGAGCTGGATTGTTCCCCGGACGACCCGGTGGAAATCATCGTCAACGATCGCGTTATCGCGCACGGCGAAGTAGTGGTGGTCTCGGGCAACTACGGCGTGCGCATCACAAAGATCGCATCGCGCCAGCAAGACCAGGAGGCGGAGAATGCGCCTTCGGACCTGTTCAAACTTTCGCAAAAGCTAAGGTGACGAAATGTTACTCACTCTGCTTCCATACTTAACCGTAGCCGCCAATCTAGTGCTGGTACTGGGAATTTTGCTGGGCTTGCACCAGCGCGTGCGCGAACTTCGTGCCCGCGCCGGCAGCCAGGAAAAGACGCTCTCCACGGAAACCGCGCGCCTGACGGCCGAAATCGTCGAGCTGAAAGGCCAGCTCCAGGAACTGGAACAAACCGGCAATTCGCTTGCCCCGGTGGCCCCAGCCCCGGGCGCGGCGCCTGTCAGCGGAAACAGCGTCAACAATACGCTGAGAACTAAGGTACTGAAAATGCATCGCTTGGGCCAGTCTCCCGACCGCATCGCGGGCGCTTTGCGCGTGCCCAAGGGTGAAGTGGACCTGCTGGTGAAAGTTCACAAAATCGTGATGCGCCCCTATGAGGAGGTTGTCTTGGCGCCGTTGGGGGGAGAGGCTGCAAAAAAACCTTAAATGTGGTTCAAAAAGGTGCGATACAGCAAAGCCGCGGTATCCGGAGAATAACCGAGCCGGCGGCGTAGTGAGGATGCAATGATCGTCAACAACAATCCGACCCCCGATTCCCTGTACAACGTCGACAAAGCTAAAAGCTCGTCGCCCACCGGCGCACCCGCCGCGGCGCCGAAGCCGGCCAGCACCGGCAGCACCGAGGGGAATGATTCCATATCGCTCTCGAACTCTCCGGATCTCGTTCAACAGGCGCTCGCTTCGTCTTCCCCAGCCCGCATGGCACGCGTCCAGGAGCTGAAGGCCCTGGTGCAGAACAATCAATACCAGCCCGATGCCCAGGAAGTGAGCAGCGCTTTAATCGACGCGCATCTCGCGGGAGCATAGCGCCCGCCGAGTGACCCGCTATGGAGAATGCAACGCAGTACGGCGACGCCCGGGAATGCTTGCAAGCCGCGCGCACCGGCATGCGCCAGGTAAAACGGCTGCTCTCCCAGCCCTCGTTCGAAGCGGCCGATGAATCCGCCGCGCTGCTGCGCGACGTGGAGGTTCAACTCGGCTGCGTGGCGGCCATCCTGCGCCAGAACGGCTCCCGGCCCGACGGGGAGATTCGCGCCGGCGTTGAAGAACTGCAAGGCGAAGTAGCCGTGCTCGCGGCCTTTCTTGCCGGAGCGGACAAAATGCTTTCCGGCTGGCTGGATGCCGTTCGAACGCGCCGCGGGGGATACACCGAGCGCGGCCAGGCAGCGCCACTGATGCTGGTAAGAAAACTGAGCGTGGAAGGATGAGCCGGGAAATAAGGATAACTCGCCATGGGTAATCTCTTCTCCGTATTAAATTCGGCCAGCCAATCGCTGCAGGCGTTCGAGAAAGCCATCGACGTCACGCAGAACAACGTCACCAACGCCAATAGCCCCGGCTATGCCAACCAGGTGCCTGAGTTTATCTCGCAGGATTTCCAATCCATCACTGGAATCAACTCGGGCGGCGTGAAAGAGGAGACGCAGGATACCCGCAACACCTATGCCGATACGGCCGTGCAACAGCAACTATCGCTGCAGGGAATGTATCAGCAGCTGCAAACGACCCTGGCGCCGCTGCAGAACGTCTTCGATGTTTCCGCCAGCAGCCCCATTCCTTCCGCTCTGAATCAGTTGTTCCAAAGCTTCTCGCAATGGAGCACCCAGCCGAACAACACCAATTACCAATCGTCGGTGATCAGCGCGGCGCAGCAGGTGGCCAGCGCGTTTCAGCAAACCGCCGTACAGCTCAACCAGATTCAGGCCTCCACCACCAGCGATATTCAATCCACGGTTGCCCAGATCAATCAGGATGCGGCCACCATTCAAGGTTTGAACCAGCAGATACAGCAGAGCCCGGAACCCGACGCGGGGTTGAGCGCGCAGATGGAAAGCACGCTCGAAAATCTCTCCAGCCTGGCGAACATCCAGGTGCTAAAGGCTAGCGACGGCACTACCACCGTACTGCTGGGCGGGCAGACCGCGCTGGTGGAAGGCACGCAGCTCAACGCCATTCAAGCGGTGAACAATATTGCGTCCAACAGCGGAAATCCCGGAGCGGCTCCGAACATCAGCATCGAAAACAGCAGCGGCACCGATATCACCAGTCAGATTACCTCGGGCGGCCTGGCCGGGTTGGTGAACGTTCGCAACAACCTGCTTCCCTCGCTGATTGGGGGCGGACAACAAGTGGGCGGTCTGAACACGCTGGCGCAGGGTTTGGCCGACAGCGTCAATAACGTGCTGGAGCAAGCTTCCACTACCAGCACGCCACCGTATCAACCGGGAACCGCGCTATTCACGTACAATTCGGCTGCGCCCTCCGGCATCGCGGGCACACTCGCGGTTGCGTCGGGCATCACAGGGGCCCAGCTGGCGGCCGCCGATACCGGACCGCCGGTGGTTGCCAATGGCGCCGCGCTTACACTGGCGGGCTTGGATTCCAGCAACCCCGGGCCCGTCAATGGCCAGGGATTCACCCAGTATTTCTCTTCGCTGGCCGCCACCGTCGGCAACGCGGCGAACAGCGCCAACACCGAGGCCACCGCGCAATCTGGATTGGTGGCGCAAGCGCAGAGTTTGCAGCAGCAGGTTTCCGGAGTCTCTCTGGATGAAGAAGCCATCCAGTTGGTGCAGCTTCAAAGTTCGTACGATGCAGCCAGCAAGGTGGTCACCGTGATCGACGACACGCTGCAGTCGCTCATGGCGATGATCCCAACATAGGTTAACTGAATCACTCCCGCGAGGGAGCGATCACTGAAGGAGAAACGGCAATGATCAGCGGCCTAAGCCCCAGCAACCAACAATTTTTGGCGTCGTTGAATATTCTCGACAATAATATCAGCCAGGCCGACGAACAACTTTCCAGCGGCCTGCGAGTCAACCAGGCTTCGGATGCACCGCAGTCCCTTCAGGATATTTTCGAGACCCGTTCCGAACTCGGCCAAGCCACCCAGAACGCTCAGGATCTGACCACCATCCAGGGCCAGGTTCAGACCGCGGGCGGCGCCGTTCAAAGCGCGATTGAGTTGCTCAATCAGGCCGTTACCATGGGCACCGAAGGAGCCAGTACCAGCACTTCCCTGACCACCCAGCAGTCTCTGGCCGCACAGGTACAATCCATCCAGGCGCAATTGGTGGCCATCAGCAATACCGAAGTGGGCGGGGTGTATGTGTTCAGCGGTGACGCCAGCGGATCGCCGCCTTATCAGGTGGACACGTCCAGTCCCACCGGCGTGGATCAATTACTCACACCGCAACAATCCACGCTGCAGATTGCCGGTCCTTCGGGCGTGACGTTCCAGGTCTCCATGACCGCGCAGGATCTTTTCGATCAGCAGGATTCCAGCGGCACCCCCACCGCCAACAATGCCTTCGCAGCCCTGAACGGCCTGGTGCTGGCGCTGCAGAGCGGAAGCACTTCCAACATCACGCAGGCCCTGAGCGCGCTTCAAACCGCCAGCGACTACGTGAACAGCCAGACCGGTTTCTATGGCGCGGCGGAAAACAACGTTTCCTCCGCTCTCGATCTGGCGCAGAAGTTTCAAGTGCAGGATCAAACTCAGCTCAGCGGTCTGGAAGATGCCGACACGGCCACGCTGGCAGTGGAAGTGACGCAAGCGTCCACGGCGCTGGATGCGGCTATGTCCGCCCAGGCGCACAAGCCCACCACCAGCCTGTTCGATTACATTCCGCTCGGTTAGCGACGTTTCTCGCCCCGCTTGCACACGCGTGCGTCCGCACGTCCGCGCATCCCCCCGCGTGTGCTTGTTTCCTCCCCAGTACTCGCCCCTCAGCCGCGCTATTTTGCGTGCAAATCGTAAAAAAATGTTCAATCCCGTAACCGAAATGACGATAGAAGACCATACCCAAGCGGGTTGTCACCAGCAGCGAGGGTATCGACGCCGTACGAAAGATTTTTGAAAGGATTCAGTTCATGTTTAGATTGTCTGCCAAGAAGATTTCCCTCGCCGCCTCCGCACTCCTCCTGTGTGCGGGCCTGGCGCAGGCCCAGACCCCGCCGGCCACCCCGCTGTCGGCCACCTGGACCAATTCCCCCGCTGCCGTAGGACTCACTTATAATCTCGCGACGGACACGGCCAGCGGCTCGGTCACCGTCACGGTCACCGCCGCGAGCCCAACGATTTTTGATATCGATCCCACCACGGTGCCTTTCTGGCTGAGCTTGGGAGTAATGAATGGAACCACGCCCAACGTGGCGGTTACATTCGTTTCCAACGCGGCCACCGCCGCCCTGGGCGTGGGAAATTACACGGCCAATGTTCACTTCAAGGTCAGCGGATTTGCGGATTTAGTGGTCCCGGTCAGCCTGGGAGTCAACAATGGCGCGAATGTCCTCTCGGTTGCCCAAGGCACCACCATACCCATCACCTGGATTTATGGGTCGGCCGCTCCCACGCAGGTCTTAACCATCGTTTCGAGCGCGCAGCCGGCTCCGTTCAGTGTCACGACACAGAACACCACTGTCAGCTCCACGGAAAACGTGCCGGCTAACTGGATCCAGTCCAGCGCACCGGCCGGTATCGCTTATAGCTTCGGCACGCCGATCACCATCAGCTTCCTGAACGACGTTCTGATGAACGCCAAGGTGGGCGCGTCGCTGACCGGCACCGTGACAATTACTTATGGCGCGGGCACCACCATCGTCGTTGCCATCACCATCACGGTGGGCGAACCGAACGCCGTGGTTACCTCGATCTTCCCGTCGCAAGTGGCCGCCGCCACCACCGGTACACTGGCATTAGTTGTCACTGGATCCGGCTTCGGCAGCAGCTCCACCACTTGCGCGCCCGCGGTTTGCGGCCACCCGACGGCCGTGACCATCGCTTATGCCGGTTCAGCCGCCGGAGCAGGTACGGCAGTTGCGCTCACCACCATTTCCGGCGTCATCACGGTGGTCAACCCCACAACCATGGTTCTCACCATCCCGGCGATGGACAACCAAAGCACCGCGGTGAACGTCCTGGCGGTTGGTACCGTGACATTGAACATAACGAATGCGCTGAGTGGCGAAACAGTGGCCATCGAGACTTTGACGGTGACCGCCAATCCGATCATCAATTCCATCGTGGACGCCGCCTCGCTGGTGCAAGCCGCGCCACCGAATCCGCTCAAGCTGGCTCCTTATGAGCTGATTTCCATCTTCGGCCAAAACTTCAATTCGGGTTCCCCCGTCGCGGCCACCGTCGACAGTTTCGGCCGCTATCCCAGTTCGCTCACCGTCCCCGCCACCAGCGGCAACCCAATCAGCATCGCGTTCTATAAGCAAGGCACGGTCGGAGCACCAACCCTGATTGGCCCGGCTTACCTGGTCTACGTGTCGAACACGCAGATTAATGCCCTGGTTCCGTCCGGCGTCACTGCCTCCGGAATTACCGGCTTACAAATCGTGGTCACTTACAACGGCCTTTCCAATGCTGTTCCCTATCCGGCTGCCCCGGCAGCCACCAACCCGGGCGTCTTCGCCACGGGCGCCGATGGTCAGGGCCAGGGCGCGATCCTGAACAGCGATTTCTCGGTTAACTCAAACACCAACGCGGCCGCTCTTGGCTCCACGGTGATGATCTACATGAGCGGCCTGGGCGCACCTACCAGCACCGCCAATGACTCGAGCGTCACCACCGCGCTCAAGTTCCCCACTTCCTGCATTACGCCCGGCAGCTACTTTGCCGCCGTGAATGCACTCACAACGCCGCCCGGCACGCCGTGGACTTCAGACGATGGCGCGGTCATCCTGGCGAGCAATCTCGGAACGAACAAATATCCGCCCTGTTTCGCAACCTCGCCCACCGTCACCATCGGCGGCCAGGCTGCGACCGTGACGTACGCAGGATGGGTGGTAGATTCCGTCGCCGGACTCTATCAAATTAACGCCACCGTTCCGACCAAAGGTCTCACTGCCGGTGCCGCCGCGGTTATCGTCACGGCGGGCGGAGTGCAAAGCCAGGCCGGTGTAACAATGGCAGTCCAATAACCAGGGTCCGGTCTATTAGCCCACAAAGCTAAAACCTGGTTCCAGCCGGCGGCGGGAGGGTGCAGTTCGACCCCCGCCGCCGTTTTTATTTTTGCAAGGCTTCTCCCTTACCGCCGGCTACGTACTTTTTCTCCCCAAGTTTCCTTCAATCCGGTCCGCGGATCTTCGATACGCTACCATGTCTCAGTCCACACAGGTCCAGCGGGAAGGTGTTACGAAAGTGGCGGGTAGAATCCTGATCGCCTGGCGTAATGGGGAAAGCGCCGGCCTGCAGCAGGAACTGGAGCAAGCCCAATATCTGGCCGCTCAAGCTCCCACCGCGGGCACCTTCGAAATGGAAAGAATAGAAGCGCTCTCAGGCGTTGTGGAAGCGCTGCGTCAGGGCCGTGGATCGCAAGCCGGCGCCGTCCGGCTGCTGGAACATCTAGCCACGCGCCTTGACGTCATTCAGTAATGAAGTCGTCCACCTGGAACGCCCGCCTCTGGCCGGTGCTCACAATCTGGCCGCTAAAACTGGAAACTCCGTTCAATGTGCAGACTGCCCGCCGTTCCATGGGATGGTCCAGCCGCACCACCTGCCCTTCGCGCAGCTGTAAAAGATCGCCCAGCCGCATTTCCGATCCGTCCAGCCACACCTGCAGGGCCACCTGGCCGCCCAGCAGCAGCTCCAAA
The DNA here is from genome assembly GCA_035486095.1 of Bryobacteraceae bacterium. Taxonomy (GTDB): domain Bacteria; phylum Acidobacteriota; class Terriglobia; order Bryobacterales; family Bryobacteraceae; genus Palsa-89. Next base: position 25,125 of record DATHNM010000233.1, read on the forward strand.
GTAGCTTCCACCGATACGCTGCTTTCCGGTTTCTCAACTGGAGGGGGCTCGTCCTCCGACACCACGGTGCTGAACAGATCGGGCGGCACCAGCAAGGTGAGCTGCCCCACCTGGTCACCGGCTGCCAGATCGAAGCGGACGGCAAAAACCGGCTCAGTGGCCGGCAGAAGACGCGAGGGGAAGGGCTCAAACTCCAGCGTGACGGTCTCGAGCGGGGTCTCCATCAGACTGGTCCAACTGCGGTACGCATCGGAAAGAATCATGCGGTACAACAGGCTGACCACTTGTAATTCGATTTCGGTGGGCTTGCGGTCCACCGCGCCGAAAGAGCCTGCTTTGGCCCCCAAGGCGACGCCTACCAAGGGTAAGAGCACCGAATATTCCACAACCAGAACCAGCTTGCGATCGCCTGGACGCACCACCGCCAGCCCGAAGCAGGCCCGGTTCTCGGCTACCGGAAACTCGCCAAAAGAGATCTCCGCTCCACTGGCCAGAGTTGCGGTGACCGTGGTACGCAGGAAGGCGGAGAGGCTGATGGTAAGCTCCTTACCCAGCGTCTCATTGGCCATCCGGACCAGCTCGCCGGGCACCCCCTGCAGCTTGCTGGTAACCCGGAACCCGGCCTTGGTCCAATTGGATTCCTGATTTGCTTCCAGATTTGGTTCCATATGATGGGAGCTAACCGTAAGTCCTAGAATCGGCTGCCTCGGGCAAACACTTTACCCGGCGGGACTTAAGCCACTGAATTCATCCCTAAAAGCGTAAATCTTGGGGCAGAATCGTCGATATACCAACGAGTCGCGGAGGCGCGAGAAGGGTTACCGGTTCGTTCTGAATTCCGAATTCCGGCTTCTGGATACTACTGCATGATCAAGCTCACCAGGCTGAACCACGTGGCCCTTATAGTGAATGCCGATCTGATTGAGCACGTCGAGGTCACGCCCGATACGGTTGTGGCCCTGACCACCGGCCAGAAATTCATGGTTCTCGAGACCGCGGAAGAGGTAATCGACAAAGTCATCCAGTACCGCAGGACCCTGCTGAGCGCGTCGCGCTGTCCGCTGAAGATCAACGATCTGGCAACGGACGAAAACCCGGAACAATCCGACGCCGGCCAGAAAACGGCCGCCTCGTGGGCCAAGTAGAGGAACTGAATGGCAAACAACGGTGAACGCAAGAAGGC
>DATHNM010000234.1:0-10815 GCA_035486095.1 Bryobacteraceae bacterium
CCTGATCGTTTTCGCCTAATCCCAGATAAGCGTTCACAAACGCACCGGCGGGTACGTAACCTGTCCGCCTGCGGTTTTCCAGGTCCGCCAGAAGCCGAAGAGCATCGCCGCGCCGCCCGGCATGGGAATATGCCCGCACCAGAACGCCGGTGGCGGCCGGGCTTCCGTTCGAAACAGCGATGGCTTTCTGCAGCACCGGGATGGCATCCGCGGCTTGATTGCGGCCGACCAGGGCGAACCCAAGGAACGACAGGGCATTCGCGTCGTTCGGTTGCACCGCCAGCACGCTGCGCAATTCGCGTATGGCTTCATCGTAGCGATGGGACTGGAACAGAATCCACGCTATGCCGGCGCCGGAGACCGTAAGCGGATCGAGCTCCCGTCCCCGCTGCGCCCAGGCCACCGCTTCATCCGTTCGCCCCTGGCACACCAGCCACAACGCCAGCCCGGCATGAGCATCCGCGTCGTTGGGGTTCAATTCCAGGGCGCTCTTGTATTCGGCCTCGGCGTCTGCCCAATGGAACTGCTCCTGCTGCACGTTTGCCAGCAAGACATGCGCTTCAGCAAGGTCCGGATCAAGCTCCAGCGCTTTTCGGGCCGCCCCGATTACGGCCGGGCGCGTCTCTTGCGGAGGTGCTCCGATAAAAACCGTGCCCAGTTCGTTAGAAGCACTTGCCAGGCCGACGTAAGCCGGGGCAAAGGTGGGGTCCAGATCTATCGCGTGCTGGAAATAACCGATACTTTCCTCTAGCGCTGACCGGGTATTGCTGGTGTTGCGAGCGTAGCGGCCTTTCAGATAGCTCTCATAGACTTCGGGCGCCACCGAACGCGCCGCTGTAAGTCTCTGATGTTCCTCACCGGTGACGGTTACTTCGACCTTTTCAGCAATGGATCGCGCCAGTTCGCTCTGCACGTTCAGCACGTCGCGCAGCTCACGATCGTAGGTTTCGGACCAGAAATGCGCGTCGGTTGAGCCGCGAATCAACTGGGCGGTGACGCGAATCCGGTTCTCCTGGCGGATGACGGATCCTTCCACGATGGCATCCACATGCAGTATTTTGGCGATCTCCGGCACCGAGAGCCGCGGATTCTTGAATTGCATCGCCGATGTGCGGGAAATAACGCGCAGACCGTGCATCCCGGAGAGACGCGAAATGAGCGCCTCCGTCATCCCGTCGGCAAGATATTCCTGGGCGGGATCTCCCGACAGGTTCTTCAAAGGCAATACCGCCAAAGAACTGATTTTTGATTGGGCAGCATTCGCCGCACGGCCTCTGGAGCGGACGTAAGCGGCAGCCAGCAGGCCGAGCACCACCACGGCCGCCAGCGCCAGCCAGGTGCGCACCCGAAAGGTCGCACTACTTGCGTGGTCAGGTTCGGCCTCAACGGGCATCCCCGGCTTTAGGTCTTTGTCGTCTTGCTTCTCTTCGTCTGGTTTCCCGGCGGCCAAATTCCGGCGGCGGCTTTGCAGCCACGCATCCAGTTCGGAAGCCACGGCGTAAACGGAGCCGCGCTTGTCATGCAGGTGCCGGTGGACCGGCATGGCCTCCCGCTTCTCCCAGCGCTGGACGGTGGTGACATCGCGGCCCAGGTATGCCGCGATTTCCTTCCATGAATCCAGCCGCCCTTCAGACGGTTTCTCGGATTGAGGAATTTCGGGGGATGGTTCGCCCATGGCGTTCTCGTGCATGATCCGGGCAATCGCGAAACCGGTGTACCCGATTGTAACGCCACAACCGGGGAACTGCAAAAGACGGCATTTCACGGCAAATGGCGGCTCCGCGCATTGCTGTTTGACCTTCTCGCTGAGCCGGCCGATTCTGTAACTGCGTTTCAGCGTCAAGCAGACGAAATCCAGCTCAAGCCCGTGGGAAACGATTTTTTCCAGGGCACTTGCAGCCGTCGACGACGCCGGCGCGACTCTTGGAATTTGGAGGCTTTTTGATGAAGAGCAACACTTTTTGGCGGGCAGTCCGCAATACCTTGATCCCGATGCTGGCGATAACCAGCGGCGTTCTGGCCCAGACACCGGCGCCCACCCAGTTCAGCGGGGTGATCAACGACTATTCGCCCGCCTCAAACGTTACCCCGCCGGGGCCGTGGGAAATGCGCGGCCCGTGGAATGTTACGTTGAGTGCGGATTCGAGCACGGCCGATTTTTCAGCCACCTTGACGATGGAAATGTCCGACTACACGCGCAACTCGTCGAATATCGACGCTACGACGGGGGCCACCTCCCGCATGCAACACACTCACCACATCACGGTCGTGGGTGGCACGGTGACGCAAATTTCCACCGGCGGGTTCGAAGTCAGCGGCCCGGTGAGCATCACGAAAGATGGGAGCCCGGCGCCGCTGGCGGCATCCACGTTAACGGTCACGATCACCGGAGGAACGAATGTTGAGTTTTCCAACATCACGCTGCAGTTCCAGGGCGGCGCAACGGTTCATTTCGGAGCGCAAATGATCCACGGGGTGGTGAGCAGCCCCGCGATAGCGACCACGCCGGGCGGGGGCGGCAGCACCACGCCGAGCGGGACAACCGCCGTGGTCACACCGCTTAGTTTGACTACCAATCAGACGTCGGTGGTGCTGGATGGCAGCGGGTCTACCAGCGCTTCGGGACATTTGCAGTATCTATTCGAGGTGGTGGCGGGCGGCAAGCAACCGGCGCTGTTGCAATCGCCAACCAACCCCAAGGCCACGGTGGATTTTGTTAGCGGAGCGGGAATGTATATGGTTCAGCTGATGGTTACGGATGCTAAAGGGGGCACTTCCACTAGTCCGGTGATCATGTTGAATTATCAGCCATAACTGGGGCGGCTAACCAGCCGAGCCAGCAAACACCACGGTCCCGGCCGATTTTACAGCCGGGTTACTGTTAGACTTTGTTTTTGGACACTCGAACCAAGATAGTTCCGCTCCATGAACTGCCCGAGCGGCTGCGGAGCCGTGCCGCTAGTTATCTAGCCGGGAGTTTCGATCCGTTACTGGCTGAACATTTGCACCGGCTGGCGCAAGCGCGCGAGCCGGGACGGCTGCTGGTGGTGGAGGTCACGAATCCGTTACAACCGCTGCTTGGGCAGCGGGCGCGGGCGGAGCTGGTGGCGGCGCTCGAGATGGTGGATTTTGTGGTGCTGGGCGCCGGCGACGCGGGCACGGACGCCGGCATTAGCGAGCGCTTTATCGAACACGTGCTCGAGCGCCATGCGCAAGAGCCGGCCCGATGAACGCAGCGACGAAGCCGCCGCGCATCTTAGTTGTCAGGCTGGGCTCCATGGGCGACGTGATCGCGGCGCTGCCTGCGGTCGCGAGTCTGAAGCACAGCATCCCGCATTCGAAAATCACCTGGGTGATCGATCCGAAATGGAGCTTGCTGCTGGACGGCAATCCGTATGTCGACTCGGTGGTGCATCTGGACCGGCGGACATTCACGGGATTGCGCAACGCATGGCGGGAACTGCGTTCGTCCCGATTCGATTTCGCGGTGGACTTTCAGGGGCTGGTGAAATCGGCCCTGGTGGCTACGCTGGCGCGGCCGGAGCGGATCTTCGGATTCAACGCCGCCTACGCGCGCGAATCGGCGGCGTCATGGTTTTATTCCACTAAGGTTCCGATCCGCTCTTATCACGCGGTGGACCGGAATCTGGATCTGGCGGCAGCGGCCGGGGCGTCGAACATCCTGCGCACGTTTCCCTTGCCACCCGGCGAGCAACAGGCGAAATTGCCCGAACGCGATTTCGTGCTGGCCAGCCCGTTGGCTGGCTGGGGCGCCAAGCAATGGCCGCTGGAACATTACACGAAGCTGGCCGACCGGCTGCAGCGCGAATGCGGAATGCCGCTGGTGCTGGACACTCCGTATCCATTGCACGTCCCGGGGGCCGAGACGCATGTCTCAACGCTGGCTGGGTTGCTCTATGCCACGCGGCGCGCGACGGCGGTGGTTGGTCTGGACAGCGGGCCGATGCATCTGGCGGCGGCGCTAGGCAAGCCGGGCGTGGCGATCTACGGGCCCACCGATCCGGCACGGCACGGCCCTTATGGAGGCACCATCGCCGTGTTGCGCAGCCCCGCAGCGGTGACCACTTATCGCAGAACGCCGGAACCGGATGCGAGTATGCGCGAGATCACGCCGGATCAGGTATTTGAGGCGCTGGAACCGATACTGGCCGCGCACAAGGACCGTTAAGCGCGCATGAGTGTTTTTCCGAAGCCGTACGCCGATCTGGTGGCGCGTCTGCGCGTGACGTGCGGGTTTATTCTGGTGGCCGCGTTTGCCTGGTTCTCGCGCCCCGACGCGCGATCTTTAGCGATCGGGCTGCCGGTTTCGGCACTGGGACTGCTGCTGCGCGGATGGGCCACCGGGCACGTGGAGAAAAACATCCGGCTGGCCGAGAGCGGGCCTTATGCCTATGTTCGCAATCCACTCTACTTGGGAACGCTGCTGGCAGCCGCAGGATTTGCCATCGCAGCGCGCCAATGGCCGCTGGCGCTTTTGTTTGGCGTGGTGTTCGTCTTCATTTATCTGCCCGCGATTGAGCTGGAAGAACAGCATTTGCGACAACTGTTTCCCGATTTCGCGGGCTATGCCCGACGGGTGCCCGCACTCTGGCCGACGCTGACTCCGGCGCGCCTGCCGGTTCGATTCCGCTGGGAGCTTTACGTACGTAATCGCGAATACCAGGCGTTGATCGGGTTTCTGGTGGGCGCGCTGTACCTGCTGATCAGAGCGGCCTGGTTTTAGCTGCGCCAGAGGAGTTGCTACGGGGTCCAGACGCCCTTCTTCACCCAACCGCTATTTAAGGTTGCTCCAGCCGCATTGAGAAAGACGTTCTTCTGGCCCACGAAAGTCCCGCTGAAAGTGATCGCGATATTCAAAGTGAGCGTTCCGCCCGAGGAAGCAGCCGAAGAGCCCGCGCCCGACAAAGTACATTGGCTGTTCGAGACCTGGGCCGAGGATCCGGGCGCTACTCCCACCGACGTCATGGTGCCGGTGTCGTCGTAAAGATGAAACATGTTCCGGGAGGGTACATACGTAATGGCGCACGCATTTGCCAGCACCGTCGAAGTGTTGAAGAGAACCATTACGTAGTTCAGGTCTGAAGGTCCGTTGAGGTCAGAATAAACTGCCGTGAATATCTGCGTCAGGCCCGCGCCCGAATTTGGCGAGAACGAGACCACCGTCGGCGGCGTTAGGGAGGGCGTCCAGGTGCCTTTTAGTACGAAACCGGTGTTCGACGACTCGCCAGCCGCGTCGAGATAGACATTCTGCTGGCCGGCGAAAGTGCCGCTGAATGCGAGCGCGACATTCAGCGTGAATTTGCCGGCTGACGCTGTGAACGAAGATCCCGCGCCGGACAAAGTACATTGACTGTTCGATACCTGAGCCGAGGATCCCGGCATTACTCCGGCGGAGGGTTGCACGCCGGCGTCATCGTAGAGGTGCAGCCGGTTGGTTGCGGGAACGTATGTTATGGCGCAGGCCTTCGCCAACGTGGTAGTGGTGTTGAAAAGAACGATCAGGTCCTTGACGTCCGCGGCGCCATTCGTATCGGAATAAACCGCGGAAAATATCTGCGTTAAACCGGTACCTGAACTTGGCGACAGGTTGACGACGGCGGGCTGGGAGACCGACGCGCCGGTTCCGGTAAGCACGAATGTGCGGGTTTCATCGGCGGCCACATCCCTCACCCACAGGAGAGCGGTTCTGGCTCCCGAGGCTGCCGGAATAAATTTGATGGCGATGGTGCAACTGGCGCCGGCGGCGAGCATGGCACTGCCGCAGGTGTTCTGCTCCAAATAGTCGTTCGGATCGGCTCCGGCCACGCCGATTTCGCCAAGACTGATCTTGCTGGCGCCGGTGTTGGTAAGCGTGACGGTCTGCGGCGCGCTGGTTGTTCCTACATTGAGGGTGCCGAAATGCAGCACGTTCGGGGTCACGCTGAGGAAGGTAGCTGCGCCCGACAACAAGACCTGCTGAGGGCTGGCGAGAGCGGTGTCCGTTAAGCTTACGGAAGCATTTCGCAACCCGCCCGCAGTGGGCCGGAACAAGACGGAGATTTGGCAGGAGCCCGACGCTTGCAGAACAGCGCCCATGCAACTGCCGCCTGCCAGCGCAAAATCGGCCGCATTCGTTCCGGTGATGCTGACCTGGCTTATACTCAACGCCGTTGTGCCGAGATTAGTGACCGTCAGAGTCTGGGAGGCACTATCGGTGGCACCCAGCGTCAAAGGAAACGTGAGCGCAGGCGGATTAACTGAAAGGGCTGTTTGCAGATAGGTGGCAAGTACGTTATACGTGCCACCGCTCCCGTTGCTTTGAACCGAGGTGAGATCGAGCCGGCCGTCGCCGTTGAAATCACCTGTAGCCAGAAGGCCGAACTGATTCCGGGGGATTTGTGGCGTCGGTATTTCGATTGGAGAGCCGAAGGTGCCGTCTCCATTGCCCAGCAGTACATAAATCGTACTGATGAACACATTCGACTGCAGGCTATCCAGCACAACCAAATCAAGGTGTCCGTCACCGTTAAAATCGCCCACGGTTATCGAAACCAGATAGTGGCCGGCGATGTAGGATACGCGGGGTTTGAACGCACCGCTGCCCTTACCGACCAGGATGGACACGGTGTTACCGCCAACCGCGGCCAGGTCCAGAATGCCATCCTGATTCAGGTCGGCCGCTGCAAGGTAATGGTAGGGGCCGTACAAGAGGGACGGAGTTTGAAATGAGCCATCGCCATTCCCAAAAAGAATGCCGATTTGCTGGTTGCTGCTTCCGTTGATAAGGCCTGACACGGCCAAATCCAGGCGGCCATCGCCGTTAAAATCGCCGGTCACGGCCTGCTGGACCGAGGGTCCGGCAGCAGACTCGATCGCGGGCTGGAATGTCCCGTCCCCGTTGCCTAGGAGAATAGACATGCTTGGAGCAGTGCTGCACGGTTGAGAATTTTGCGGCGAACAGATGGAAACCGCGACATCCAATTTCCCATCCGCATTGAAGTCCCCAGTGGTGAGGGATGTTGGAGACATGTCGAGGGGGAAGCTCTGATATGGCTGAAAGGTTCCATCGCCTTTGCCGATCAAGATGGACAAGTAAGGTGGCTGGTCGACGCCACGGTTGATCGCTACGACGTCCATTTTTCCGTCATTGTCGAAGTCGCCCAGAGCGATCATTACGGGACCAAGGCTGCCGACGGAAAACACCTGCGGCGGCCCGAAGGTCCCATCGCCGGCCCCCAACAGAACCGAGATCTGGCCATTGGAAACATTGCCGACGATTAAGTCGAGATGGCCGTCACCGTTCAGGTCGGCAGTCAAAATGGATCCGACGCCGGGTGCAGGGTAGGTGGATGAGTTTCCGAATGCAACGGTCTGGGTGGGCACAGTTATCTGAAATAAGGCTGGATTGGACGTTCCGCCCCCGGGCGCCGGATTTGTGGCGGTGACAGAAACGGTTCCAGGATTAATCAGATCGGAAGCGAGAATTGTGGCCGTTAAGCGCGAACTATTTACGAACACGGTAGAGCGCGGCGTAGCATTCCAATTTACGGTTGCGCCGGAAACGAAACCAGTACCATTCACCGTGAGCGTCAGGCCGGGGGTGCCTGGCTCGGCGGCTTCAGGGACCGGGGAATTGTTTATGAAGGGGACGGGATTGGTCTGGGCCCATAATGCCGAACAGAAAATAACGCTCGCCAGCAGGGTGAAAGTTTTAGCGGAATTATGTCGCGGCATCGTATTGATTGGCTGTAATTATACGTTAGTTAGCGTCGGAACGATTGCCGGCGCGGCACGCAGGAGCGTGGGCGCCAATCACTGTATCCTAGTTACATGTGTGGCATCGTCGGGTATATCGGGAACAGAAGAGCTGTGCCCATCATTCTGGATGGCCTGCGCCGGCTGGAATACCGCGGGTACGATTCGGCCGGTATTGCCGTCCTGAACGGTGACAATCATTTGTCGGTTCGGCGGGCATCGGGCAAGTTGCGGAATCTGGAAGATGCCATTCGGGTGAACCCCATGGACGGGCCGTATGGGATCGGTCACACGCGCTGGGCGACGCACGGACGTCCAACCGAAGAGAACGCCCACCCGCATCGCGATTGCAGGGGCGACATTGTGGTGGTGCATAACGGCATCGTAGAGAATTATCTTCAACTGAAACACCAGCTTCAGTTGGAGGGGCACAAGTTCGTTACCGAAACCGACACCGAGGTCATCGCGCACCTGGTGGAAAAGTACAACGAAGGCAATCTGGAGGAGGCGGTTCGCAAGGCGGTGCGGGAGCTGCGCGGGGTGTTCGCGCTGAGCGTGATCGCAAGTTCGGATCCGAACAAGATTGTGGCCGCGCGGATGGGCCCGCCGGTGGTGATCGGGCTGGGCGACGGCGAATATTTCGTGGCGTCCGACGTACCGGCCATCCTGAGCCACACCCGCGACATGTTTTTCCTGGGCGACGGCGACATCGCGGTGTTGACGCCGGACGGCGTGCATCTGACCGATTTCAACGGACGCGCCATCAAGCGCCAGGTGCAGCACATTTTGTGGGATCCGATCCTGGCGGAAAAGGGCGGCTACAAACATTTCATGCTCAAGGAAATTTTTGAGCAGCCGCGCGCTGTGCGCGATACCGTGCTAGGGCGCGTGGGACAGGAAACCGGCCGCGTGTTCCTGGATGAGATGGACATCAATCCGAAGCTTTTCAAGGAATTCAAGTCGCTGAAGATCATCGCGTGCGGAACCAGCTGGCACGCGGCGCTGGCGGGCAAATTCATGATCGAAAAGCTGGCGCGGATTCCGGTGGAAGTGGATTACGGCAGCGAGTTCCGCTATCGCGATCCCATTATTTCGAGCGATATGCTGACGGTGGTGATATCGCAATCCGGCGAAACGGCGGATACGCTGGCGGCGCAGCGGGAAGCCAAGCAGCATGGCTCCAAAACATTGGCCATTTGTAATGTTGTGGGGTCGATGATCACTCGCGAGGCGTCGGGCACGCTGATGACGCACGCCGGCCCGGAAATCGGCGTGGCATCCACCAAGGCGTTTACCTCGCAGCTGACGGCGCTGTTTATCCTGGCGCTGTATCTGGGCCAGGTGCGCGATACGCTGACGCCGGAACAATCCAACTGCCTGGTGCAAGAGCTGGTGAAGCTGCCGGGCAAGCTGGAGACGGTGCTGAGCCACGAGGGCATTTACGACGAACTGGTGAAGAAGCTTTTCCGCGCGACGGATTTTCTGTTCCTGGGCCGCGGCATTCACTTCCCGATGGCGCTGGAAGGCGCGCTGAAGCTGAAGGAAATCTCCTATATTCACGCCGAAGGTTATCCGGCCGGCGAGATGAAGCACGGGCCGAATGCGCTGATTGACGAGAATCTCCCGGTGGTGGTAATTGCGACGCGCGATCCAGCCAGCGACGACAGCCGCGTACGCTACGAAAAGACGCTGTCGAACATTCAGGAAGTGAAGGCGCGCAACGGCATTGTGATCGCGGTGGTGTGCGAACAGGACGCCGAGGAGGTGGGCAAGGTGGCGGACTACACCATCTCGATTCCGCCCACCAGCGAACTGCTGCTGCCGATTCTGGAGATTGTGCCGCTGCAACTGTTGGCGTACCACATCGCGGTGCGGCGGGGCTGCGACGTGGATCAGCCGCGTAATCTGGACAAGAGCGTGACGGTGGAGTGAAGCAGTTCATTCATCAGATCCATATCGCCACGCACGGCAAGGGTTTGTACGATTTCACCAGTGAAATAAAGACCTGGCTGGGCACGCACGAAACGAAGACGGGATTGCTGACGGTGTTTTGCCAGCACACCTCCGCATCGCTGGTGATTCAGGAAAACGCCGATCCGGACGTGGTGGCCGACCTGGCTGACTTTTTCAACCGGCTGGTTCCGGAAGATACCGCGATGTACCGGCATACGGCGGAGGGGCCGGACGACATGACATCGCACATCCGGTCGGCCTTGACGCAGACGCAACTGGCCATCCCCATTCACAGTGGCAGGCTGGCGCTGGGGACGTGGCAGGGCGTGTATTTGTTTGAGCACCGGGAGCGGCCGCATCGGCGGAGCGTGGTGTTGCACCTGATCAGCGATTGCTAGGCTGCTTACTCAGGTGCGCGGTTCAGTATGATCCGGGTTTCCAGGCAAAGCGGCAGCGGCGCGCGCCGGTGAACCCGCAGCATGGGCGACGCATGTTTTTCGCCGAATGTGGTGGAGTGCCAGCTGGTGGTGAGTTCGGCGTCCGCGGGCAGGATTACCTGCGATCGGGCGGCCAGCGATCCAAGATGCCAGAACTGTTCAATGTCATGTTCGCCGGGCGGCCCCTCGACATGATCGGAGATTAAGAACGTTCCCGGCTTTTGAAACTCGACGCGGCGGCGGTGGGTGAAGCCGGCGTAGCGGCACTCGGCTTCCAGAACATCGCGGGCGGAATTGGTTTTCCAGTCCAGGACCCTGACGGCAGGCGGGTTGTTCCAGCGAAACGGCCCGGCCATCACAGCCTGATCGAGACCATCGATGCAGATGGTGTTGTGGGCTCTGCTGCCGCGGAACCAATCGCGCCATTTTGGATCGCCCGTGTAGGTATAGGTGCCGGGGTCTATCAGGATCTCGTCATCGCCCGAGCTGAGGATGATGCTCAAGGTATCGGAGTGGCTGTGGCCGGAATTGAGCGCGCCGAACGGGCCGGCGTCGACTAAGGCGTGGTTTCCCCCGCAGGTCATAACCGCAATACCGGCATCGGGGAAAAGGCGCGATGCGCAGTTCCCTGCGCCCGGTGGTCGTTCGATGCCGCCCAGCGGCAGGTGGC
>DATHNM010000235.1:0-7065 GCA_035486095.1 Bryobacteraceae bacterium
CCGCCCAATTTCGAAACGGCGGTCTTTCCCGGATCCAACAAGAGCGGGCCCGCCCAGAGTGGCCTGGCGCAGATGCGCTATGGGTTATTCCTGCGGAAGCTGGAAGCCGACCTGTTCCATATCCCGCTGAACTCCGTGCCGCTGCTGATGCCGAAACCGTACCTGGTCACCATCCACGACATGAGCACGCTGCTGTTCTCGAGCCAGCTGGGTTATCACAACCGGCTGCGGCACTTTTATCTGCGGCGCGGCCTGCTGCGCGCCGATCGGGTAATGGCCGTTTCCATGGCTACCTGCCGGGATGTGGAAGCGGTGTTGGGCATTCCGGCCAGCCGGATGCGCGTGGTGTACAACGCGCCCGATCCCACTTTTCATGCTCCCAGCGCTTCGTCTGATCCATTGAACGATCCGCTGGATTATGCTCCGGAGATTCAACGGGTGCTGGATCGCTACCGGATCCACTACCCGTTCCTGTTGTACGTGGGCCGCACGAATCCGCAGAAAAATATTCCCCGCCTGGTGGAAGCGTTTGCCGTGCTGCGAGGTGAACTGCAAGATCATCCGCTGTATCAGGATCTGCGCCTGCTGATCATCGGGGATGAGATTTCGCGCTATCCGGCCCTGCGGCATGCCGTGATCCACAGCCGGGTGGAGGACACCGTGCGGTTTCTCGGGTTCGTGCCCATCGATACTCTGCGGGCCTTTTACCAGGCGGCTTCGGCTTTCGTTTTTCCCTCGCTCTATGAGGGCTTCGGGCTGCCGCCGCTGGAGGCTATGGCATGCGGAACGCCGGTGGTATGCTCGAGCGTCAGTTCGCTACCGGAGGTGGTGGGCGACGCCGCGGAGATCATTAATCCGGAAAACGTCTTCGACATCGCGCGGGGCATGCGGGAGGTGCTGCTGGACCGGACTCGCCGCGCCCAGCTGGTGCAACGCGGATTCCAACAGGCCCGGCGATTCAGTTGGGAACGCACGGCGCAACAGGTGCTGGACGCCTATGAGGAGATCGGATCGTATAAGAATCGGCCGCGCTGAGGCAGCGCCTCCCGATCGCGCTGGCGACCTAGCCAGATCACGCGAGCCTTTACACTGTGGATGAGTTGTGCGGTAGACAGTGGCAGCTGTTCCCAGGCCCTGGGGCTATTCAGATCGGAGTCGGCGACCAGGTAGTAGCAGCGCGCGCCCGAGCGAACATAGCGCAGCACCGCTTCACCGCTGCGTTCGATAACATACAGGCCTTGCGGAGAGATGTCAGACCGGGGCGGCGCCGAAGTGTCGAGAAGGGCGATGTCGTAGGACCCCAGCGTGGCAGCCATGGCCGCGTCGGCTGCCAGTTCCGCCATCACAACCTGGTTCGGGATAGAAGTGGAACGAAAGGGTGCCGGGAAGCTCTTTTGCCAGTTCACGCCGGCCGGCCATGCTCTACCGGGCCCGATAGCCGTCGCCAGAAAAGCCACTTCAGTGGTTTGATCATGCGCCTGGCGGCGCTCGAGCTGGGCTTCGATTTCCCCGCTGGACGCCAGATCCAGCAGGGACAAGTGAAGGTACTTTAATGCCAGATCGAAGATCTCGGGTGAGAGAGTGCGGACGCCTTTTAGCACATTATGGGCATGAGGCTGCGAAATGCCGATCAGACGAGCAAATCCTCTCTCCGTGAGCTCGCCGTTACGAACCTGGTGCCGGACGTAAGCCAGCAGCCTGAGGCGAGCGTCCTGGAACGTCAAGTTGGCCTCTCTCCGTATTTCAGTTTGAAATAGGCTCCAGCAGGAATAGCGAAAAGCTGTAGCGTGGAGACTTTACACCCATTCATCGCGGCCAAGAAATGAATCTAGTTAAGTAAATGAAAGTTTTGGCCTTATCGAACTCTCTCCCAAGTTGCCGTAGTGGTTCTTCCCTACTGGCTTGCCCCTTTTGCGTTGACGTGACTCACGGGGGCAATGAGACTAGAAATCACGTCGATCGATCTGACCCGGTTGTTATGCCGGGTTTTCCAACAGAGAGAGAGAAAACGAAATGGAATGGACACGGTCTGAAACGCTGGCGCTCGCGGCGCCTGCGTGCAACATTTGCCTGGGCTTAGGATTGCGAATCGGCCGCCATGGGGCGACGCATCCGTGCAATTGCGTGCTACGAGCTATTTTCCGGGCATGTTTCGATCGCTTCCGCGAATGTGTGAGCAGGGAGAAGTACATCAGCCGTGTAACGCTGGATCCGTTACCTGGCAAGGACCGCAGGGGTTCCTGGGGCCGGAAGGATGAAGAGTTCGCGGCCGACTTTTGTTTGGTGAGCAAACGGACACTGACGGAACCGGAGAATCGCATTTTCAAATATCACTTTCTGCTTGGGGCGGATTGGAAGCTGTGCTGTGCGAGGCTGCAAATGGACCGCGGGAATTTCTTCCATGCCGTTTACCGCATCGAACAAAAGCTGGGAAGGGTGTTCCGGGAGCTGGAGCCCTATTCGCTCTTCCCGGTGGACGATTATTTTCATGGTCCACCGAAGAACGTCTCCAGTTGCCTGGAAGTGCAGGTGCTGCCTATCCGGCGTTTGGGCGCGCCCCCGAGCCGCAAGGTGCAGACTGAAAGTCTTCCGGACCAACGTACAGCCTGAGGTGTTCACGGGGCGGACGAGCCGGCGGTCAGGCCGTTGGCACGTCCGCTTCATTCAAACTGTTTTTGGAATCCGGCGAACTGCTGTTTGAGATCTTCCAGTTCACGGCGCAACTGCGCGACTTCGGCCTCCAACTCCGCTATCCGATCGGAGCGCGCGGGCGCGGCCATATCGGCCGCTTGTTCGGGCGTTAAGGCCGCAACCACCGGAGCGCCGGAAAGCAGATGCGCATAGCGTGCTTCTTTCTCGCCCGGACGGCGGGGGAGTTTGGTAACCAGCTCCGGCATGCGATCGAGCACTCCCTCCACTTCCGCCAGATCATCGAAGGGGTGCATACGCTCGGCCCGTGTGCGCAACTCACCCAGCGTCTGGGGGCCGCGTACCATCAGCTCGCACAGAACCGCCAGTTCGCGGCGGCCCAGGTTCAGCTTTTCCGACAAGCGGTGGCCATACTTGGGGACGCGGCTGCCGGCGCCGCTGATATTCAACGCCAGTCCCTTGTCGCGCAGCATGTATAGCACGCGCTCGACCGTTTCTTCATCGAAATGCACCACAGGATCGCGGTTTGATTTCTGATTACAGGCGTTCAGCAGGGCGTTCAGCGAAAGTGGATAGTACTCGGGTGTGGTGATCTCTTTTTCGAGTAGCGAACCCAGCACCCGCACTTCATCCGCGTCCAGGCTTAAGTCCATTGCTTCAGTTTTGCATGACCCGCGGAACAGGGCGGGTTCCCGGTTTCAGTCACGCGCTTTGTGAATCGGCTTCCGAACGCCCGGTCTCCTGCAATGTCACCCGCCGGCGCATGCGCTGCGCGAACTTAGCGAATTCCTGCTGGGCGTTGCGGGCCGACGTTGCCAGCTCGTTGTTCTCTCCCAGACGCGATTCCAGCAGGCCGGCAATCTCGGAGAGTTGATAGCTCATCGTAGCCACCTGGCGGTCTAGAATTTCGATTTCGTTATGGCTTAGGGCTGATTTCATTGGACCAACTCAATTCCA
This sequence comes from Bryobacteraceae bacterium, assembly GCA_035486095.1. Lineage (GTDB taxonomy): Bacteria > Acidobacteriota > Terriglobia > Bryobacterales > Bryobacteraceae > Palsa-89. The sequence continues at coordinate 3,607 of DATHNM010000235.1, forward strand.
CACGTCTCCGCGCATCCAACGGCCGACCCAACCCCTTAGGACGGCTTGCTCGTCAATCTTCTAGTACGATCTACTAGTTTTACCATTTCCGCAGGATTATTTCCAAAAACACATCGCAAAGAGTCGCATTGACGAAGCCGCAAATGATCTAAACTGAGTGGTAGTCTAAATCGACTCGTCCGCATGCCACGCACGGCCAGGCGAATCCTGCCGCATTGCCCGCCGCGCGACATCTCTCCGCCGGATAACGCGGAAGCACTGGAAACACACGTGTGATCGTGCATGGTCGACCCAAGGGTTGAACCTCCGGAAAGCTGAGGCCGGAAAACAACATGCCTGCACGCATTCTAATCGTGGAAGATGAGCGGGTTACGGCCGAAGATCTGAGCGATACGCTGACCGACCTTGGATATTGCGTGACGGCGGCCGTGGCCAGCGGCGCCGATGCAATCGCTCAAGCCGAGTTAGATCCGCCGGATATAGCGCTGATGGACATTCGCATCCAGGGTGAAATGGATGGCATAGCGGTAGCGCTGGTTTTGCGGGAGCGGTTCAACATCCCGGTGATCTATTTGACGGCCCACGCAGACAGTCCCACCGTGGGGCGCGCCAAGGATGCCGGGCCGCTGGGTTACATTACGAAGCCGTTTCAAGGAGCGGCGCTGCATGCCAGCATCGAGATCGCACTCTACAGGCACGGCCAGGAACAGAAGGCGCGAAAGCAAGAGGAGTTGCTCTCCTCCACGCTGCGGGCGATCTCTGAAGGCGTGATTTCCATGGACCGTCAGGAATGCATCACCTTTTTCAATCCGGCAGCCGAAGCGTGGACCGGTCGCAATGTTGGGGAAGCGCTGGGACGGCGGATGGCTGAGATATTCCAGGCGGTGGCCAAGCCCGGCGGGCCGTGCGTCCCAACCGCCTGGCAGCAGGTGCTTTCGGACGGCTCATTGCGGGATCTGCCCGCTGGCGCGGCTCTTGTTTCGGGCCAGGGCGAAAGACGGCCCATCAGCGGCAGCGTCGCTCCTATTCGCGATCATCAGGGCACCGTGGCGGGCGCGGTACTGGTTTTCGGGCAGGCGAACGAGCCTGGGGCCCAGGAGCGCCCCGTTGTCTCCGGCGTCCCGTTTACAGACGCAGACACCGGAGTGGATCTGGGCGGCTTCAAAATGATCGCTGCTTCGCCCGCCATGAAACAAGTGCTCACCTTTGCGCGCCGCGTGGCTCAAAGTGAGGTGTCTACTATCCTGCTGGAGGGCGAAAGCGGAACCGGCAAGGACGTTCTGGCGCAGTTCCTGCACTATTACGGCCGCCGGCACGAAGGGCCGTTCGTAGCTCTCAACTGCGCCGCTATTCCGGAAACGCTGCTGGAAAGCGAGTTGTTCGGGTACGAAAAGGGCGCATTCACGGACGCTCGGGCAGCCAAGGCAGGTATTTTGGAGATCGCCTCCAGCGGGTCCATTTTCCTGGACGAAATCGGCGAGATGCCGCTCACGGTTCAAGCCAAACTGTTGCGGGTTTTGGAAGAGCAGTGTTTTCGCCGGCTGGGCGGAGTGAAAGACATTCAAGTGGATGTGCGCGTGGTGGCGGCTACCAACCGCAGGCTGACAGACGCCATTGAAGAGGGCAGATTCCGCCTGGACTTGTATTACCGGCTGAATGTAATTCAGGTTTCGTTACCGGCTTTGCGGGATCGCAAGGAAGACATCCTGCCGCTGGCTCAGCATTTCATCCAGATGTACAACGTGAAGTTCAAGCGCCGTATCCAGGGCATCTCGCATGCAGCGGCAGCCGCGCTGCTGTCTCACTCCTGGCCGGGTAACGTACGTGAGCTGCGCAATGTGATTGAGCGGTCTATGGTGCTGGAAGAATCCGAGCGCATCCAGAGCACCAGCCTGTATATAGCTTCAAACGCCGCCGGGCCGAGCCGCCCCGGGGCCCAGCAGCCTGCAGATACCGAGGCGCCCTTCCAGGCCAGTTTGGCGGAAGCCGAGAAAAACCTGGTGGTGAAAGCGCTGCAAAAGGCCAGCGGTAATCAAACGCGTGCGGCGGTACTGCTGGGTATCACACGTGACACCCTACGCTACAAAATGAAGAAGCTCAACCTACGTTAGCAGTAAGCGACGTAACAGATTCGCCCGCCAGCGGTCTAAGGATAGCTGAGCCTGCCGTGCACGCCAGGCAGCGGTGCCTCAGCCAGCGTTTATAAGACCATATGATCTATCGCAAGCTGGGCAGAACGGGCGAACGCGTCTCCGCGATCGGGCTGGGAGGATATCACCTCGGCTTCGCCAAAGACGCGGACGAAGCGGTGCGCATCGTCCGGAGTGCCGTGGATCGCGGGATTAACTTCCTGGATAACTGCTGGGATTATCATTCCGGAGAAAGTGAACGGCGAATGGGTGCGGCGCTGCGCGATGGGTATCGCGATCAGGTTTTCTTGATGACCAAGTTCGATGGACGCACCAAGAAATCAACCGCCTGCCAGATTGACGAGTCGCTGCGGCGGCTGGAAACCGATCATGTGGACCTGATCCAGTTCCATGAAAACATACGTCTGGAGGATCCCGATCGTTTCTTCGCGCCGGATGGGCCGCTGGAGGCGCTGCTCGAAGCCAAGAAGGCCGGCAAGATCCGCTTCATCGGATTCACGGGGCACAAAGATCCGCTGGTGCATTTGCGGATGCTGGAAGTGGCGGCCGAACACAAGTTCCGTTTTGATACCTGCCAAATGCCGCTTAACGTGATGGATGCGCATTTCCGTAGCTTTGGCCGCAACGTTCTCCCCAAGCTGGTGGAGCAAGGCATCGGCGTGCTGGGGATGAAGCCGATGGGCGACGGTCACGTGCTGCAATGCGGCCACGTGACCGCCATGGAGTGTTTGCACTATGCCCTTACGCTTCCGACGTCTGTGGTGATCACGGGTTGTGAAACCATGGAGCGGCTGGAACAGGCCTTTCAGGCCGCTGATACGTTCCGGCCGCTCAGCAACGAACAGGTGACGCAGTTGCTGGCGAGGACCAAGCCGTTCGCGGACGCGGGAAAATGCGAGCCGTTCAAAATTACAGCTGAATATGACAGCACGGCGAAGAATCCGGCGTGGATGGGTGATTAAAGTGGATGGGTGATTAAATCTGGATGGATCACTAATGCGTGAGCGAGTAAATGACATAGTTCACGCCGATCCGGATTCCTAGAGCGGAATATTTCTCGGGATACTCTGGATCGTCGGCCCACTCCCAGGAATCTCCGATATCGGAATTGAATGACATCGCCACCATGACGCGGCCTTTATCGTCCAGGATGCCGCGCCAGTGGGGAATAGAGCCGCCTTCCGATCCATTGCGATAGGTGATGCCGCGCCTGAGCGCCCATTGTCCCGGCACTTGGTAGCGATCGTCCAGATCATATACGGTGTGAAAGATTGAATCGGCATCCGCGATTTCCACCACCGGGCGGTCG
>DATHNM010000236.1:0-8540 GCA_035486095.1 Bryobacteraceae bacterium
TCGCTCGAAGTGGCCACCGAGGATTTTACTGGTTACGTGGGCGGATGTTCGCCCGGCTTCAGTTGCGCCTACTTGAACACCATTTCCTGGAGCACTCCGTCCACGCCTCTGCCCATGGAAACCAACCCGCGCGCCGTGTTCGAGCGGCTGTTCGGCGCTGCGGGTACAACCGCCCAGCGTCATGCGCGCAGCGAAAAGGAACGCAGCATTCTGGATTCGGTGGTGGATGAAGCCAACAGCCTGCAGCGCGGGCTGGCGCCGCGCGACCGCGTCCGCTTGGGCGATTATCTGGATAATCTCCGTGAAATTGAGCGCCGCATCCAGCGCCAGGAAGCCCGCAGCGCCACCCAGGTAGACGCGCCCGATGCGCCCATCGGCGTGCCCGATTCATTCGACGAACACGTAGAGCTGTTGTTTGACTTGCTGGCGGTGGCCTACCAGGCCGACATTACGCGTGTCTTCACCTTCATGATGTCGCGCGAGCTCAGCCAGCGGACTTACCCGCAGATCGGTGTTACCGAGCAGCATCATTCGGTTTCCCATCACCAAAATAACCCCGCGAAGATGGCGCAGGTGGTGAAGATCAACACTTACTACGCGCGCATGTATGCCAAGTTTTTAGAGAAACTGCGGTCCACTCCCGATGGAGATGGCAGTCTGCTGGATCATTCGTTGATCATCTATGGCGCCGGCATGGCCGATTCAAACATGCACGCCACCGATCCTCTGCCGCTGGTGGCCATCGGTGGAGGCGTGGGCACGGGGCATCGCCACGTACAACTGCCCACGCGAACGCCCATCGGAAATTTCTGGCTGAATGTGGCGGACAAGTTCGGCAAGCCGATGGATACTTTCGGCGACAGCATGGGAAAAACCGATGTTCTGGTCTAGAGCCGTCCTGCTCGCGCTGCTGCCCATCGCCGCCTCTTTTGGCGCGCAGAAGCATCGTGCCGATGTAAACATCCCGGATGCGGACGGCACCACGCCTCTTGCGTGGGCCGTCTATAATGACGATCTTCCGGCCGCCCGGTCGCTGCTGAGCGCGGGCGCCGATGCGAAGCTCGCCAATCGGTATGGTGTGACTCCGCTCTCCTTGGCAGCCACCAATCGGAACGCGGCCATGACGCAAGCTTTATTGAACGCCGGCGCGGATGCCAGCGCGAAGTTGCCCGATGGCGACACGATTCTCATGACCGCGGCTCGCACCGGAAATGCCGATATCGTGCGTCTGCTGCTGGAACATGGCGCCGACGTGAATGCGAAGGGTGATGCGTACGGCGAGACCGCGCTGGTGTGGGCGGCCCAGGAAAATCATGCGGAGGCTGCCGAAGTCTTGATTGCCCACGGTGCCGAAGTGAACGCCCGCACGAATCTGATGGATCGCTCCAAGGATCGCTTCGGCTTGGAGGGCGTGCTTACTATCCTGCCGCATGGCAATTGGACTCCTCTGATGTATGCCGCGCGCCAAGGTTCGCTCGAAACGGCACGCACGCTGGTGGACCGGGGAGCGAGTCTGAATCTGACCGATCCGGACGGGTCTAGCGCGCTGGTGCTTGCGATTATCAACGGCCACTACGATACGGCGGCGTTGCTGGCTGAAAAGGGCGCCGATCCAAATATCACAGATGCCTCCGGAATGGCGGCGCTGTACGCGGCGGTGGACATGAATACCCTGGGCGAAGTATATGGTCATCCTTCGCGGCCCACGTCCAGCAAAGTAACCGCGCTTGATCTGATGAAGGTTTTGCTGGATCACGGAGCCGATCCCAATGCGCGCCTGAAGACGCCTACGCTGATGCGCGCTCATACACCGGGCGAGCCTACGCTTGGTGAAGGCTCGACGGCCATGATGCGTGCCGCCAAGAACGGCGACACGGCGGCCATACGACTGCTGCTGGAGCACGGCGCCGATTTCAATGCGCGGCAAAAGAACGGCACCACGCCGCTGATGTTCGCCTCTGGCCTGGGCTATGGCACCGGCACTTTTGCGAATGATTTCGCAACACCTGCTGAGCTTCTGGAATCCGTGAAGGTTCTGGTGGCTGCCGGAGCCGACGTGAACGCCGTTAGCGAAGCTGGACAGACTCCGCTGCATTTCGGCGCAGTAGCTTCGGACGACATCGTCAAGTTCCTGGCCGCGAGTGGCGCGAAGTTGGATGTGAAGGACAAACAGGGCCGCACACCGGTGGAAATGGCGCTGGGCGTTGGGCTGCACGGCCACGCCGGAGGCCCGCCCACGGTACGTGAAGGCACCGCGAATCTGCTGCGGCAGTTGATGGCTATCAATACATCGAAAGATGCTGCCAAATCTGAAGCGTTGCGATAGAATAGCCCGGTTATGAGAACCACGTTCAGTTCAGCGGCGCTGGCCGTGTTCACCTTGGCCGGTGGCAGTTTGTTGGGCGCCGCTCGTACTTTCGATGGCCACCCCGATCTCAGCGGGATCTGGCAATCGGTGGGCACCGCGAACTGGAACTTGGAAGATCATCCAGCGTCGCCGGGTCCTTTCTTTCAACTCGGCGCAATCGGCGCCACTCCTTCGGGGCAGGGCGTGGTGGAAGGCGGCCAGATTCCCTACAAACCTGAGGCACTGAAACAGAGAAACGAGAACTTTCAGAACCGCTGGAAGCTGGATCCTGAAATCAAGTGCTACATGGGGGGCATTCCGCGCTCCACCTACATGCCCTATCCGTTTCAGATCGTCCAGACGCCGACCTCCATCCTGATGGATTACGAATACGCCAGCTCCAATCGCGTAATCAATATGGAGAAAGAGCCGCTGGAGGCATCAGTGGATACCTGGATGGGCACCGCCAACGGCCACTGGGAGGGCGAAACTCTGGTGGTGGACAACACCGGATTCAACGATGAAAGCTGGTTTGACCGCGCGGGCAATTTCCATAGCGACCAGTTGCATGTGGTGGAGCGCTTCACATTGCGCGACGCCGATCACATCAACTACGAAGCCACTATCGAAGATCCGCAGGTTTTCACTCGTCCCTGGAAAATCAGCCTTCCCTTGTATCGCCACGTGGAAAAGAACGCGCAATTGACGGAATTCAAGTGCGTGGAATTCGCTGAAGAATTGTTGTACGGCGACGTGCGTAAGAAATAAGGAGATCACCCATGAAAGCTCTGTCCCTGTTCCTGCCGGTCAGTCTGGCAGCCGCCTGTGTGGCTTTCGGCCAAACCAAGGCGCCCAAAACGGCGTGGGGCGATCCCGATCTCCAGGGCGTCTACACCACTGACGATCTGAACGGCGTGCCCATGGAACGGCCCGCCAAGTTTGGCACGCGCCGCTTTTTGACGGAACAAGAGTTCGCCGAGCGCGCTAAGCAAGTGAGCTCGGAGAGAACCACCATTGATACGGGTGTCCGCCCCACCACCGGGTTCTGGTCAATCGTTAAGGATGCGGGAGTGGATGCGGCGGCGGCTCCCGCTCAGTGGATAGAATACGCGCGCCATGCCTCGCGGCTGTCGTCCTTGGTGGTCGATCCGCCGGATGGGCGCATTCCCGCGCTCACTCCCGAAGGCGAGAAGCGCCGGGCTTCGCAACCGCAGTATTACAACATGCGCCCGGCTTCCTGGGAAGATCTGAGCTCCTATGACCGCTGCATCACGCGCGGGGTCACCGGATCGTTCTTCCCGTCTATTTACGGCAATGGATCGCAGATCTTCCAAATGCCCGGCATGGTGGCCATTCGCTACGAAATGATTCACGAGACGCGCTTGATTCCACTCGACGGGCGTCCGCACGCTGGCTCCGGCCTGCGCTCCTATATGGGCGATCCGCGCGGCCATTTTGAAGGCAACACCCTGGTGGTTGAAACCACCAACTTCATCGGCGGCAAAGTGGATGTCGGCGGCGTGCCCTATAGCGACGCCCTGAAGCTGACCGAACGGTTCACGCGCGTGGACGCCGACACCATCGATTACAAAGTCACCGTGGACGATCCCAAAACCTTTACCGCTCCCTGGACGGTGGAGTTTCCCATTCGCCACGAACCGGGCTACCAGATTTTCGAGTACGCCTGCCATGAAGGGAACCACGCCATGCACAATCGGCTCAGCGCGGCTCGTGCCTTAGACAAGCATGATGCGGCGAATGGGGCGCAGGAAGCGAGCGGACAAAAGTGAAGAGTATCCTGGCAGCAATCTTGTTCGCAAGCGCGGCTTTTTCGCAAACTGGAACAGTTTCAGCGGAGTCGCCGGTGCTGGGCATGTTGAACTATATCCACGCCACCAACAATCTGGACACCACTCTGGCGTTCTACCACGATGTGTTCGGCCTGGACGCGCCCGCGCCGCGTCCGTTGCTTAGCCCGGGCGTGCCCGCGTTGACCAATTCGCCCGGCGTGAAGCTGCGGCTCAGCACGCTCCACTTTCCGAACACCGTGTTCGGCTTTGAGCTGACCGAATTTTCGAACGTGGACCGCAAACCCGGCCAGCCGCGCCACACCGATCCGGGCGCCGCTTTAATCGCGCTGCGCGTGAAAGACATGACGCCTGTTCTGGCGGCGATCAAGAAACTGAAGACGCCGATCATCACCACTTCGGGCGCGCCGGTCACCCTCGATACACCCAGCGGCAAGATCCGTTCCATGCTGATTCGCGATCCCGATGGCTACGTCATTGAAGTGGTGGAATCCAAGCCGGCCGTGGGCACAGACGCTCCCGGCAACGTTTTCGGCGCCACCATGGGCCTCACTGTCGCCGACATGGACGCGACCATCAAGTTCTATCACGGACTGCTGGGTTTCGACGTCAAGGGGAATATGGAATTCGCGAGCAACCCGGCGATCCTGGATATGACCGGCGCGCCACACGCCAAGAATCGCGAGATGACGGCGCTGGTGCCGGGCACCAAGGCGCTCATCGCGTTCTACGAATACCAGGGAATCGAACGGACCCCGTTCCATCTGCGCGTGCCCGATCCGGGAGCCCCAGCCATTGCCTTGCACGTAAAAGATCTGGATGGCCTGCTCAAGCGCATGCGAGCGGCGGGCGTGGTAGTAACTTCGGCGCACGGCGAGGTAGCTCAGTTCAGCCCAACCATTCGGAATGTCTTTGTGGAAGATCCGAACGGCCTGAATATCGAGCTGTTTGAAAACACCCAGTAGCGCTTACTGAACGGCAAAAACCCAAACCACGCCGCCCTCCGGAACCTCGGGATATTCGCCCGGAAAAAGGCGATTCAGCGTATTCTGATCTCCGCGCGCATCGCCGCCCCAACCGGACTCGATCGCAATGTATTGCTTTCCGTCAATCAGAAACGAAGTGGGCGGAGCTTCAATGCCGGAGTTCGTTGGAAACTCCCACAGTAATTTGCCCGTGGTGGCATCGAAGGCATGAAACATCCGGTCTACCGTGCCGCCGCTGAACACCAGTCCGCCGGCTGTAGCCAGCATGGAACCCCAGTTGGGCGATTTGGCGTATTCGTGGGTCCAGACTTTCTGGCCGGTGTCCACATTCCAGGCCTGAACTTCACCGAAATGATCCGCTCCCGGAACCGCGAAGGGCCGGCTGCCGGTGATGCCCACGAATGGCTTGCCCGCCTTGTACTCTGATTTCACGCCCAGGTTGGAACTGCACAGATTATTATTCGCGGGTATATAAATCATGCGGGTCTTGGGACTGAATGCAATCGGCGGCCAGGTTTTTCCGCCATGCGATCCGGGGCAGAAGTCAGCTCGCTTCCCGGTGCCCGGCTTGTGTTCCGGATCCACGTCGGGACGCCCGCTCACAGGATCGATGCTCTTGAACGTGTTCTGGTAAACGTAAGGCTTGGCCTCTATGAAGCCGATGTGAGGCTTGCTGTCAGCCAGGCTGCCGCGATCCAGAAACCACACATAGCCGTCGCGTGCCACATCCACCAGGCCGTGCACGGTTCTCCCATTGCGCTGGTAATCCAACAACAGCGGCGGAGAAACCTCATCATAATCCCAGGAATCATTGGGATGATATTGGAAATAACCCTTCATCGCGCCGGTGGCGACGTCGAGCGCGATGGTGGAAGAAGTGTAGAGATTATCGCCCGGCCGGTTGTCGCCGACGGTGGGGCCGCCATTGCCCGTGCCAAAATAGGCCAGATTTGTTTCGGGATCGTAATTCCCGGTCACCCACACGGGTGCGCCGCCGGTCTTCCACTCATCGCCCTTCGGCCAGGTCTCGCTGCCAGGTTCGCCGGGCGCGGGCACGGTGTAAGTCTTCCACAACTCCTTGCCCGTCTCGGTATCGAAGGCCGCCACGAAGCCGCGAACGCCGAACTCTCCGCCCGACACGCCCACCATCACCGCGCCCCCAGCCACCAACGGCGCCAGCGTCATGTAATAAGTGGAACGATTGTCGGCTACCTCCGTGGTCCAAACTTCCTTGCCGGTTTTTGCATCCAGAGCCACCAGAACGGCCTCGCCCGCCGCGAAATAAACCTTGTCTCCAAAGAGCGCGATCCCGCGATTGGCTTCGTGAGGCACGGTGGCGCCGTCGGGCCGCTTGCGCCGGTAGCGCCACAACAGCGTGCCGGTCTTGGCGTCAATGGCGATCACCTGGTTCATCGGTGTGGTGACGAACATTACGCCGTTGTTCACGATCGGTGCCGATTCATGAGCCCGGGTCTCGCCCGTGGAGAATATCCAAACGGGCTTTAGTTGCGCGACATTGGCGGGCGTTAGCTGATCCAGAGGGCTGTAACCCCAGCCATCGTATGTGCGGCGGATCATCAGCCAGTTGCCATCTTCAGGATGCTTGAGGCGCTCGGCGGTTACCGGCTGATACTTCTGAAGTATCTGCGGCATGGGAGCCTCAACCGCCGCTTGCGGCCCCTGAGCGAAGGCTGGCACCATCGCCAGCGCCAGCGCGCAGATCGATATACAGCCGCGCGTCACTTGCCTACCAGGTGCTCCGCGTCCACATTAAACTCGTTGCAGACATATTCGTGAATCTCCCAATCTGTAAGCAGCGAGTAAGTGCGGTTAAACGTGTGCGGCTTGGTAAAGGCCTTGGGATCGTCCATGGTGATATCGACGCTCAGGTGTCCCAAATCAGGGCGCTGGTAGCGTTCGATAACGTGCAGCTGATCGCTGTGTGGTAATCCTTGTCCGTTCAACCAGGTCTTGTCGTTGAAACCCACCGAATCCACCACCAGCGTGTCCCCGTCCCATTTGGCCACCGAGTCTCCCATCCACAACGGTTGCAGATCCTTCAGATGACCGCGCCCGTCCAGGAAAAACTGGCGGTAGCTGTGAATATTGCCTTCGTCGAGCATCACCACCAATGCCGGAGTCTGAACCAGCTTCATTGGAAAGGGCGAAATTCTTGGCACGCCGGCGGGCAGGCAGCTTCCTTCCGGATCGTCCTTGCTCAGGTTCGCGCGGCGTTCCTTGTACAGCGCGTCGGCCCAGGGTTGCAGGGAGGGTTGACCGCCCATCAGCATAAAGTTCGTCGGGCCCCAAACGCCCGATAAGTCCGGCTTGCCGTCTGGCATCTTCGGCGCCGGTCCTTGCGGAGCGCTACCCTTGCGCTGTGTGGCAGGTCCGGGACCTACCGGGCCGAACTTGCCGGTCTGATCCTGAGCACACGCCAGCCCCGCTAGCGCCACGGCAGCAATAACAAGATTACGGGATTGCGTTTTAAACATCAGATTCCGCCCGCGTTACTTAGAAGGCTCAGCGCTGTCCGCTGACGACCCAGCGAATACCTTGCGGCCATCCGCCAGCGTGATCAGTTTTGAATTGGCGTGAACCGAACCATCCGCCAGCGGCTTGCCGTCCTTCGCCAGGTAGCCATCCACCGTCACTTCGTCTCCCGCCTTCAGTGAATTCCTGGTCCAGCCGCCGCGCATGAGTGCGTTTGGGCTCAATGATTCGAAGGCATAGGTGACCACTTTTCCGTTCTCGTCCTTCACATCCACCCAGACATAGGCATGCGGATTCACCCATGCCACTTTTTGAACCACGCCGTGAACCGTGATGGTCTTTCTGGAGTCGTACTCGGCCGCAAAGGAGTGGTGCGCCAGCAGGGGCAGGGAAGAGCATAACGAGCCAACTGCGATTAACAATACCGGAATCAATCTCATAGGGTTTCGCCTCGAATTGATATATCATATCGCTTCGGGACATGAAACGCTCTCTCTTTGCCCTGTTTTGCCTGACGGCGGTAAGACTTGTAGCCGCCGACAAGGTGACTTCCCGGAACTTTTACGTGGAGCCGCCCACGCTCATTTCGCTAGGCTTCGAATGGCAGATTGATGGGGACGACAACCGCAATGCCTCGGTGGCGGTTTCCTGGCGAAAAAAGGGCGATCGGGCATGGCAGGAAGGCCTGCCGTTCCTGCGCATCGGCAACGAACGCCTCAATGAAAATGCGATCCAGTATGTCACCCCCAACATGCTGGCCGGAAGCATTTTCGACCTGGAGCCCGACACTGAATACGAGTGCCGCTTTATCTTGTCGGATCCGGATGGTGTGGCTGGAAAATCCGAAAACCAGATCACCGTGCGCACGCGCTTTGAACCGAAACCCGCGGAGGGCGGCAAGGTTTA
>DATHNM010000237.1:0-3384 GCA_035486095.1 Bryobacteraceae bacterium
CTCCCGGCCCACGCAGCTTCAGATCCATTTCGGCAATATAAAAACCATCCGTGGAATCCACCATGGTGCGGATGCGTTCCCTAGCCGCCTCGCCCAGCTTACCCGTCACGAGAATGCAGTAGCTTTGTTCGGCGCCGCGCCCCACCCGTCCGCGCAGTTGATGCAATTGCGCCAGGCCGAAGCGTTCGGCTTGCTCGATCACCATCACCGTCGAATTGGGGACGTCCACGCCAACTTCGATCACCGTGGTTGACACCAGGATCTTCACGTCCCCGCGGCGAAACTGCTCCATCACCGCTTCTTTCTCGTCCGCCTTGAGTTTGCCATGCAGCAGCCCCACCCGAATGTCCGGAAAAACCTTTTGCGATAGATGCAGATACATCTGCTGCGCCGCCTTCATGGCCTCCGATTCCTCGATCACCGGATAGACCACGTAAGCTTGGCGCCCCTTGCTGATCTGCTGCTTCAGGAAGCTGTACACGCTCTCCACCCGATCGTCGGTGACGTGGCTAGTCTCAATGGGGCGGCGTCCCGGAGGCATTTCGTCGATGATGGAAATATCCAGATCGCCATACATGGTGAGCGCCAGCGTCCGTGGAATAGGAGTCGCGGTCATCACCAGAACGTCCGGATGCTTGGCCTTCGAGACCAGGCGCAGGCGCTGCATTACCCCAAAACGGTGCTGCTCGTCGACGATGGCCAGGCCAAGATTCTTCCATTCGACATCTTCTTCGATGAGCGCATGAGTCCCGATCCCAATCTGAGCCAGTCCTTCGGCCAGCAACTTTTTGAGCTGCGATTTTTCGCGTTGGCTGGCCGACCCGGTGAGCAGCACCGGAACATAGCCCATTTTCTGAAACAGGTTCTTGAAATAGAAATAATGCTGGCTGGCCAGGATTTCGGTGGGCGCTAGCACGGCTGCCTGATAGCCGTTTTCAATAGCAATCACCGCGGCTTCCGCCGCTACCAGCGTTTTGCCGCTGCCAACGTCACCTTGCAGCAGCCTGCTCATGGGGTGCGGCGACTGCATGTCTTTCGCAATCTCTCCCAGGACGCGTTTCTGCGCTCCGGTGGGTTTGAACGGCAGCATGGCTTTGATCTTTTCGCGCACGCGATCGTTCAGTTCGAACGAAACACCGGGCTGCAATCGTGCTTTGGAACGCTTCAGGGACAAGCCGCATTCCAGCCAGAAGAACTCTTCGAAGATCAGCCGCCAGTGCGCCGGCGTGCGATAGGCGTTGAGCATCCGCAGGTCGCTGTCCGGGGCGGGGAAGTGCAGCGCGCGGATGGCGGTCCATAAGTCCGGCAGCTTTAGACGATCGCGTAAAGTGCCCGGAAGATGATCCTCCACCGGTTGGACGGATTCGAGCACGCGATGCATCAGGGAACGGAGCGCGCGGGTAGTTACTTTGCCGGCGCCTTCATACACCGCCACGATGCGTCCGGTGTGGAGAGAGGCATCGCCATCGGTATCCTCGGCGGTGAGGATTTCAAACTCCGGATGCATGATCAGCAGGTCGCCCGTGTAGCTGTCGAGTTCCACTTTGCCGAACAGCGAGACCCGCGTTCCGGGCAGAAATCGATCGGCAAGATATCCGCCGTGAAACCACTTCCCGAGCAAGCGCTCTTTGGATGCGTCCTGGAATATGGCTTCAAAGAGTCCCAGATTGCGGCGGCGAAATCCACGCAGGTGGGCGGACTGCACTTCGGCGATGACGGTGGCCATTTCTCCCGGCGCAAGCTGGGCGATGGTCTTGACGTTGGTGCGGTCTTCGTAGCGGAAAGGGGCGTAGGAAAGCAGATCCTCGACGGTAACCAGGCCTTTGCTTTCGAGCATCTCCGCGCGGGCCGGTCCCACGCCTTTCACGTACTTTAGCGGCGCAGCGGTTTCTAACCTGGGGACCTTCTGAGGGTGCAAGTGCCAGTGTACAATGGCGCGCCCAAAACGTCGCTTTAGCGTGCGCCTATTTCTGATCCGGGGATTCGGGCCCTGGCGCCGATTCCTCAGCCTGGCTGGGCCGGCGGCGCTGCAACTCCTGCCACTGCTGTTCAGTGAGCAGCAAACGCAGTTTCAGGCTCAACTGAGTGAGCGTGCGCGTAAGATCGCTGCGTGCATCTACCACGCGCTCGATGGCTTCGTTAGCTTTCGCCGGATCCACCGGATTGCGATTGAACTGATCGGCCAGGGCTTGCTCGGCCTGATTCACCGCGGCGCGTACATTCAACAAATGCGGCCGATATTGTTGCACCGTGGCGCGGATCTGCTGGCGCTGGGGAGGTGACAGATTCAGATCGCGAGCGATTTGGGGCCGGTTCCACCAGGCGTAGATGCCGCGTGGCATCTGCGCATATAAACTGGCGCCGAGCAGAGATAACGCGAGCAGGCGTCGCATGCTCTATTCCTGAAACAATCCATGTAGCGGCTGGATGGCCTTCGGCTCACTGCTCTGCTCCATGGCGGAGAGGTCGGAAAACAACTGGTCATCGGAGAGCGTGGTGGGCGCGGGCTTCTTGCCGCGCTGCAGCGTCAGGCCTCCGGCAATCATCACGATCAGCACAGCCAGCGATAGAGCCCAGCGCAGGGAACTCCAAGCGCGGTGCGGTTCGTTCATCCGCCCATAGATGCTGCGGCGTTGAGCTGCCAGGAACTCGGAAGACACTTCCGCCTCCGGCAGGCTATGCGTTCGCCCGCGCAGCCATTTCTCAAAATCACTCTGATCTGTGTTTTTCATGTTCTTCCCGATCGCGAAAGTACAGATCGTACAGCTCCTCCCGAAGCTTTTCAGTGGCACGAAACAAATGCACCTTCACAGTTCCAACATCCAGCTGTAGTATTTCGGCTATCTCAGCCAAGTTCCGATCTTCATAATGCCTCAGCGTAAACGCCGCGCGCTGGCGCAGGCTGAGCCGTGTAAGCGCGCGTGCCAGCCGCTGGGCGATCTGGCGGGCGAACAATTGGTCCTCGGCGTCAGGAGCAGTTGCCGCGGCCAGATTCAATATGGCTGATTCGTCCTCGGCCTTGGGGCGTTTTCGCCAGAATTGCCAGCGGCGCGAGCGCAGCCGGTCGAGACAAGTATTCACCGCGATCCGGGTGAGCCACTTGCCGGGATCGTCTAAGGTCTTCGAATCAGGGCGCTTAAGCGCCTGCCAGGCCTTCAGGAACGTATCCTGGGTAGCTGAATCGGCCTCGGCGGCGTCTTGCAGCATGCGGCGGCAGAGCAAAAACACGCGTTTCTGTTCGGAAGCCATCCAGGCACCGAATTCGCGGGTTTCGGCAGTGGTATCCAGGTTGGCTTCCAGGCTCTCTGCCATCGCGGCCATCATATCGTCTGGACGGCGCTCGGGCGATTTGGTTGACAGAACCTGTTGAAGGGAGCGTTAACC
>DATHNM010000238.1:0-2649 GCA_035486095.1 Bryobacteraceae bacterium
CCAGAAGGCCGTGGTGTGCATTTCCCGTTCCGGCATGGATAGATTCCCCGCGCCGACGTTCTCGAGCGTGTAGAACCGGATTTTCTTGAATCCCACCACTTGCGTATTCACGCGCACGTCGCCGTGCAGCGCATGCGCGCCATGGATGTCCGACGATTCAAACTCCTCCAGCTCCTTCACCTGCGTGTAATCGATGGCGTCGGTAAAATAATCGCTGTCCACGCGCCGCACATAGGCTTTGTGGCCTTCATAATCGAATTTCTCCACCTGGTATTGGCGCGCTTCATGTAAATAAATCGCCTTTTCGTGCAGCGTGGCGAACGCCATGGGGAAGGAAACTTCGGCGATCACCTGATGTTCGCCGGTGATATCCACCACCACGAAGTTGTCGCTCGAAACCGCGCGCAGGCTGACCGCATCGGCCGGATAGGTGTCGGAAGTCCAGTGCCAGCAGCCTGCTGAATGATGCAGCAGGCCGGCTTCTTCCGCCAAAAACCGGCAGATCTCCGAGGGATCGTGCGGACCGAACTTTTCTCCATCGCGGATGGGCAGTTCAAAGGCGGAGCACTTCAAATGACTGATCAGGATTTCGAGATTATCCGCGTTGATGTGCGCGTGCTCGGGAGAGCGATCGAAGAAATATTCCGGATGCTCGACGATATATTGATCCAGAGGAGCACTGGATGCCACCATCACAGCCAGCGACGCGGTCTGCCTTCTTCCCGCGCGTCCGGCTCGCTGCCAGGCCGATGCAATGGAGCCTGGATAACCGGCCATCACCACTGCGTCCAAAGACCCGATGTCGATACCCAGCTCCAAAGCATTGGTTGCAACCACCGCGCGGATCTCGCCATCGCGCAGCTTACGTTCGATCTCGCGGCGCTCCTTCGGCAGGTAGCCGCCGCGATATCCACGCACCATGTTGCCGGGCAGAGGTCCGCGTTCAACAGCGTCGCGCAGGTATTTCAGCAGAACCTCGGTGGCTAGCCGGCTATTGGCGAATACCAGCGTCTGCTGGTGACGCTCGATAAATTCGGTGGCGATGCGGCGCGTCTCGGCTAGATAGCTGCGGCGGATTCCGAGCTGCCGGTTCACCACCGGCGGGTTGTAGAAGACGAAATATTTCTCGCCGCTGGGCGCGCCGTTGCGATCCACCAATTCAAACGGCGATTCCACCAGCGCCTCGGCCAACTCCTTGGGATTCGCAATGGTGGCGGAACAGCAGATGAATTGCGGCTTCGATCCATAGAACTCGCAGATGCGCTTCAGCCGGCGCACTACATTCGCCAGATGGCTGCCGTAGACGCCGCGATAATAGTGCAGCTCATCGATCACCACATAGCGCAGGTTCTCGAAACATTTGGCCCATTTGGTGTGATGCGGCAGAATCCCGCTGTGCAGCATGTCCGGATTGGTCAGCACCACGTGGGCGCGCTCACGAATCGCGCGGCGCGCGTCTTGCGGAGTGTCGCCATCGTAGGTGAACGCACGAATATCCGATCCCATGGCGTTCACCGCCGCTTGAAATTCGTGGAGCTGATCCTCGGCCAGGGCCTTGGTCGGAAACAAGTACATAGCGCGCGCGCCAGGATCTTCAATCAAGCGTTGGAACACCGGCAGGTTGTAGCACAGCGTTTTGCCGCTGGCGGTGGGCGTAACCACTACGACATTCTTGCCGTCGGTGCAATGCTCGAAAGCCTCCGCCTGGTGCGTGTAGAGGCGCGGAATACCGCGGGCTTCGAGAGCCTTGCGCAAAACTGGCGCAGCGTTCGGTGGAATATCGGCAAACTCGCCCTCGCGCGCGGGCTGATGGCGGATGGCACGGATGGGAGAATCCGGGACTGCGGCCCATTGCTCAAAGCGAGCGACGGAGTTTTTGACGCCGGTCTGGGGCGCGACGCCGAGTCCGAGTGTGAGATTCATAGTCTTCGCCTTTTCTTTGCCAGCTTAGCATATTGAAAAACGTGCCCGCGATTGGCGGGGAGCGTATGAGGCGTTCGTGGTGGCGCTTCCTGCCGGTCGCGGTTCGGAATTGGGCGCGGGCGACGTTACTCGTATCTCAGAGCGATCATCGGATCCACGCTGGCGGCGCGGCGCGCGGGTAGATAGCTGGCCAGCAGAGCGACCCCCGCTAACAGCAAGGCGACCAGCGCTGATGTTGCGAGGTCGGTGGGACGCACTTCGAAGAGCAGGCTGGTCAGGAGGCGCGTTAACGCCAGCGACGCGGCGAAACCAACCGCCAAGCCGATGCCGACCAGCGCCAGACCCTGGCGCAGCACCATGGACAGCACATCGCTACGCTCGGCGCCAAACGCCATGCGGATGCCGACCTCGCGCGTGCGCAATGTGACGGAATACGAAATCAAGCCGTAGATCCCCACCGCGGCGAGCGCCAGCGCCAGGGCGCCGAAGAGAGCGATCAACAAGAGTGTGAAACTGCGTTCGGCCAGAGAGGATGCAATGTAAGTCTCCATTGGCTGAACGCGAAATACTGGCAACGTGGGATCAGCCGCTAGGAAGGCCGCGCGCGCGGCTGCTTCCAGGTTGCGTGGGTCGCTTGTGGTACGCGCAACCATGGAAAACAGGTACGACATGTTCTGCGCCTGCGCGATGTAAGCTTCCATCTGCGGCGGTTTGTCCAGTCCGTAC
>DATHNM010000239.1:0-7075 GCA_035486095.1 Bryobacteraceae bacterium
CGTCCATTTCCATCGATCCGCTGGCTTTGCCGCCCGAAAACTCCAGATAGATCGACACCGGCCCTTGCTTCACGGTCCGCTTTAGCAGCGTGAGGCTGCTCTTTTCCAGAGTGACGGTGTCCTGCATTTCGCCCATGGGCGTATCCATGCTTTCCTGCGCCGTCCAGACGCCCCCGACGTTTTCAATGGTGGTGGAAACCTTCAACGCCATTTGCTGGGCGCCCATCGCGATATTGGCTTGGTATTTATAAATGCCGGGCTGGGGATCGGCGCTGACTTTGGGAACCCCCACCGCGGAAGCGTCCAGCAATTGCGAGATGACCACCGTTTTCGGATCAACGGTGATTTCTTTTAAGCGCGCCTCAGCCTTGGGCGAGCCTCCCTCTTGATAGCGGCCGCCCAAATGCAAGGCCAGGAATTTCTCCACCGCCATATACATCGCCAGGCTGTTCACCGGACGGGCGAAGCCGTGGCCTTCGTCGGGCGCGAGCAAATACTCCACGGGAAACCCGCGATCGCGCAGTGCGATCACAATCTGCTCCGCCTCCCGGCGATTCACACGCGGGTCGTTGGCGCCCTGCACCACCATGAGTGGCGTTTTGATTTTTGCGGCCGAGAAGAGTGGCGAGCGCTGCTCCAGCCATTGTTTGCCGGCGGGCGTTTCCGGATCGGCCATGCGAGCGTACATGATCTTGCGGCCGGCTTCCCAATAGGGCGGCAGGGACCCCAGCAGCGTCATCAGATTCGACGGTCCGACGATGTCCACCGCGGCCCGGTACAGATCCGGCGTAAAGGCCACACCGGCCAAAGTTGCGTATCCGCCATAGGAACCGCCCAGAATGCCAATGCGCTTCGGATCGGCGATGCCTTCCGCCACCAGATATTTCACGCCCCAGGTGATATCGTCCTGCATCTTGTCGCCCCACTCGGCATTTCCGGCGTTCAGGAACTTTTTGCCATAGCCGGTGGACCCGCGGAAGTTCAGCATGAACACCGCATAGCCCCGGTTGGCGAAAAACTGCGCCAGCGGATTGTAGCCCCATTCATCGCGCGCCCAGGGTCCGCCGTGCACCACCAGCAGAACCGGCAGACCTTTGGCCTCCACGCCCTTGGGCAGCGTCAAATAGGCGGGAATCTCCAGCCCGTCCGAGGATTTGTAGCGGACGGCTTGCATGGACGCCAGGGATTCGCGAGGCAATTTCTCACGGACTTTGTATTGAAACGAAAGCCCGCGAGTTTTACGATCGAAGAGATAAACTTCGCTGGGCTCGGTGTCGCCGTAGGCGGCGATCAACCACTGGCCTTCATCCCGGGTGTTGGAGTTTACCGAAATTTCCTTCCCCGGAAATTGGCCCTCCAGCCAGCGGTAGTCTGCCTCAAAAGCCGGATCCTTGAAATAACGGCGATCGCGATCGTCCGAATAGCGGGTCTCAACCAGTTCGTCGGTGGCTTCTGAAAACCATGCCGAATCGAGGTCGACGCGTTGCAGTGGATCGGACTCCACGGTTTCCAACTGGCCGGTAGCGGGGTCCAGCAGCGCGAGCGTGGTGAGATCCAGATCGCCTTTGTTGGTCTGAACATAAGCACGCTGGCCGTCTTTATGGAACTGGATGACATCGCAGGTCTCAAAGACGTTGCAAGTGTAAATGGGCGTGAAACCGTTCGCATCCACTCGCAGAATTTCCTGATCGCCCGAATCCTGGACGCGCTGGGCCAGCCGCAGATTGCCCTGCAAATCGAAGATCCAGCCGGCAATACGATCGGTGTTCAGGCGAATCAAAGTACGCTCGCCGGTGGAGATCTTGAGCTTGTAAAGATCGTGCCAGGATTTATCGCGATCGTTGAGGCCGATGTAGATGACGTCGGGGTCGCTCTTGGGCGCGCTGAAGAGCATGACGCGCACGCCCTTCAGATTCGTGAGATCGCGCGAGAGCGGAGCATCGGCGCCGGGCGCATTCGGGGCGCTGGGATCCACTGCATACACGTTGAAGTTCTCATCGCCATCGTGGTCCTTGACGTAAACGATGAAGCGGGCATCGCGCGTCCATAAGAACGCGGGCACCGGGCGCGCGGTCTCCGTAGTCATCAGCCGGGCGGAGCTGAACGGTTCACTGGTTTTCTTCAGCCAGATGTTGCGCGTTTCTTTCCAGGGTTTCAGAAACGCGATGTACTGCCCGTCGGGAGAAAGCTGGGCGCCAGAAATTTCGGGATCGCCGAACAGCAGTTCGCGGTCAATGATTGGTGGAAGGCCTGGCATCTTTGTTTTTGGCGTGTAGCCCCTAGGTTCCCAAGTTAGCGGATTTCCGGATAGCGGGCCAGCGTTACATTCGATTCTTCGATGGCGTTGCGGACCACGCGGCTGGTGAGGGCGTCCAACTCGCGCCGCCGGCTTTCCTTCAGGCGCGTGCGGGCCGCCTGCAATTCCTGGGTGCAAAACCCGGGGTGGCACATGAATTCGGTGACGCCATCGGGAAGCTGGCGGATCAGCCGCGCCAGCTCTGCCGCATCGAAGTGGCCGGTCATTTGAAAGCCGGCGAAATGATCTGTGGTGCGGCACTGGCGGCGATCCAGAGCGCGATGAAAACCGGCGCGGGCGAATCCCAAAGTTTTGTTCAAGGCTTGCCGGTGCCAGGGCACGCTGCCGGCGTTGAGCGGCAGGTCGAAAGGGCGGCGCACCCAGGGAATCTTAAACTCGGATGAGATGCGCGCCACCGCGTTCAGAACGGGCGGCAACAGATGAGTGTGCTTGTGCGTATCCAGATGAGTGGGTTGAATGCCGGCCCTTTGGAGCTTACGCACTTGCGCGGCCAGTTCGTCGTAGATATGAATACGGCCCAAAGCGATCTGCCGGATCAAACGGGCGACGGTGGGTGGAAAACCATCGCTGCCCACCAGCACCAGATGCACGCCGACATCGAGCGAACGATTTTCGCGCGCTAGCATCACCGCGTGATCGAACGCGGCTCCGGTTGCCATCAGCGTGGCCGCGGTAAGAATACCCTGCCGATGGGCGTGGATGATGCCTTCGTTGACGTCGCGAGTGAAGCCGAAATCGTCGGCGTTAGGGATCAGGTATTTCAAGCCGTTGCTTTTAGAATATAGAGAGCTTGATGCGGAGGAACTTCTTGGGATTGGCGCGGAAGTCCTGCATCAGAAGGTGCATCTCGCGCGTGGCGCCGTTGAGATTGTCGTACAACTGCTGATTCACCAGCAACTGGCCGATGGTCCCCTGGCCGGAGTTCACTTTGTCGATCACCGAATCGATCTTGGATATGGTGGCCTTCAGCTGGTTGCTCAGGTCTTCGCTCTTCAGCAACTGTCCGGCGGTGCCCTTGCCGGCGTTCAGGTCGTCGATCAGCTTCTGGACGCCCTTGACGGAGGCGTGCAAATCGTCATAGAGCGCCGGGTCTTTGAGAAACTTGCCCGCGCTGCCCTGCCCGTCCTGCAATTGCTGCAACATGGTATCCACGCGCCCCAGGGTGGCGCGGAAGTTGTCGTACAACTCGCGATTATTGAGCAAGACGCCAATGGTTCCCTTATCGCTGTTCAAGGCATCCGCCAGGCCTTTTACCTGAGCCAGGATCTGCAACAGATTGTTGTAAAGCGTCTCGTCCACCAGCAGTTTCCCGATGCTGCCCTTTCCGGATTCCACCAGGCCCACGATCTTATCGACGCGCTGGACGGTGTCCTGCAGCGAATTCAACACGCCAAAGCCCTGCTGCACCAGATCCTGAATTTCGCCGGTGTTGACGCTGGGAAGTTCCTGGTCCGGCCCGACAGTCATGTTGCCTTTACCGGATTTGATATTGATGTACTTGGTGCCCAGAACATTGGCGGAGCTGATGGACGCCAGCGAATCGCTGGGGATGTTTTTGAGCTGGCTGGTGGGTACCTGCATGTCGATACGAACCAGCCGCATGGGATCTTTGGAACCGGAGAGCCGGATGGATTTGACCTTGCCGATGGGAATTCCATTCAAATTAACCGGAGCGCCATTGGTGAGCGCGGCCGCATCCGCCATGTAGGTATAGATCAAGACCTGTGACTCAAAAATATCCGTTTGGCCAGTGATCAGAAAAATGAGCACCGCCAGAATGGTCATGGCGAAGATCGCAAGGATCCCAACTTTGAGTCGCGCCCATGTGGCCCTGTTCTGAATCGCCATAAATTATGAATGCTTTGGAACGAACTTCTGGACGTAGTCGTCCTGAGAGGCTTCTAGTTCGTGCTGGGTGCCCTCGAAGACCACCCGGCCATCTTTCATCACCATAAAAATAGTGTGCGTTGGATTGGAACCAGGTCCGCCCCCCGCTCCGTTACTGGATGCCGGCTCCAAATGTCCGCTGCTGCGATTGTATCGAAAGTTGGCCATCAGCTGCCCGTCCTGATACCGCTGGGTGACAATCAAGTTAGAAGTGTTCTTGGAATCTCGCTCTTTGGCGATGAGCGCCATGATGGTGTTGGCGGTGATGGGATCCAGGCCAGCGGTGGGCGAATCATAGAGCACCAGGGGCGGTTCGCTTACTACCGCGCGTGCGATACCCACACGACGCCGCATGCCGCCTGAAAGCTCACTGGGATATTGCTCCAGCGTTTGTTCTAACTCGACAAACCGCAGCGCTTCCCTGACTTTGGCTTCCACTTCCTGCATGGATTCTTTGTGATCGGTCCGATTGAGCAGCGGATAGGCGACGTTTTCTTCAACCGTTACCGAATCAAACAATCCGCCCTCCTGAAAGAGTACGCCGACGCCGCTGCGAATGTGAAATAGTTGAGCCTCTTTGAGTCCGGTGATCTCTTGCCCCAACAGATAAATTTTTCCGGAATCCGGCCGGATGAGTCCGATGGCGGCCTTGAGCAGCGTGGTCTTGCCGCTGCCGGCCGCTCCCAGCACTACTCGCGTTTCGCCGGGGTGCAGCTCAAAGGAGACAGCGTCCAGAGCGACGATGTCTTCAAACCGCATACTCACGTTCTCGAATCGTAAAAGGCTCTCACTTCCCGCGGGACTAGCTGGATCGCTCATCGCCGTCGATGCTCAATGCAGGTTGACGAATACGCGAGTGATCAAGGATGTGATCACGAAGACCCAGACTGAGGCGGCAACCACGGCTTTGGTGGTGGCCAAGCCAACGCCCTGTGTGCCGCCGGTGGTCCTGAGACCGTAGAAACAGCCCACCAGCGAAATGATAAAAGCAAAGACAAAGGGTTTTAAAAGGCCCTGTGCGATGTCGTTGTACTCCAGCGCCTGATAGGCGTTGGTCCAGTACTCCGATGTGGTGAGCCCGATGGAGAAGTATGCAATAACGAAGCCGCCGATCAGGCCGACGAAATCGGCCACGATGGTCAACAGGGGGAGCATTACACAGGTGGCGATCATGCGCGGCGTCACCAGTTTCTGAATCGGATCGGTACCCAGCGCCCGCATGGCATCGATTTGCTCGGTTACCTTCATCGATCCCAGCTCGCTGGCGATGCCCGACGCATTGCGTCCGGCCACCAGAAGCGCCGTCAGCACGGGACCCAGTTCGCGAACCAGGGTGATGGCGACGATCTGGCCCACTTGTCCGGTGGCGCCGTATTGGGCCAGCGCGCGCGACATCTGCATGGTGATGACGAACCCGCTGAAAAATCCGATCAGCAGAACGATGGGAAGGCTGCCCACACCAATGGTGTCCATCTGGATGACGATGTCGTCCACGTAGTGCGGGCCTCGAAAGAGGTTACGGAGCGCGCGCCCGGAGAGAACATAGAAATCCTGGATCGCGGCCACTGGCGGCTTCAGGAAATCGAGCAAACGGGCCCCCGCATCCCCCGATGCTACCACGGCGACGGACAGCGGACTTCTCTTGCCTTAGAGACGCACCACTTTGGGCGATGGATAATTCTTCAGCGCGTTGCGCGTGTCGACTATAAGCCTGGCACGCTCTACGATGGCCGCATAGTCCACTCCGCTATGATCGGTGACCACCACGACGCAATCGGCTTGATCGGTCATCGCCAGGGGATCCTGCGCGATCAGCTCATGATCGTCCAGGCTGATCTTGGCGACGAAAGGATCGCTGTAGGTGACGCGCGAGCCGCGGCGCTCCAGCAGCAGGATAATGTCCAGGGCCGGCGATTCCCGTACATCGTCGATGTTGCGTTTGTAAGCGGCCCCCAGCACATGAATATGCGAGCCCTTGAGAGGCTTGGAATGCTCGTTCAGTGCATCCTGGATTTTGTCCACCACGAAGTGCGGCATCTGCCCGTTGATGTAGCCGGCCAATTCGATGAAGCGCGCCTCGATGCCGGCTTGTTTGGTTTTCCAGGACAGGTAAAACGGATCGATGGGAATACAATGACCGCCCAGTCCGGGCCCGGGATAAAACGGCATGAAACCGAACGGCTTGGTGGCGGCGGCATCGATGACTTCCCAAACGTTGATTCGCATGCGGTCGCACATGAGCGCCATTTCGTTGACCAGCCCGATATTGATCATGCGGAAGGTGTTTTCCAGCAGTTTCACCATCTCCGCCACGCTGGTGGAACTGACCGGCACCACCTTTTCCAGGGCTTGGGCGTAGAACAGGGCGCCTAGCCGGGTGCACTGGGGTGTGATGCCGCCCACCACTTTCGGGATGTTCGCCGTCTGGTATTGCGCATTTCCGGGGTCTACGCGCTCAGGCGAAAAGCACAGGAAAAAGTCCTCCCCCACCTTCCAGCCGGGCGCTTCCAGCATGGGCAGAACCAGCTCGTCCGTGGTCCCTGGATAGGTAGTGGACTCTAGAATCACCAGTTTGCCGGGGGCCAGATATTTCGCCGTGGCCTGACAGGCCGAGACAATGTAGCTCATGTCGGGGTCTTTCGTCTTGCGCAGCGGCGTGGGTACGGCGATGTTGATGGTATCCAGATCCGAAAGGACTGAAAAATCTGAAGTAGCGCGAAATTTTCCCTCAGAAACCCACTTCTTTAACGTATCCGTGGGGACATCCTGGACGTACGACTCGCCGCGATTCAACTGAGCGACCTTGGATGGCTGGATGTCGATTCCAGTAACCGAAAATCCCGCTTTGGCGAATTCCATCGCCAGCGGCAG
>DATHNM010000240.1:0-3269 GCA_035486095.1 Bryobacteraceae bacterium
AGAGGTGGGCCCCAGCGAAGATTCGCATACTCGCGATTACTCGAGCATCTTCTCGCGCGAGGCGGCCATGGAATACGGAGCGGGTTTGGCGAAGCTGGATTCCGCTACGCCGGTGGCGTTCGCGATCGAATCCAGCATGGATGGCGGCCTGCCGTTGACGATGATCGGCGTATCGCATCAGCCGGGAGTGGCGCGGGCGTTGTCGATCGATTTTATCGATGCGCTGAAGCCGGTGCTGGAAGATGAACGGCGCGGCAAGATCGCGCACGATGTGAAAGCGGTGACGCTGGAACTGGCCAAATACGGCGTAGAGCCCAGAGGCTTCCGGCATGACGTGATGCTCTACGCGTTTCTGTTGTGCGCCGATCCGTCAGCGTGTTCGCCATCGGTGCTGGCTGAGCGCTATCTGGATCGCAAGCTGGGAGCGGCGGCCGAACAACACGCCGATCTGGCGGTAACGCTGGCCGAACGTCTGGCGCCGGAGATCGACCAGCAGGGTGTTCGAGAGCTTTACGAGACCATCGATTTGCCGCTGGCCGGGGTTCTGGGCCGCATGGAGCATCTGGGCATTCGCGTTGATCCAGAGCAGCTGCGGGTTTTGTCGGCGCAGCTGGATACGGATATCCAGCGGCTGTCGGCGGAGATCTACGAGCTGGCCGGAAAGCCTTTCAATATTAATTCGCCCACGCAGCTTGGCAAGATTTTGTTCGACGAGATGAACCTGCCCGCGCCGGTGAAATACGGCAAAGGCAAAACCATTTCCACGGCCGCCGACGTTCTGGAGGGTTTGGCCGCCGAGCACGAAATCGCGCGCAAGGTGCTGGAGTATCGCCAGCTGGCGAAGCTGAAGGGCACGTATATCGACGCGCTGCCGGAGCTGATAGATCCCAAGACCGGGCGCGTTCATACTACCTTCAATCAAACCGGGGCAGCGACGGGACGGCTGTCTTCGTCCAATCCGAATCTGCAAAACATTCCGATCCGCACCGCGCTCGGCCGCGAGATTCGCGCCGCGTTTGTTCCCCGCGAAGGCTGGAAGCTGGTGGTGGCGGATTATTCGCAGATCGAACTGCGCCTGCTGGCGCACATGTCGCACGATCCGGTCTTGGTGGATGCGTTCCAGCGGGGCGAGGATATTCATACGCGAACGGCCGCCGAAGTTTTCCGCGTACCGCCGCTGATGGTGACGCCGGACATGCGCCGGAACGCCAAGGCAGTGAACTTCGGGATCGTTTACGGGCAGACGCCGTTTGGTTTGGCGGCGTCGCTGGGCATCGATCGCAAGGAAGCGGAGCTCTACATTCAGACTTATTTTGAGCTGCACGCGGGCGTGAAGAAATTTATTCAGAAGACCATCGCGGAAGTGCGCGAGAGTGGTTTCGCACCCACGCTGTTCGGCCGCAAGCGCCCCATTCCCGATATGCACAGCCGCAATCCGAATGCGCGATCGTTTGCCGAGCGCACGGCGGTGAACACGCCATTGCAAGGCACGGCGGCGGACTTGATTAAACTGGCGATGATCCGCATCGATGAAATTTTCCGGCGGGAGAAGCTGGAAACCAGGATGCTATTGCAGGTGCACGATGAACTTGTCTTTGAGGCCCCTCCAGACGAGGCCGAGAAGGTTTCCAAGATGGTCAAACGCGAAATGGAGAGCGTTCACAAGCTGGATGTGCCGCTGATCGTGGATGTGGGCATCGGCGAAAACTGGCGCGACGCGAAGTAAGTCTACTTTGGTTCGGCCAGCCGCGCGGGCAGAAACTCGTCGCCTGCATGCCAGGTGGGCAACTGCGGGTCGTTAGCGACGGTCATTCCGATCAGGAAGCCGAACTTCGCGGCTTCTTCCATACCCGCGAAATCCCAATCGTCGTGATATTCGTCCGACGGCTGATGATAGTGCTTGGTGTTGTACTCTTCGAAAATCTTGTCGCCGTAAGCGGCCGGCTTGCCGTAATATTCCGTGCCCAAGTCGATTGAGAAGGCCGGCACGCCTGCGTGGGCCAGCGAGAAATGATCGGAGCGGTAGAAATGGCCCTGCTCGGGCTGGGCATCGGGCTTGATGGCGAGTTCCATGCGATGCGCGGATTGTTCCACTACCGGGAAAACCGTGGTCCGCTCGGCGCCGGTGACGGAAACGTCTTTAGTGCGTCCGAAGGGATAGAACGCGTCGAAATTCAGATCCAGCGCGGTCTTCGCCAGCGGAATCACGGGATGCTCGGCGTAATATTCCGTTCCGCGCAGGCCGGCTTCCTCCGCGGTCACCGCCATGAAGAGCGCGCTGCGCTTGGGCTTGTGTTCCAGCGCCGCCCAGGCGCGCGCCATCTCGATGATCATGGCACAGCCCGTGGCGTTATCCACCGCGCCGTTGTAGATTGGGTCGCCATTCACCGGATCGCCAATGCCCAAATGATCCCAGTGCGCGGTGAACATCACGGCCTGGGATTTAAGCTGCGGATCGCTGCCTTCCACTTTCGCGATCACGTTATTGGATTGAATCTGGCGGATTTCTGTGGGGATGTTTCCGCGAATGTGAATGCCGAGCGGCATGGGCTTGAAGTCGCGCGAGTTGGCGGCAGCCAGCAGTTGGTCAACGGTCTTGCCGGACAGAGCAAGAAGTTTCGCTCCCGCCTCTTGAGTCACCCAGCCGGCGAAAGCCAGGGCCGGTTGTCCCGCGGCCAGCTTCAGTTGTGGATCTTCTTTGCCCCATGAGCTGCGGACCACTTCGTAGCCGTAGCCGGCGGTGGGCGTGGTGTGGATGATCAACACCGCCCTGGCACCCATGCGCGCGGCCTCTTCGTACTTATAGGTCCAGCGGCCGTAGTAGGTGAGCGCGCGGCCGCCAAAGAACTTTGGATCGGTGGAAGGCGGCTCATTGGTGAATAGCACCAGCACCTTGCCTTTGACGTCTACACCCTTGAAATCGTCCCAATGAAACTCGGGCGCGACGATACCGTGGCCGACGAAAATCGCCTCCGCGTCGAACTGATCGGCGGGCTGCTGCAGTTCACTCACTCCGACGAAATCGTCCAGCCATTTGAAGGAGACGGTTTGATTGGCCCCGGTGGCGGAAAGAACGGCGCTGGGCGAAGTGGTGGCGCCCACCATGGGGACACGCTGGAAATAGGTGCCGTTTTCGCCGGCCGGCTTGGCGCCCACCAGGGCAAATTGCGCCGCGATGTACTCGGTGGCCAGTTCGCCGCCGCGAGTTCCCACTCCGCGCCCTTCCAGTAAATCGCTGGCCAGGAACTTCACGTGCGCGCGCATGCGTT
>DATHNM010000241.1:0-12083 GCA_035486095.1 Bryobacteraceae bacterium
GACTGACGCAAACGCCAAGAAGAAAAAGAAGAGCAAGAAACAACAGCCTGCCCCGGCCGCTCAGCCTGCCGATGCGCAGCCCGCCGCTGCACAGCCGGCGGCTCCGGCGACAGCGCCATCGAATTGATTTAATCTTTGATGAGCCGAATCCTGCTGGCCGACGATAGCCCCCACGCGCAGCGCATGGGGGAGCGAATCTTGCGCGAAGAAGGTTTCGAAGTGGTCAGCCTCACCGACGGCAATGCCGCCATGCTGCGCCTGGCCGACGTGGATCCCGACCTGATCCTGGCCGATGTTTTTCTTCCCGGCAAATCCGGCTTCGAACTTTGCCGCCACGTGAAGAACGACCCACGCTTCAAACACGTGCGCGTGGTGCTCACCGCCGGCCTGCTGGAGCCGTTCGACGAAGACGAAGCGCGGCGCGCCGGCTGCGATGCCATTCTCAAAAAGCCTTTCGAGGCATCCAAAGTTGTCAGCACCATCGATCCGCTGGTGAAGGATGCCCAGCTTGCCCGGGGCCGGATCACCGAACAGGTTCCCCCAACTCCGCCGGTCCTCGAAAATGCAAAGCCGGCCGAGCTGGAACAGGTCAAAGCTATCCAGCCCGAACCCTTGAAGGCCCCTGAGCCCCCGCCGCCGGCCGTGCCGGAAATCGATCCCGAACGGGTTCGCGCCGCCGTCACACTTGCGCTCGACGCCGCATTGCCAACCATGATCCAGGAAATCACCGAGCGAGTCTTGATAGCATTGGGTCATTAGCACATGCCCGAAAATACATTCGATATCGTGTCCAAGATCGACCTGGCCGAAGTAAACAACGCCGTCCAGCAAGCGCTTAAGGAGATTCATCAGCGCTTCGATTTGAAGGATTCCAAATCCGACATCCAGCTCAACGAGAAAGACAATAAACTCGTTCTCGCCAGCCTGGACGATTACAAGTTGAAGGCCGTGAGCGACGTGCTGCAGCAGAAACTGGTGAAGCGCAACGTTTCCTTGAAGGGTTTGACTTTCGGTCCCATTACGCCCGCCGCCGGTTCCAGCGTTCGCCAGGAAATCACGCTGCAGCAAGGCATCTCCACCGAAAAAGCGCGCGAGATTGTGAAAACCGTCAAGGACAGCAAGAAGAAGGTGCAAGCCTCCATCCAGGGCGACCTGGTGCGCATCTCCGGCAAGGATCGCGATTCCCTGCAGGAAGTAATCGCATTGCTGCGCGGCCACGATTTCGGCATCGATATGCAGTTCACCAACTATCGTTCGAACTAGGCCGGTCCCACGATGCCCCGCCGGATAGAGAGCCTGTTTGTCGACGGCCCCGCCGGAAGGCTGGAAGCGCTGCTCGAAGAGCCTGAAGATCAGGAACCCAGCCACGCGGTTCTGGTCTGCCATCCGCACCCGCAGCACGGCGGGACCATGCATAACAAGGTGGTGTATC
Source organism: Bryobacteraceae bacterium (assembly GCA_035486095.1). Lineage (GTDB taxonomy): Bacteria > Acidobacteriota > Terriglobia > Bryobacterales > Bryobacteraceae > Palsa-89. The sequence continues at coordinate 1,433 of DATHNM010000241.1, forward strand.
GCATCGCGCGCGGGTTGCGCCGCGCCGGAGCGGTGGTGCTGCGCTTCAACTATCGCGGCGTGAATCTCAGTGAAGGCCAGTACGACCACGGCATGGGCGAAGTGGAAGACGCGCGTGCCGCGCTGGCCCTGTTGCGATCGCGCTATCCCGATCTGCCGTTTTCGCTGGCCGGGTTTTCGTTTGGCTCGCGGATCGTTCTGAAACTGGGCTGCGAAACACCCGGCATTACCCGGCTAATCGCGGTCGGCTTCCCCGCTAATCTATCCGACAGCCAGGTATTGGGAAATTGTCCAGTCCCGCGCATTTTCATCGTAAGTACGCAAGACCAATTTTGCGCCGTTCCGGCCATGCAGGCCTACTTCGCCGCGCTTCCGGAGCCCAAGGAATTAATCTGGGTGAAGGCCGCGGACCACTTCTTCAGCGGCGCACTCGATGAATTCGAAAGCGTCATTTACGCTCTCCAAAGCGGAGCGCGCGAGCAAGCGGTGTAAGGTCTTAGGCTTAAACTTCTTCCGTCCAGCCAATTCGCGTGGTAGTGTCTCAGTAGATCCTAAGGCCCGTTCTAAGGGGTGATCTGATACGTTTCGCCTTGGGTTCTCACGTACCATCTAGAAGAGATCGTCAAAATCACACGCGGTATCCAAGAGGAGGAAGGATGTCCAAGTTGTACTTTCGTAACGCCCTGGCCGTTTTGGTTTTTGCTCTTCCCGTTGCAGCCCTGGCCGATACAACGATTACCATGTCGGCGAACAGCACGTTGAATCTCGACACTGGAAAGATAGTCACATCCGGCGGAGACCTTCGCTGGGACGGAACCAACTTGACGCCCCAAGGATCTGCGACAGCCATCGATTTGCCGGGCGAGTCTGCCCTTTACGCTTCGCTGACCAAGACCACCATATCAGCGATTGCGAACGGGCTTTCCAGTGCAGCAATGACGCCTGGATTGAACGACCTGATCGTCGCTGAAACCAACGGCGGTAACTTCTCGAAAATCGAAGTGACTACTGTCGGCGGCGGTTCCATCTCTCTGAAATTCAATACTTTCGGCGGATCCACCACGTCCAGCGGTCCCACCATCAGTGCCGTGGTGAATAACTACAGTTATATTCCGGCGGGTTTCCCCAATTCGGGCATCTCCCCCGGAAGCATCTTCCTGATTTTCGGTAGCGGCATGTCGGCAACTCCACCGGTCGTCGCGCTCGCATCCAGCGCCAGCCCGGGAATACCGAAGACGCTGGAGGGCGCCACGCTGTCGGTCACAGTAGGCAGCACCGTGGTTCAACCCGCGATGTATTACGCCACTCCTGGACAGATTGCTGCAGTGCTCCCATCCAACACGCCCACCGGCAACGCAACCATTACGGTGACCTACAACAACGCCACCAGCAATGCGTTCTCCTTCCAGGTAGTGCCTTACGCGCTGGGCTTGAATACCTATTTCGGCAGCGGTTCGGGCCTGGTTCTGGCCACGGATAACGCCACTGGCGACAAGATTACCTATACAAATTCGGCAAAGCCCGGCGAGACCGTCGTTCTTTACGGCTCGGGCTTGGGCGCGGACACCGCCGACAGCGATACCGTGTTTACCTCCAGCCCGCACGCCGTAAACACTCCCCTGCAAATATATATTGGTGGAGTTGCCGCAAACATTCTGTACGCTGGGTCATCGGGCTATCCCGGCTATGATCAGATCGATGTAACCATCCCCGACAACGTCGCGTTAAGTTGCTATGTCGGCGTGGTGGGAGTTACCGGAGCGGGAAGCTCGCTGAGAGTTTCCAATTTCGGATCGCTAGCCATCAGCGCGAGCGGCGGTGCGTGCAACGATTCCGTCTTCGGAATTTCCGGGACCACGGTCAGTTCCCTAAGCGGCCAGGCCAATATAAGTTTTGGAGATCTTTTCGTAGGCCAGCTCATTGAACCGAAGTCGCCGACAGACAACACGCCACAGACCACCAATATCGCTTCCGGGATCTTCGAAAAGGTCACGGGAGCCTACTTCACCTCGTCCAGCACATCCGCGTTTTCGATCGGGAGCTGTTCCGTAAGCGAGGTCATCTCCGTCTCCGGCACCCTTCCCACTGTGGTCGGCCTGGACGCGGGAAACATCAACCTTGCAGGACCGGCCGGGAGCTACCCGTTAATGAGCTTCTCCAAAGGTTTTTATGACGCGGAGCTCCCGTCCGGTGCGATCACTTCCTCGGGCGGCGCCTTTACATTTACGGGATCCGGCGGAGCGGACGTCGGCAGCCTTAAGACCACCATCAATCTCCCCAACCCCCTTCTCGCATGGACCAATCAAACTGCTGACGCCACCGTCAACCGCGCCCAGGGCGTCCAGGTAAACTGGACCGGCGGCGCTCCAGGTTCCTACGTGATCATCGAAGGCAATGCGTTCGATGAAAATTCCGGAGCGAGCGGGAACTTTACCTGTGTCGCAAATCAAAGCGCGTTGACGTTTACGGTTCCCGGGTACGTGACCAGCACGCTGCCGGCTGCGTCCGGAACATTGGGTGTGGAGAACGTGTCTAACTACAGCACCTTTACGGCGAAAAACCTCGATTTCGGGCTCGCCTTCGGGCTTAGCGGCACTACGATAAACACCCTCTATCAGTGAGGAGGCTGTTCGGCGATCTTGGGAACGGGGAAAGGGTCGGGGCGCGAGCCTTGGCCCTTTCGGCTCGCTAAGAACAGAATCGCGCTGGGCAGATAAGACACCGCGATAATCCAGAACGAAACCAAAATTACCACCAGTGAAAATAGCAGCAGCGCCACGCCGGCAACCTTCCGGCGTTTCTCTGCCGACAGCCCCCCAAGACTAATGGCCACCGGGATAGCCAGTATGATGGCGGCGCGCGGCCCTTGCGCCGGGCTCCACGGGGTGGCGTAAAAAAGCACGATCCACGCGAACGACACCAGCGCCGCCAGGATGACGGCCAATTTCGGCATGGTCAGTCGCTTCATTTGTCTAGTCCATCGTCTTAAACGAAAACATCGGCCAGACATCCACCGGAAGCTTCGCCGCCGGCTTCATGGCCTCAGCCAATTCCGCGGGCATCTTGTCATAGCGATTGAACCACGCTTCGGCGCGCTGCCGGTCGCCGGTGGCTTCAATGGTAAGCAGCTCCTTCGCGAGCGATGCAATGGCCGCCGGCATGCGTGTGAAGTCCACTGAATATTTTCCGGCCACGCGATTCACCGCCTTCTGTTCCACCAGGTAGTTAAACTCCATCATCTCGGCGCGCCCATGCGCCTCCGCCACACCATAGCGCACCGAACGGAAAATGCCGGCCACATACGACGAGTAATATTCCTGCGCCCGATTCTTCGGCAGCGCTCCGTGATCCATCAGCCACGCCAGCCCGTACATTCCCACCACGTCCGCCTTGGCTTCTTCCAGCGCCGAATAGACCGGACCTATCGCCTCGGTAATCGGCGCCTGCTTTCCGTTCACCCGTGAGTAGGCCGGCCCCAGCCCGTGCGAAATCTCGTGCAGCACCACCGCCGCCAGATATCCTTCGCCCGAAGCCTGCGCGGCCTGCACCTCCGGCATCAGATATTTCGCCAGCGGCAGCACGACATAGTTCACGCGCGCATCCATGAAATTCTTGAAGAAGATTTTCTTGGTGCCCTTGGTGTCGTGCACCCGCGGATCGTTGGGCAGGTTGTCCGCCACGGCCTGATATCCGTGCAGCAGGTCGCCCGTGCGCAGCGGCGCGTCCATCACTTCCATGGGCGTCGGCTGCCCGCGCTTGGACGGACGGTCCGCGGCCTCGAGCGGCAGCGCGTCCTGAATATCGGGAACATATTTTTGATACAGCGCCAGCTTGGCGCTCTCTGGTTCATTACGAATTAAAATCGCGGCACCATAGGACGTCTTCACGCCCAGCACGTCATCCAGGTAGGTCTCATACGGCGCGACGATCACGTCGATTTTCGGATTCTTCAGCTCCAGCCATTTCAGATCGCTAGGATAATAATCGTCCGATAGCAGCGCGTCGGCGCGCATCCGTAGGAATTGCGCGAAGTCCTTGTCATCGCTAAAATCTGCAGCCTCACGCAGCGATTTGGCCGCGGGCTCCAGCCATTTCTTGTACTCCACGTGATAGGGGATCGTCGCCAGCTTGGTTCCCTGCCAGCGCAGCACGGTATACGGATTGTAGATCGCGTCTTTCTCCGCCGGATGCGCTTTCACATACGCTTCAATTTGCGCGCTGGTCAATCCAGCGGGATAAAGATTGCGCCCGGGCGCGATCGGCTTGCTTCCCACGAACGGCTGGTTGCCGTCGATCAGATCGAAGCGCGCGCCGTTGATGAGCAGTAGCCTCTTGAGATTGGCATCGGTCGTGGTTCTGTACAGCGTCAGAGCTTCAGGATCGCTCTGCTGCCAGTAGATAGACTCAAGATCGCGTAAGGCGTCCGCCAGTTTGTCCACCGCCTGCCGCTCGCGCGCGCTCAGCGTTTCGGAATGATATGGCATCTCCACCGGCTTCCAGCGCGCCAGCCGCTGCGCAATATCGGTGGCCGCCGGAGCAGCCAGGAGCAGAAAAATTACCAGGAAGTTCATCTGCTCCCATTCTCTCCCATTCCCCCATCCCCAGCCCTAATCCCCAGTTGATATCTTTCAATTGTGGCTACAGTTGCGAAAATTCTGGTCATCGACGTCGGCGGTACCCATGTCAAGGTGCTGGCCAGCGGCATGAAGACGCCCATCAAAATCCTTTCCGGTCCCGAATTCACCGCCGGCGACATGGTGCGCGATGTGAAAGCCGCGCTGAAGGATCGCCCGTTCGACGCAGTCTCCATTGGTTATCCGGGTCCGGTTGTTCAGGGGCGCCCGCTGCGCGAGCCATTCAACATGGGCGGCGGCTGGGTTGGCTTCGATTTTCGCAAGGCTTTCGGACGCCCCGTCAAGATAGTCAATGATGCGGCCATGCAGGCCCTGGGAAGCTATAACGGCGGCAGAATGCTGTTCCTGGGTTTAGGAACCGGCCTGGGCTCCGCCATGATCGTGGATGGCGTGCTGCAGCCCATGGAATTGGCGCATCTGCCCTACCGGCACGGCAAAACTTACGAAGATTATCTGGGGCTTCGCGGGCTGAAACGATTGGGCAAGAAGAAGTGGCGCCGCAGGGTGCAGAAAGTTGTCACCGAGCTTCGCGAAGCGCTGGCAGCGGAGTACGTGGTTCTGGGCGGCGGAAACGTGAAGAAGTTGAAGGAGCTGCCCGAGAAAACCAGTTTGGGGAGCAATGAAAACGCGTTCGTTGGCGGTCTGCGGCTGTGGGAAGTTAGGACGGGTTCACCCATCCCCCATCCGCCGAGGTGATCCCTTCGGCTTCCGCCGGGCCCCAGGTGCCGGGATCGTAGAAGTGCAGCGGAGCTGCATTTCCCAGAATCGGCTGGACAATCCTCCACGCCTCTTCCACATAGTCTTCGCGCGCGAACCGTATCTGATCGCCGTGTATCGCGTTATCCAATAATTCTTCGTAAGGAAGCAGCTCGGTTGGACCGGCATGCTCGGTCGCAAGTAATTCCACCGGCTCGCCCGCCATCTCGTCTCCCGGCTTTTTCACCAGCGCTCCTATGGCAATGGCCAGCCCGGGTGACACGCGGAATCGGAGATAGTTTTGATTGGCGATCTGTTTTGAAAAAATATCGGGCGGTTGCCGCAGCAGCGCCGTGACCTCGGTTGCATTCACCGGCAGCGATTTCCCTGCCCGAATATAAAACGGCACGCCCTTCCAGCGCCAGGAGTCGATATGCAGGCGCAGCGCCACATAGGTTTCCACCGTCGAATCCGGCTTGACGCCCTTTTCATTGCGATAGCCCTGGAACTGGCCGCGCACCACATCGCCGGGCTCCAGAGTTCTGATGGCCCGGAGCACCTTAACTTTTTCATCGCCCAGATTTCGACTCTCGATGCTGGCGGGCGGTTCCATGGCAACGTTGCACAGCAGCTGGAACAAATGGTTCTCCACCACGTCGCGCAAGGCGCCGGCCTGCTCGTAAAACGCGCCCCTGCCGGCTACGCCGAAGTTCTCTGCCATAGTGATCTGAACGCTCTCTACGTACTGGCGGTTCCAGATGGGCTCCACGAATGCATTGGCAAAGCGAAAGTACAGGATATTCTGGACCGCGTTCTTGCCCAAAAAGTGATCGATACGAAAAATATCTTCTTCCGGAAACGCTGTGTGCAGCGTGTCATTCAGCTTCCGCGCCGAATCCAGATCGCGGCCGAAGGGCTTCTCCACCACTACGCGCGCGCCATCCGAGCAGCCCGCCGCTTTCAGCTGCGTCACCACTTCGCCAAAAAGTTCCGGGGGAATTGCCAGATAGTGCAACGGGTGTTTAGCCGGGCCCAAAAGCTGCCGCAGTTGGTGAAACGTTGCCGGATCGGTGTAATCGCCGTCGATATACCGCAAAACGCTCATCAGTTTGGCAAACGCAGCGGGGTCCAGACCGCCGCCGTGTTCCACGCTGTCTTTGGCCCGCTGCTTCAGCTGATCGAGCGTCCAGCCCGATTTCGCCACGCCTATCACCGGCATGTTCAACTCCCCGCGCAGGGCCAGCCGCTGCAGCGCGGGAAAGATTTGCTTATAGGCGAGATCGCCGGTTGCCCCAAAAAACACCAGTGCGTCGGACGTAATCCCGCTCATCGTTTCACCTGACTCCATTCTAATTCGACGCTAGCGCCGGTCGCGCCCCAATTTCGTAGAATCATATTGAGCAGGAAACACCCGTGACTCGATCACAATCACTCAGCGTCCCGGCGCCCATACGATCTCCCAAGCGAGTCACGCGGCTCTTCGGCGATCTCAAGGTGCGCCTCAAGCTGATGGTGCTGCACAACGTCTTCTTTCTTATCTTCGCCATCGGTGTCTATTTCGCGCTCTATCCTTACCTGCCCGATCACGCCAAAACCAACCTGTTCATCGTGCTGGGCGCCATCTACATTCTGGCCGTGCTGGTGCTTGAAACCACCATCATGCCGCTGTACGTCTATCGCCCGCTGCAGCTCATGCTGGAGGCTGATCAAGCCACCCAGCATGGCGATCGCGATCGCGAGCTGATCAACGAAGCCTTCATTCCGGGCGACGAAATCGGCCACATCATGCGCTCGCGCAACGCCACCGTCATCGAACTGCGCAAGCGCGAAGAGGATTTGGAGGAAGCCCTCCGCAAACTGGAAGCGCAGGATCGCCTGGTCAGCCTGGGCTTGCTCAGCGCCAGCGTCGCGCATGAGCTGAACACGCCGCTCACCGTTCTGCAGGGCTCCATCGAGAAGCTTACCGAAACAACCGCCGACGCCGCCACGCTGGAGCGCCTGGCGCGTATGCTGCGCGTCACCCAGCGCATTCGCCGCATCAGCGAGACGCTGGTGGATTTCTCGCGTGTCCGCAAGCAGCATATGGAGCCCGTGCCGCTGCGCCATCTGATCGACGAAGCCTGGGCGCTGGTGGCTATCGACAAGAAGGCCGCTGCTTCGCGCTTCGCCAATCACGTGGACTCAGGCGACGTGGTCAACGGCAATTCGGATCGCCTGGTGCAGGTGTTCGTCAATCTGCTGCGCAACGCGCTCTATGCGATCCCACCCTCGGGCGAGATATCGGTGCATTCGCGCCGCCTGAATCGCAATGCGCAGCCCTGGATTTCGATTGCCGTGGAAGACAACGGCCCCGGCATCGCGCCCGACGTGCTGCCCGATATCTTTGAGGCCTTCGTCTCCACGCGGCTGGACGCCAAAGGCACCGGGCTCGGCCTCACCGTGGCCGAAGGCATTATTCACCAGCACGGTGGAACCATTGCGGCGGCCAATCGCGTGGAGGGTGGCGCTTGTCTTGAGGTGACCCTGCCCGCCTCTTGTTCCAAGCGCGCCGTGGGAGTGAATTAAAGTGGCCATCAAGCCCGCACCGGAACGAACCTCCGATCCCGCTTCTGATCCATCGCAGGTCAAACCAGGCAGCACCAGCGGCCTGGTGGATCTGGCCATTCTCGACGACGATCCCGATTTCTGCAATTACCTGGAAGACGCGCTGAAGGACGACGGGCTCTACTCCATTCGCGCCTTCGGCCATCCGGACGAGCTGTTCGCCGCCGCTGAACAGCGCTTGCCCGACATCGTGCTGTTGGACATGAAGATGGGCGAGTTCAAGGGCGACAAAGTGCTGGAACAACTGCTGGCCGCCTATCCCGGCCTGTGCGTCATCATCGTCACCGGTTATCCGTCGCTCGAAGATATGCGCGCCACCTTCAAGATGAAAGTCTTCGACTATATTTCGAAGCCTTTCTCGCTGGCGCAGCTCCGCCAGACGCTGCACAACGCGATTGAGAAATACGGGTTCGGACGCACCGCGCAGGATCGTTTGCGCGAACGGCTGGGCCACCAGATTAAGATGCTGCGCGTGGAGCGCGATTGGTCGCTGAAAGATCTGGCCGCCTCAACCAAGCTCAGCATCTCGCAGATCAGTTCCATCGAACGGGGCGCCAATCTGCCCAGTATCGAGAGTCTGCTGGCCATCTGCCGCGCCTTCGATAAAAGGCCGTCGGAAGTGCTCGCGGCCATCGAATTTTGATGCGGGCATCCTGATGCGCGACCCGGCACAGGCCGTTGCGCTGGTCCGCGCCTTCGATGTATCGCGCGAGGAAGAGAAAAGCCGCGAGTTAATTCTGGCGCTGCTGGAATTAACGCCAGCGCCCTTTTCGCGCGATCAATTTCATCCCGGCCACATTACCTGCACGGCCCTGGTGCTGCATCCCAACCAACGCGAGTTCCTGGTGATGCATCATCATCGCCATCGCCGCTGGCTGCTGCCGGGCGGCCATGTTGAGGAGACCGACAAAACATTGGGTGACGCGGCGCGCCGCGAAGCCCTGGAAGAGACGGCGGTGCAAATTCCTGTCGCAGGTTTAACGCAGCTGGCCGGAATGGACGTGCATGCCATTCCAGCCCGCAAGGCAGAGCCCTTCCATCTGCATCACGATCTCATTTTTTCGTTTACCGCAGACTCCGGGAATTTTGCCGTTACTAACGAAGCTCCACAAGTGGCCTGGTGTGGCCTGGACGAGTTCCACCGCTATCAGCTTCCGCCGAATATCGTTCGCGCGGCCGGGCGGGCTTTGAAGAAATAGAAGCCGGTGAGCACTCGGAGGAAGATGCTCACCGGCCGGCAACTGAACTGCTTACGCGGATCAGACTGCCTAAGTCAAATCGAAATTCGTCTTGGAGAAAAAGCGAAATGCGATATTGCTATTTCAAAAGACGTGCCCCCGGCGCGGCAGGTTTCCATGCTCCGGCTGTTACAGTGGTCTCGTGGATGGCGTTATTGTTGTCGATAAGCCGGAAGGTCTCACCTCGCACGATGTTGTAAATCGTATGCGCCGTCTGGCGAACACACGCAAGGTAGGACACTTAGGCACGTTGGATCCCATGGCAACCGGCGTGCTACCCCTGGTGCTGGGCCGCGCCACCCGGTTGGCCCAATTTTTTTCTTCCGGCGAGAAAACTTACGACGGGAAGATTCAATTCGGATGGGCCACCGACACGTACGACCGCGAAGGGTCTCCAATATCTGAGCCGGTTACGCCGAACTTCACACGTGCCGAGCTGGAGGCAGTGCTGGATGAGTTTCGCGGAACTATTCTGCAAACCCCGCCTCCGTTTTCCGCCAAGAAGATTGCCGGGACGCCGGCATATCGGCTGGCGCGCAAGCATATTGCCGTGGAATTGGAGCCGGTGGAGGTGCGGGTTCTGAGACTGGATCTTGCCGAATTCGACGGAACCACCGCCAGTATCTCGGTGCGCTGCTCGGCCGGCACGTACCTGCGCGGCATCGCGCACGATGTTGGCCGGAAATTGGGCTGCGGGGCGTTTCTGACCTCTCTGCGCCGCACGCTTTCGGGCGAGTTCACTGCAGGCCAGGCACGCACCCTGGAAACGCTGGACGAGCTGGCTCGCGGCGGAGGGCTGGGGCAGGCCCTGATCCCGGCCTCGCTGGTTTTACCCGAGATTCCCAATGCCACCGTGGACGCCCTCACGGCCGGCCAGATCCGGCAGGGCAAGGATTTCCGGCTCTCGCCCTTTGTGGACAGAGCCGGTGCGAAATACGTCAAGGCGGTGAGTACGGAAGGCGATTTAATCGCCATTGGCGAAGTGCGCCTGCCGAATCTTTACCATCCGGTGCTCGTTCTGTAAGCCGCTGTGTCCGAATGAAGCAAGTTTAATACCAACGCCGGTTCTGTCTTAAGCTGCTTGGTTTATCATGCAAGAGTGCGGCTCTGTTTCGCGACTTGGCTGATTGTTGCGGGGGCGCTGTTCGGGATTGGAAGCTCGGCGCAGGAAAACGCAAGCCTGGAGAAGTCCAGCCACGGCGACAATTCCAAGAGCGAGCCTAAGTACGATCAAACCTTTTCGGGGCCCATCGTCGAAGTAACGGCTACCCAGATCACGGTGTCGCGCAGCATCCTGGGAAAGCCCGCCGAGAAACGCACCTTTTCGATCAAATCTGATACGCGCGTCGAAGGAAAGCTGCGCGTCCGGGTGAAAGTTACGGTGGGCTATGTCACCACCGACGATGGCGACGTGGCGCGTTTGGTAGTAGTGCGTGCCTCGCAAAAACCGGCCGACAAGAAGTAGCTACTTCTTCTTTTT
>DATHNM010000242.1:0-18115 GCA_035486095.1 Bryobacteraceae bacterium
GCGAACCTCGGCAGCATAACATCGCTAGCCAGTTCTTCATGCAGCGGGATGGCTAAAAGCGAGCCCAGCACCAGCGGCGTCAACATACTCGCGCTGCTGGCGATGAGGGCTTGGCTCGCGACGCCTGATCCCTTCTGCGGCAACACATGCATCCCCACCACGAACAGGAACAGAATCAGGCCAATCTGGCTCAGAGCGTTCAGCCCAACCAATCCGTCCGGGGGAAATAACTGCACGAAGGCCTGCGGCGCAATGCGGCCGAACAGCGATGGCCCCAGCAGTATTCCTGCCGTCATCTCGCCCATTACGCGCGGCTGGCCAATGGTGTGGAAAACGATGCCCAGCAGGTGCGCCGTTAACAGCACCACGCCGATCTGAAGCAGGAGTAGCTGAAAACTTGGGATAGGAATAGGATAACGTGCGGATGGTTCAGCCGCGCTCTTCGATGTGCTTCAAGCGCGCATCGAGCACTTCTTCCACCCGCCGAAGTTCGGCGCGCCACAAGTCGCGCATGTCGTCGAAGCGCCTGTCGATGCCATCGAAGCGCCGCTCGATGCCGTCAAATCTTGCGTCAGACCTGCCAAACCTGGCGTTGATATAGGCGATAACAAGCCCGATCAACGTAGCGTTAAACAGCATCGGAACGCCGATCAGAATGTAGAGCTGTTCGTTGGTCACCGAAATCAAGTGCGCGCCGCCTGGCACTATTCTCCCACACACTCGTCAATCGTCTATGTTCGCCGCCAGCCTATTATGCAGAGCCGCCAAATCGATCTGGTGCACGCTTTCCTGTCCCGCCAGATCCAGTGCATGCGCCGCCGCCGCGCCCATCGCGATGCACGGGCCCATCACGCGCACACTGGACAACGCGGTCGCATCGCCGTCGATGCAGCGCCCGGCCGCCACCAGATTATCCACCGCCGGCGGCGTCAAACTGCCGAGCGGCACGTAATGCACGTGATCCGCATCGAACGGCTCCCACACATAGCCCTCCGCGTTATGGTGCTGCTCCAGCGGCCAAGCGGTGCGCGCGATGCTGTCGGGAAATTTCACGCCCGCCCGCACCTCATCCACCGTCAGATGATGCCGCCCCACAATCCAGCGCGTCTGCCTTATACCAGGCAGCCCATAGGAGCGCACGCGCGCTTCCCCAAATGCCGCAGGAAATTCCGACCGCAGGAACTGCATCGTCAGGTCAGCCTGCTCCTTGCCTTCCAGTCCGGTCTTGGAAGCGCCAAACGGATCCATCGGATTTTCGATGTGCGTCATGTTCACCACCGCCGTCGCGCGCCCCGGAAAACTCATTGCGAATCCATCCCGCCGGATCATCCCGTAGTCCGCGCCCCGTTCGCGAATGCGCTCCGACATTTCGGCGCGGCTGGGCTTGTACGCCTCCTCGAAATTCTCGATCACAATCATCTGCGATCCGTAAATCACGCCTTCGGCCGGCTCGCGGCACTCCAGGCCCGCCTGCCACACCACCGCTGCGTCGCCCGTCGCATCCACGAAACCGTCCGCCCGCACCATGACATCGCCATAGCGCGTGGACAATTCCAGCGCCGTGATCCTGCGCCCCTCGCGTTGCACGCCGCGCAAAATCGCGCCCACCAGCGGCGTGATCTTCAGCTCCAGAACCTTACGCTCCACCCAGCGGCCAAGCGCAACCTCGTTATACAGCGCGTTGAGCGACACGCCGCCCATCACCACGTGCAGATCGCCAGTCGCGCTCAAGTCGCGAATGATGTCGTCCGCAATCCCGTGGGTCAGTTGTTTGCTCTTGGGCGGATTACCGAACAGACCCACGATCATCCCGATGATGGAGTTCACCGCCTGGCCGCCCAGCGCAGGCAGGCCATCGATCAAGATTACCCGGCGTCCCAATCGCGCCGCCTCGATGGCCGCAGAAACGCCGGAGATTCCAGCGCCCACCACGCAAATATCGGCGGAATGCTCCCGCAGCGACGGCGCTCCATTGCGCCGCACCACGCGCGTCTCGGGACGAAACGGCTTTTCGAGCATGAACTAAGAGCCCATTTTCAGCGCGCTCTTCAGGAACACGAAGCGATCTGCCCATTCGTCGATCTGCTTGGTGGTGGGCTTGCCGGCGCCGTGTCCGGCGCGCGTCTCGATGCGAATCAAAATCGGCGCTGGACCTTCCTGCGCCTGCTGCAGCGTGGCCGCGTACTTCAAGCTATGTCCGGGCATGACACGATCGTCATGGTCGGAGGTGGTGATCAGCGTGGGCGGATATTGCGCCCCCTTGCGAATGTTGTGCAGCGGCGAATACGCGCGCAGGATTTTGAAATCCCCGGGATTCGCCGACGAACCATACTCGCCCACCCACTGCGTTCCGAATCCGAAATTCTGGAATCGCAGCATGTCCATCACGCCCACCGCCGGCATGGCCGCACCAAACAAATCCGGACGCTGGTTCAGCACCGCGCCAATCAACAGCCCTCCATTGCTGGCGCCATAAATGGCCAGCTTGGGCGTGGACGTAAACTTGTTCGCGATCAGCCACTCGCCTGCCGCGATGAAATCGTCGAACACATTCTGTTTCTTGGCGCGCATCCCGGCCTGGTGCCAAGCTTCCCCATATTCCGATCCCCCGCGAATATTCGCCACCGCGTACACGCCGCCCATCTGCATCCATTCCACGATCCGCGGCCGGAAAGCCGGCGTCTCCGCCACGTCGAAGCCGCCATATGCGTACAGCAGCGTCGGATTCTGGCCATCCGCCTTCAGGCCTTTCTTATAGCTCAAGAACATCGGAACGCGGGTGCCGTCCTTGCTTGGATAAAACACCTGCCGCGTTTCATACATCGATAGATCCACCGCCACTTTGCTCTGCCGGATCACTGCGCTCTTGCCCGTTTCCAGATCCAGCCGGTAAATGCCGGGCGCAATGGTGAAGCCGTCGAATCCGAAAAACATCTCCTTATCCTGGAGACGCGCGCCAGACCATTGGGCCGTCCCTATCCCCGGCATCGCAACGTCCTGGGTGGTCTTGCCATCCAGGCTCACCAGCCGCGCCGCCGAATGTGCGTCCTGCATGTAAGACAACAGCAGCTTTCCATCCGCCATCTGCGCGTTATCCAAAGTTTGCGAACGCTCTGGAACAATTTCCTTCCAATTTGCGCGCTCGGGATGCTCCAGATCCATCGCGATCACCCGCCCTTTTGGCGCGCCGTCGTTGGTCTGCAAATACAATGTCGAACCAAGCACCGCGATCGGCCCGTAGCCGTAGTCGGCCGACGGAATCAACATCACAGTTTTCGGATTGGCTGCCCGCAGGTCTTGATAGGCCAGCAGATTCGTCCCGGGAACGCCATTCTCCATGTAGAAAAGCAGGTACCGGCCGCCCTCCATGACTAGCGGGGCGATGGCCCAGTTGGGATGATCCGGCCGCTCGTAAATCAGCTTGTCGGCCGACTGGGAATCTCCCAGCTTGTGGAAGTAAACCTTCTCGTTCAGCGCCGCCACGGTCAGCAGCTTTTCGGGAGGCGGTTCGGCATAGCGCGAATAATAGAATCCGCGATCATCCGCCGCCCAGGCAATGTTGCTGCCTTTGGTCCACTGAATCAGGTCTGACGAATCCGTCCCGGTGGCCACGTCGCGCACGCGCCACTCCGCCCAATCCGAACCGGCCTGCGCCACTGCATATGCCAGCAGTTTTCCATTCCAGCTCACTGACTCGCCGTCCAGCGCCGCCGTGCCATCCTTGCGATACGTGTTCGGATCCAGCAGCACGCGGGGCGCGCTGTTCAGAGAATCCATCACGTACAGCACAGATTGGTTTTGCAGACCCGAATTGTGGAAATAGAAATAATGATTCCCGGCTTTGTGGAAGCCATCGAATTTCTCGTAATTCCAGAGTTCGGTGAGCTGTTTCTTGATAGCCTCCCGCCCGGGCAGCTTCGCGAGATACCCAAACGTCAGCTCATTCTCCTGCTGCACCCATTTTCCGGTGGACGCGGCATCGGCATTCTCCAAGCCGCGGTACGGATCGGCGATTTTAGCGCCGTGATAATCGTCCACCTGGTCGCCTTGGGGGGCAACCGGATAATTGAGCTTGGCGACGTTACCGGCGCCCAGAAATAGCGCAACACTTGCCAGAAGCAGAAGGATGGGTTTCACGACAGGCCTTTCGGCTCCATTGTCGCAAACTCAGGTGTCGCAAACTCACGCACCAGAGCTTTTCAGGCGCCGGGCGCATCGCTCTCCGCATACAGCGCCCACGCGCTAGCCAGATCCTGCACCACATGCCCCAGGGACTTATAAACGGTAATCTCCTCCGCCGACCGGCGGCCTTCGATTTCACCCGCCAGCACCTGCCCGATCTCAGCCACAATGTGCTCGTCATTGATTAAACCGGCTTGCTTCGCCCTCAGAAATTCCGCCCCTTGACTCAAAACGCCTTCCCGGCTGTCGGCGATAAAGCGCGCGCGGACCACCAGGTCATTGTCCACTTCAACCGGCCCCGCGAAGCCTGAACCTACCAGGTTCAAGTGCGCGCCGGGACGCACCCATGCGCCTTTCAAGATCGGCTCGGCCGCCGCAGTCACCGTACAAATGATATCGGCGTTCCCAACCGCCTCTTCCACGCTCCCGGCGCTCTCCACAAGCAATCCAAGTTCCGCCTGCATCCGCTGGGCGAATTCCCGTGCTCGATCGGACGATCGGCCCCACACCACAATGGACTCAAGCGGGCGTACCTTGCCGATGGCACGCGCGTGGGTGGCGGCCTGCTCGCCATAGCCCAGGATCGCCAGACGCCGGGCGTCTTTGCGGGCCAACACATCGGTAGCCACCGCGCTGGCCGCCGCCGTTCGGATGGCCGTAATCTCGCCGGCATGCGCCACGCAAACCGGCGCGCCAGTGCCAGGATCGAATAGAATGACCAGCCCCTGATGGGATTGGATACCCTTGGCTAAGTTGTCCTGGAACACGCTGATCAGCTTCGCGCCGAAGGGAGCATCCGCGCCCAATGCCCCCGGCATGATCCCAAAGAGGCGGCCGCCGGACAGGGTGATAATCGAGCGCAAAAGCTGCTTTGTTTCGCCCTTTGAGAAGGCGATCATGGCGTCGCGCACGATGGGAATACAGACTTCGTACGTGAGCCGCCGCGCCACCTCGTCCCGGTCTATGTATCGCATGCCAATTCTGCTCAGTGTACCGCCCGGTCCCCGGCGAACGTCTGTCACTCAGACCGGACGCCCCAAGCCTGATTGCGCTGGCTGTCTCATTCGAGTCATAATGCGCGTGGGCGCACGCTCGCACCATGGTCGGCAAAAAGATTCTTCACTACCAATTAATCGACAAGATTGGCGCCGGCGGAATGGGCGAGATCTACAAGGCGCAAGACGACCGGCTAAATCGTTTGGTAGCGGTAAAAATCCTGTCGCCGGGCATGTCCACAGACCCCGAGCGTAAGCGCCGTTTCTTCCAGGAAGCCCAGGCCGCATCCGCCCTTAATCACCCTAACATCATTACTTTGTACGACATAGTCTCTGATGGAGACGTGCAATGCATCGTGATGGAATACATCGGCGGCAAAACCCTGCGCGATTTGACGCCCTCTGGAGGGTTGCCGCCTGCCCAGGCGCTGCAATACGCCGCTCAGATAGCCAGCGCCCTCACCGCGGCCCACTCCGCGGGCATCATCCATCGGGATCTGAAGCCTTCTAACATCATGGTCACCACGTCCGGCCTGATCAAGGTCCTGGACTTTGGACTTGCCAAGTGGGTGGATTCGGGCATGTCCGGCCAGACCGGCGAGCAGAGTACAGTGGAAGCCGCGCTCACGCGCGAAGGCTCCATCATCGGCACCGTCAGCTACATGTCCCCCGAACAGGCGGAGGGCAAACGGGTGGATGCACGCTCCGACATTTTCTCATTCGGCTCCGTGCTGTATGAGATGCTGACCGGCAAGCGCGCATTCGAGGGACGTTCCGGCATCTCGACGCTTTCGGCCATCCTGCGCGACGACGTGAGGCCGATCTATGAAGCGGCGCCCGCCGTTCCACCCTTGCTGGAACAGATTGTTCTGCGCTGCCTTCCGAAGGAGCCGGCGGCGCGCTGGCAATCCATGAAGGAGATTGAAGGAGCGCTGCTGACGCTGCAACGGCAATTGGATCCCGAGGGTCATTTTGCCTCGCCGATCCCGACCGGCCAGACGCCTATCGTTCCCCCACTCCCGCTATCGACGTTCATGGGCGAAGCTTCCCTGTCTCCGGCGGCCACCTCTGTCTCCACGGACCCGGATCCGTTCATTGAATCGACGCCGCCCAAGGCCGCACCGCCGGTGAATGGTCCCGCGAAGGTGGGTCCTCAGAAGCCCGCTGGATCCAAGACGGGCCCGGCCAAGAATGGACCGCCGAAACCTGCGATGACACCGGCGCGAGGGGTTCCCCGGCCGGCAGGATCTTCGCCTAAATCGCTGCTTGTTGTGCTGGGTATTATCGGGGCTGTGCTGGTTGCCGGCGCCGCAGTGGGCGGCTGGTACTGGTGGAAGAGCCGCCAGGCCACGCAGGCGCAGGTGGCAACCGCCACGTTGCCGCCTGCTGTCGCGACACCCGTAACACCGCCACCGCCGCTTGAGGTAACACCACCGACCGTGGAAACTCCGCCGGCAACGCCCCCGGCTGATAGTTCAGCGGCCAAGCCGGCCAAAACGAAACGCACACCCAAGCCGAAACCGGACGCGGCTGTTAAAACGCTTCCGGTAGTGCCGGCTCCCGTGACGCCCGCGCCGGCACCTCCGGCGCCTGTTGCCGCGCCTCCCGTTGCGCCGCCACCCAAACCGGCGCCCAAACCAGTTATTCCCACCACTCCGGTGATGGTGAGCGATGCGCTACCGTTCGTCATTAATCTCGGCGAGGATGTTCCCGTCGATGCCACCGAAGGGCAGGCCCTGCGTTTCACAGTGAATGAAGGCCTGCGGGTAGGCGACAAAACCGTAATTGCCAAGGGAGCCACCGTTACGGGCGTGGTGGTGGGTGAGACCGGAAAGAAGAAGTTCCTGGGAATCGGGGGACACAAACTGACGTTCCGTCTGACGCAGGTTGAAGCAGTGGACGGAAGAAAGATCGCCGTGCGCGCCCTGGCCGGCAAAAGCGAAGATGGACCTACCCTCCGCTCTTTTGAAACCGGCAAAGGCTCCAAGTCAAAAGGCTACGCGGCATTGCAAGGCACGGTGTATATCGGCTATATCGATGGCGACCAGATCGTGGCCGTCCACAAGTAATTCCCCTATTTTTCGACAACATGACCACTCCACTCAGTAACCACGCGCTCGATGTTCTCTTTCACCAAGCCCGGACGCACAACGTCTGGCTGGACAAGCCGGTCAGTGACGATCTGCTGCATCAGCTATACGAAACAATGAAAAACGGGCCGACCAGCGCGAATTCAAATCCCGCGCGCATCATCTTTCTGCGGACACAGGAAGCGAAACAAAGGCTGGTGCCGGCGCTGAGCCCCACCAATGTGGATAAGGCCCTGAAGGCTCCCGTGACCGCGATTGTCGGCTTCGATCTCAAGTTCTACGAGCAGACTCCGAAGCTGTTTCCGAATAATCCGGCGATGCGGGAAGTGTTCGCCAAGGCGCCTCAGCTGGCGGAAACCACAGCGTTTCGCAACAGCAGCCTGCAAGGCGGTTATCTGATTCTGGCGGCTCGCGCGTTGGGGTTGGATTGCGGGCCCATGTCCGGTTTCGACAATGCCAAGGTGGATGCCGAATTTTTCTCGGCGTCGGCTGGGAATCCGGCGGCGTTTGTGGACGTGAAGTCGAACTTCCTGTGCAATCTCGGGTACGGGGATGCTTCCAAGCTGTTCCCGCGCAATCCGCGATTGGCGTTTGAGGAAGCCTGCCGGTTGTTGTAGCGCTTCAAACTCTAACGGGCGGCGGCGATGTTAGCCGGTTTCGCCATCACCTTTTCGGGATCGGCATCGCGCGGCACAACCACCCCAACCCAGGCGAACAGCATTTCGTCCCAGCTCTGATCGCCCCAGCGAATGGTGGCCTTGGGGTCGGGATTGTACTTGTTGTTCGCGGAATTATCCCAGTGCGCGAACAGCTCGATCTTGGTTCCCTTCGGCACTTCGATGGGCTTCTGCTCGAAGTAAATGGTCTGCCAGCTAAAATCGTAATGCGGAACGCTGACCAGCGTTTCGTGTTCGCCGTTCGGGTAATCCAGCCGAATATCCATATCCTTGCCGCGCAGGTGCATATGAGGCTGTGAATAGATCAGCGTCACCGGCTGATCGAACTGAGCAACGGTATGGCCCGCGTAGTTGGCGTCACCGGGAGGAATGGTGAAATCGGCGCCGGCTACGGGCACTGTCAGCAAGCGATATTTCGGCGGTTGCTTCGCCAGCACGAAACCCACCTTGGTTTGATCGGTCGCCGGCTTGCCGTTCGTGGTGTAGTGCATTTCAAAAACGATGTCGGATCCGGCGGGGATCAGCTTAGCGGCTTTGTGATCCAGATCGAAGTAATTCTGCGGTTGGATGCCCGGCACATAGCCCAGCAGCCATTCGTTGCTGACGTTCACGCTCGGATCCACGGGCGCGGGCAGGGCTTCACCCCCATCGGCGCGCTTGGGAAGCACGTAACCTTCGCCCACCTTGGCGTCCTTCAACCATTGCGATCCCGGCGGCCGGATGTGAACGCTTCCATGATGCACTATGGTCCGGTTTCCCGGCCGCACTTCGGCATCGATCACCCAGGTGTCCTTGGTGAAGCCGCTTGGAACCACGAAGTAGGTGTACTCAATGGTGCCGCGCGCGGGCACGTTGTATGGCTTGGGCATCTCCACCACCACGTCCGGCTTGATGTTCCAACCGTCGCGCCATTCGATGGGCGGCGGCATGTCTTTCGCGTCGCCCTCCGGCGCGCCCGCATCCACCCACGCAACCAAGGTCTTGATATCGGCTTCATGCAAGCGGCGGTCATTGGCGAAGTGCCCGAAACGCGGATCGGCGAACCAGGGCGGCATCTTCTTGGTCAGCACGGCTTCCCGGATCGCCTTGGCCCACGGACGCGTGCTCTGGTAAGTAAGGAACGAAGACGGACCAATCTCGCCCGGCCGATGGCAGCTCTGACAGTTCTTCTGCATGATGGGAAGAACGTCTTTGTCATAGGTGACGGTGGAAGTAGTGGCCGCAAGGGCCGCTGTTGCACATGTCAAAACCGCAGCAAGCCAGCGCATCATGCTGCGAATATATCACACGGACCTTGCGCTACGATGGTTTTGCATGCAAGGCCGTTTCTTCGCCGATCAAGCGGTCAAACTCTCCCAGGTGCCGGCGTTTCGGGCAGAGCATTTCCCTTATGCGGGCCCGTATCCCTGGCTGGACCGGCCCGATGCGCTGGATCACATCGATGAAAAGTTGAAGCTGGGCGAGTTGACCAAAGAGGAGGCGGAGCAATGCCGCTGCTGGTCCCGCCACGGCTACATCATCGTGAAGAAGCTGGTGGACGACCAGGCATTGGATACCATTTGGAGCGCTTATGAGAAGGCGATCGGCAGCGGCCGCATCCGGCTGCAGCCTGAACCGGCAGGCGCCGGCGATCCTTATCCGGGACGGTATCTAAACCCGCACAAAAAATCGGCCAGCCTGTGCCGCATTTTGAAGCATGCCGGATTGCTGCGCTGGATTCGCCTTTTGATGGAACGTGAACCGAAGCCGCTGCAAACCATTTTTTCGCACAAAGGGTCGCAGCAAGGCACGCACTCCGATTCCATTCACATGACCACTTATCCGCTGGGTTATTTATCGGCGGCCTGGATTGCGTTTGAAGACATTCATCCGGATAGCGGGCCGTTGGTGTACTATCCGGGCAGTCACAAACTGCCGTACGTATTCAGCAAGGACGTCGGACTGGGCGATCTGGATCTGAAACGCGACGGCTATGGTCCCTATCACCGGAAATATGAGCCGTACATCCAGGACCTGATCGCGCAGCACCATATCGAGCCGCATTACTTTCACGCACGGAAAGGCGACACGCTGATCTGGCATGCAAACCTGCTGCACGGCGGATCTGCGCGCCGGGATCTTCAATATTCAAGACGTTCGTTGGTGTGCCACTTTTTCGTGAAGGGATCGTTCGTCTATCACGATCTGGCCGCCGCACGATCCCGCGCGCAGTACATGGGAACATGTCTGCTGCGGGACGATTCGGGCGCGATCTTAGGAATCGGCCACAAAGACTAATCTCCGGCTGCTGGGGTTAGTTCTTTGCGCCATCCGCAGCATAAGGATGAGGCGGGTTTAACAAGTTCCTAATGTCTGGCAGCTGGCCGGTGTTTGCCCGGTGGTCCAGATCGTGGCTCCTATGGCGGTTTCTGCACCAGATTTCCCGAATTCTACAGACACGAGCAGGCTCCCCTCTGTTTGCGGAACTTGAAGGTTGATCTGGCTTAGCCCCTCTATCTGGTCGGGGGCCGGTCCCGCATAAAGCACGTTCACTGCACCCAACACATAGACATTCTGCTGTTGGTTGACTCCAAGAACAGTTGACATGCGCACCTGCAAATCCTGCGATGGCGGCAGCATTCCGATCACACTGCCATCCGGCGACGCGGGCGTGATCGTGCCCAGGCCGGTAACAAAGAGCGAAACGATCGAGCCAGCCAGAGCCGGGTTCGACTGCGAGTTGATTGTTCCATCCTGGTTCAACGCCGCGGCGTAGCCTCCGCTCAGGGAAAAAGCTAGTGTCGCTGGCTGAGCCGCGAGGAATCCGCTCAAGAAAATGCCTGGCGCCGCCGGCTGAACGGGAGCGTCCATGCAGTTCGTAGGCATGCCGTTCACGGACGCGCAAACATGGGTGATTGTTTTACCAGTTAATTCGAGAGGCGTAATTGCATTGATCTGACCGGAGCTCACATAGAGCAAGGGGGCGGCGACGCCGTCAAAGGTCACGCTGACGCCACCGAGTTGAACGGGATAAATATCGCCGGGCCCGGGCTGGCTTGAAGCGCCCTGTGTCGGCCCGAGGTTCTGTCCGAAGATGCTGATAATCTCTAGCGGAGCGAGCGGCCCGGCCACAAACGATGCCGCATTCCCCAGGCACCCCAACTGAACTTCCGGAGCAGTCCCGAGGGTCAGCACCTCAATCTGCCCAGTGACCGTGTCCGCAATCGCAACGCCCGCCCCATCCGGTTGCGCGAAACCATTTCCAAACCCGGGATCTCCTGGAACGAAGGTGGACTGTACGAGATTTCCCACAGCGTCCACGCGCACCATAACGCCGCGCGCAAAAAGTGGATACACAGGCTGGGGGCTCTCCGGCGCCGAGGGCAGGGAGCAAACAGCCGTCGGATGGAGTTGTGGGAAATTCA
Organism: Bryobacteraceae bacterium; assembly: GCA_035486095.1. Taxonomy (GTDB): domain Bacteria; phylum Acidobacteriota; class Terriglobia; order Bryobacterales; family Bryobacteraceae; genus Palsa-89. The sequence goes on from DATHNM010000242.1 coordinate 11,349, forward strand.
CCAGGTTCGTGCCACCTAGCAAGAGGGACGTGCCATCCGAACCGACCAGCATTTGGAAGGGGAGAAATCCGGGCACCGCTGTGTCGAACAACACCGTGGAAAGCGTGGTGTCGTACTTGCGAACGCGTGACTGTGCCGGATCAGGAAGCTCGATCAAAACCTCCGGATTTCCAGCAGGATCAACCTGCACGAACCCTACCGTTTCACTCGGATTCGCTAAGCGGTAGGCTTGAGTGCCGCCCCCAGTGTCGAACTTGGCGATTAAGAAATTCCCAGTCGCGGCGGAACCCGCGACGTACACGTTTCCATCGGCATCGGGTGCAATGGAGCCCGCGGCGTTCGCAGAAAATGGCGCCTGGAGCGAAGTTCTATAGATGAGTTTCCCGAGCGAGTCCAGCTTCTCAACACATAACGTGCTGCCACAAATTCCGGCCAAATAGACGTTGCCCACAGTGTCCCCTGCGACGGAGGGATACTCGCCCGTTAGGAACAGTAAACGGCCATCGACGCCGCTTAGCTTGGCACCTCCGGTTAAGATGTTCCCATCCGGACTCCAAACGATAGCTGCGTCGTTGCACGCTGCCGGAACGGCAAAGATCTGCCGGCCGGTCGCATCCATTTTGACCAGCATCGAGTTTGAGTTGCAAAAATAGAGGTCCCCGCCCGGCGACAAAAGCGGCACCGGACCGGTCAGCTTAATTCCCGTCTGCGTGGCGCTCACGCCCCACGGCGTCGGACCCGCCACTAACGCCGGAACCAATAGCGCCCAACTCGAATGCACCAGAACGCCCCGGAGGATGCGGCACACTGCCACGAAATATCGAGCCCATTTTCGCCGAAAACCGTTGATTTCGCCCGATTGTCGTTGCATAACAAATTGAACGACAGCACGTGCAGGACCAATTACCCGTTTTTGGAAATTGCCGGTCTACTTAACCTGGCTTTTCTCGCCGTCGGCCAGCGCTAGCTCTGTGATACGCAGGCCCGCCGTAGTGATCCGGGAGGGGTACAAGTCTTTCAGGCGCTCTTCATGCGGCGGGATTACACGATGCACATCGCCGCCCACGCTCTCCACCATCTCATCGGCCGTCATGATCACATTGAACTGGCTGCCGGTTGCCAGCCCGATAGGAATGTACTCAGGATCCGCCGGATCGTGGCCGCGCAGGTTTTCATACCCATAAGCCAGATCGCCGCAAAAAACCCAGCTGCTTTGCGAATTGGGCGCCAGATCGTTGCGGACCGTGACGTACATCGATCCCCAGGTGTGCGTGTCGAACGCGGCGTGCAGATCGATACCCGGCAGCACGTCTTCGCGATCGCCATCAACGCAGACCAGCCGGTGTTGCCGCGCCAGATCCACCGCGCGCATGATGTCCGCCGGATCAATGCCCAGCATCAGCCAGCGGAACTTGCGATGCAGCGACATGGTCCAGACCCATTTCGAAAGCTCGCGCTCCTGCAGATAGAACGTAGCCTTCGGAAAATCCTCGATGTTGCCCATGTGATCGAAATGGGAATGGGTGATGAAGATGTTCGAAATGTCCTCGGGTTGGATGCCGATTTCACCCAGCACTTCGCGTGGCGAGTGCCAGCCGCGCACGCCGTAGGTATTGGCCAGCACTTCGCCGTGGGCCTTGTGATTGTAGCCGACATCCACCATTGCAATCTGGCCCTGGCCCTTGATCACTACGTAGCAATACGGCAGTTTGCGAGTGCCTTGGTTGTGCATCCCGTAGATCAACCCGCTCTGCGGATAGTTGGGAACCGCGGCATATTCCATCACCCACAATGAGTACGCTGTGTTCATGCGTGTGCTCCTCCACAACAAGCGCGGCTAAAAGAAACTTTCTCGAAACCCGGAAGTGCATCGGCGGCTTGTTCCAACTCGGAGTAGCCAGCGCGTAAAGGGATCAATATGCGATCTACGTTCAGGACGCCTTCGGACTCTTTGAGCGCCACGGCGATCAACGCGGCCGCCCGGGCCAGGTGTGCATGATGCCGTCCGGCGCGTTCGGTGGGACGCGCGGAGCGCAGAGCATCGCCGGCTTCACGAAAAAGCTCTCGGGCCGCACATAGCGCCGGATGATCCGGCAGCGCTTCCTTCGATCCAGCGGCGGCCAGCACCAGTAATCCGGCGAGTTGCGAGGCCACCTGCTTCAGGTCTTCAAAACATCGCTGATTTTCGAGAATGTAGGTTGCTGTTGCGTCGTCTACCATGAGTCTTCAGCTGGAGCACACCACTTGAGCACACCAGACTATCGCATTACGAATGGATTGGGCGCGTTGCCCGCGATATCGATCCATACACTCTTGGTCTGCAGATAATCGCGAATGCCTTCGATGCCGCTCTCGCGCCCGATGCCGGACCGTTTGTAGCCGCCGAAGGGCGACATATAGCTCACTGCGCGATAAGTGTTCACCCACACCGTGCCCGCTTCCAGCCGCTCGGACATCATAAGGGCGCGGCGAATGCTTTGCGTCCAGACGCCGGCCGCCAGGCCATACGCGGTGTTGTTGGCGATGCGAACCGCTTCATCTTCGTCGTCGAAAGGAATTACAGACAGCACCGGACCGAAGACTTCTTCGTTTGCGATACGCATCTCCGGATTGACGCCGGTGAAAATGGTGGGCTCAACAAACCAGCCCGATCCGCATTCCTCGCGCTGCGCCGGAGCGCCGCCCAGACGGCACACCGCACCTTCTTCCTTGGCGATGCGAATGTAGTCGAGAATCTTGTCGTATTGCGGGCGCGTGGTGACGGGACCGACTTGCGTGGAAGCATCCAGCGGATTGCCCATGCGCGCGGTCTTCGCGAGATCCAGCAGGCGCTCCACAAACTCAGCGTGGATGGGCCGGTGGATGAGCGCGCGCGAGCCCGCGATGCAGGTCTGACCGGTGGCGGCGAAAATTCCCGATACCACGCCCTTCACCGCCTGATCCAGATCGGCATCGTCGAAAACGATGTTGGCGGATTTCCCGCCAAGTTCCAGCGTGACGGGCTTGATGCCGCGCGCGGCCAGCCCATACACATGCTCCCCGGTTTTATCGCCGCCGGTAAAAGCCACCTTAGCGACGTCTTGATGTGTAATCAAAGGCTCGCCCACCTCGTTGCCGAAGCCGGTGACGATATTCACCACGCCGGGCGGGAAGCCAGCCTTCTCGAACAACTCCCCAAAGGCGAATGCGGAAACCGAAGAAAATTCCGAGGGCTTCCAAACCACGGTGTTGCCCGCGGCCAATGCGGGCGCAAGTTTCCAGGTGGCCAACAGCAGCGGCGAATTCCACGGCGTAATGGCGGCCACCACCCCCAGCGGTTCCTCACGCGTGAAGTTGAACACACCCGGCTTGTCGATGGGAATGACGCGCCCTTCGATTTTGTCCGCCAAGCCGCCGTAGTAGTAAAACCATTGCGGGATGTAATTGAGCTGGCCGCGCATTTCGGCGATCAGTTTGCCGTTGTCGGTGGATTCGATTTCGGCCAGCCTCTGCGCCTCGGCCGCCACCAGTTCGCCAAACTTGTGGAGCAGCGCGCCGCGCGCCGTGGCCGTCAGCTTGCGCCATTCACCTTGAAAGGCGCATTTGGCTGCCGCGATGGCTTGCTCCACATCCGCCTTGCTGCCGCGCGGAACAAGCGCCCACGGTTTCGCGGTGAACGGATTCGTCGATTCAAACCATTCACCGGAGGCGGGATCAACCCACTTGCCGCCAATCAACATCTGATGCTTCTTCACGCTGCCAGACCTCCTAAGGCGCCAACGTCTTCCTGCTGTTCTAGTGTATCGACCATCTCTTCGATGGCGTGTGCGTTCGGACACGCCGATCGGAATCGCGCGCGAATCTGGTCCGGCGAAGCGGGAACCACATCGTCGAATCGAGACCGCGCGATTCCTTGCTGCGATGTCACAAAGATTTCGGTGCCCTGCGCCGCTGGATAGGCGGCAGTGAAACCAGCATCTACTTCCAACTGGGTGAGTTTTGCCAGCCGGTTAATCTCGGGGTCGTCGAGCAGATGGTAATTCGATTCCTCAATCACACCGCGAGCCAGCGTCGCAGCCACGCAATACTGGATGCTCATCTTCGCTTGCAGGATGCGCTCAAACGGCCCAGTGTAATCGCAACCCGGATATCCTACGGCGGCCGCCGATGCCTTCACCAGGACGGACTCAACAGCCTGGCTTCGAAAGCCGGGTTGCAGGGCCACGGAAAGCGCCGCCTGGGTAGGGGACTGCGCATAGTTACAAGCGGGCGCCGGCTTATAATACACCGACAGAATTTCGAGCGGCTCACCGGAAAACGGCTTCACTCGCGGGATGCAATCCGTTTTGTTGAACCCCGCAAAAAGCCCCGCGCGCCCATCCAGCGCACTTTCCGACGCACGGGCCCCCAGCGCGGCCAGTTGCACCGCCGTTACGGCATTGCGCGCGGCAAATCCGGGATGAAAGAACATTTCATCGCCGCCGCAATACGGCCACTCGTTTAGCCCGCCAGTGGCGTTGGCCGCAAAACCCAGGGCGCTGACGGTGGCGTCTTCTTCCAGGCCCAACAGAAGGCTGCCCGCGATGGCGCCCGCCAACGGGCCGGTGATCCCAGTGGGGCGAAAACGGCGAACCATTTCCTGATCCAGGATTGCCCGCCCCACGGCCGCGCCCACTTCATATCCGCTGATCGCGCCCAAAATAAAATCGCGGCCGCTGGCCTTGTGCTGCTGTGCCAGCGCCAGCAGCGTTGGGAAAATCACCACTCCCAGGTGGCTCACCGCGCCGGTATGCATATCCTCGCGCACCAGCCCGTGGCCGAGCGTGGCATTTGCAAAGGCAGCTTCCGAGGGAGACGAATGCAGCGGCGTGCCGATCACGGTTGCCTGGCCTTGCGCGACGCTGGCCATTCGAATGGCCTGGCAACCCCATGGAAGATCGCGCGCCTCAAAAGCGCACGACAGAAAATCCAAAAGCCCGATCTTGACCTTGGCAACCGCTTCAGGGGGAAGCCGATCCATGGTCAACGTGCGCGCAGCGCGCACCATGCGGCGCGAGAGACTCATTTCCAGCCGGTGTCGGAATTGTTGGGAACGTTGACCATCACCGCCTGCACCTGCTGGATTTTGCCGCCCGCCACCTTGAACATCTCCGAGATCAGAATTCCGCCCATCTGGCCGTTCATGTTGGCGTGCATCAGTATCAGCCCAACCACCACGCCGTGCTCCGAATCAACCACCGGAAAGCGCCGGTGATCGATAACCAAACCTTTGAAAATGCCCTTGTCGAGTTGCTCGGCGCCGCTCATTGCGGGACTGCCCAGCACGGGAACGTTCGTGGTTTGCACCCCGTTTTCGAACCGGTTCATCTTGGGAGCCAGCGGCGCCGACTTGTAATCCTTGCTTCCCTCCGTTTGCACGGCAGTGAAATAGGCGCTGGCGTCGTCAATAAGCTGCGAGCGCACGGATTGCTGGGCTTCCGGCACCGGCTCGCTATAGATGCTGGGTGCCGTGGTCATCTTTTCCGGCGCGAAGAATCCCGCTTCGCCCTTCCGGCAGACCAGCGTTTCCACTTCCGTGATTTTTTGAGCCTTGAGTTTCAATCGCACGAAGAAGGTATCGAGAACCCCATTCTCGGAGACCACGGCTTGCGCCGCCGCGTCCGCGCTTTGAGGATCCAGCGCGTAAAGGCGATAACTGCTCGCCCCCGCCGTCTTCCAAAAACCTTCTCCCAACTTCAGCGGCTTGCCGTTCTCGGTGAACTTCACGGATTCAGCAACCGGCAGTTTCGACGGATCGTGTTTGGCCATCGCGTCCAGGTAAGAATCGACAAAGCCTTGCAGGCAAGCTCTATCACAAGACTTGCCGGCGGCCTGTAGCGCGGCAGCAGTGATGGCAACTATCAAAAATGTTCGGCGGATCATCTCACCCTCCTGTTTACCATACCCGATTACGATAAACTCCAGTGGTGAGCGAAATCGGCCTCAGCCCGGCGCCAGCCATTCGCAGCGCCACGCCGCCAGTTAGAAGCTGGATCATGTGGGTTCCTTCGATGGCCATGATGCTGTCGAGCTTGCTGTCCTATGTGGACCGGCAGGTACTGGCGGTGCTCTCGCCCATGATCCTGCACGATACCGGCCTCAGCGCGCAGGCTTACGCGAACGCACTCTCGGCGTTTTCCATTTTCTACATGATCGGGAATCCGCTGTTCGGGTCTTTCCTCGATTTCATCGGGCTGCGCACGGGCATGTTCGTGGCAGTCTCGCTGCGCGCCGTCGCCAGCACCGCGCATGCCTGGATGTCGGGATTCTGGGGATTCGCCGTGGCGCGGAGCGTGCTGGGCTTCGGCGAAGGATCCGCATTCCCCGCTGCCCTGAAGGCGGCCGCTGAATCACTGCCTCCCAATCGGCAATCGCGGGGAACGGCCATCGGATACAGTGGCGCATCGCTCGGAGCTATTATTACGCCGCTGATTGTGACGCCGATTGCGCTGCACTTCGGGTGGCGGGCGGCGTTCCTGGTCACCGGTGCAATGGGCCTGTGCTGGCTGGCGTTGTGGGCCATCATCGGACGGCCGCCCTATCTGGCGGAGCATCGGCGCTCGTCAATCAAAGTCGCGTGGCCCAACTTCGGGGAGCGGCGTCTTTGGCTGGTGGTGTCCAGTTTCGGGCTCGGCGCCGTAGCCCTGGGTCTGGTCTCTTATCTGAGCCCGCTGTACTTGAATCGCGCGTTTGGATTGTCGCAGGCCCAGCTGGGTAAAATACTTTGGATCCCGCTGCTGGGCTGGGAA
>DATHNM010000243.1:0-5150 GCA_035486095.1 Bryobacteraceae bacterium
GAAACCTGGCCGCGGTGATGCGTCCCGTGATTCACCAGGTGCAACAGAATCTGCCACACCGGCTGCGAATAGGCGCGCCCCTTGGTGTCGGTGTACGAGATCACCCGCAACACGCCGTCATCGGTGAAATCGCGCAGCCAAAGTTTCCAGCGCTGCTGCAGTGCCGGCCACTCGGTTTGGAGCAACGTCAGATCACGATCCTCGGGATCGATAAAGGTCGCCCGCGGCTCGGCCAGCACCCGCGCCAGCCAAATTCGATCGGCCGCATAGACGTGGACCAGGGTGTCGAGCACGGTTTTGTCGGAAGTTTTAAAGTCACGGGTCAGCTCTTCCTGCGAAAGTTGAGCAGCGGCGTCCAACAGTCGCTGGCTGGCCCAGCCGGAATAATCGAGCTGTAGTCGCAAAGTGTCTACGGAGACAGGCATCTTTCGATTATGCCCTAAGGGAAACCACTGGGTGCACTGCGTCACACGACACTAACTGAACGCGGTATTACACAAGTCTTACAAACGACGCGATGCTTCCCTGTTAGGTTGGAACTTAAGGATAGGAATCAGGGAGACTTCGTGACCAGCGACATTCAAAGTATCTATGAACACCGGAAGCTGAACTGGGCCATCATCAGCGTTCTGCTAGTTTTGCACGTGGGCGCTATCGCGGCACTGTTTATGTTCAGCTGGCACGCTCTTATCATATCGATTGTGCTGTATTGGGCCAGCGTTGGATTGGGCATCAGTATGGGCTACCACCGGCTGCATACCCATCGTTCTTACAAGCTGCCGCGCGCGTTGGAATATTTCCTGGCTTTATGTGGAACCTTGTCGCTTGAAGGCGGCCCCATCTTCTGGGTGGCCACGCATCGCATTCATCATCAGTATTCCGATAAGCCGGGCGATCCCCATTCGCCTCGTGAAGGCGCCTGGTGGGCGCACATCGGTTGGCTGCTCACGGGCGAGTCGAAGCATAACGACACCAAGTTGATGGCAAAGTATGCGCCAGATCTGGCGAAAGATCCGTTCTACGCGTATCTGAACACCTACCACTGGATTCCCATCATCGTAGTGTCGGCTCTGTTGCTGGCCTTTGGCGGCCTCCCGCTGTTGCTGTGGGGCACCTGCATGCGCCTCACCTTTGGCCTGCACGCCACCTGGACCGTCAACTCCGTAACCCACCTGTGGGGCAGCCGCCGCTTCAGCACGCGCGACGATTCCCGCAACAACGTCATCATCGCGCTGCTCACTTTCGGCGAAGGCTGGCACAACAACCATCACGCTCACCCCACGTCGGCGCGGCACGGGCTGGCATGGTACGAGATCGATTTCTCGTGGATCCAGATCTCCATCCTGAAATTCCTGGGCATCGCCAAAGCCGTTCGCGTAGCCAAAGTGCACACCGCCATCCCAGAGCGCGAAGCGGCTTAGGGTCGGCGGACAGGCACATTCCGCAAGCCCGACTGCGCGGCTCGGTTTATCTTACTCTGGTGTTATGGTCGTTGCCGGACGCCGCAGATCCATCGCATTCTTCATTGCGCTGGGCATCGGCCTCATTTCGGTCATCGTTCTTCTGTACATCGGCTGGGTGCTGCTGCGCTGGCACACCGGCATCCTGCTGTTCCTGGGCTCGCTGCTGGCTCTGGTCATCATCGTCGGCGTGGTGCTCAACACCACATTCCTGGTCCGCGAAATCCGCCGCAACGAACAGCACGATGCCTTTATCAACGCCGTAACGCACGAGCTCAAAACGCCGGTCGCGTCCATTCGCCTCTACCTGGAAACCCTGCAAACGCGCCCCGTGGAAGAGCCCAAGCGGCAGGAGTTTTACCGCACCATGGTGGAAGATAGTGACCGCTTGCTGGCCACCATCGAACAGGTCTTGCGCACCGGACGCATCGGATCCACCAGCCGCCGCAGGCTGCATCTGAGCCAGATCGATCTCAACGGCGTCATCGAGGAATGCCTCACGCGCACGCGAACCCTGCATCGTCTGCTGCCGGAGGCGCTGCAGTATCTTCCCGGCCCGCCGGTCACCGTCATGGGCGATCCGGACGAAGTGCGCGCCGCGGTATCGAATCTCATCGATAACGCCGTGAAATATTCCGGAAGCGCGGTGCAGGTCCTGGTGGAAACGCAGGCAGTGGACGATAAGTTCGTGTCGCTGCGAGTGCGGGATCAAGGCCCCGGTATCCCGAAGATGGAGCTGAAACAGATATTCAAGCGTTTTTACCGCGTTCCAGGACCCTTGGCCACGCGCGTCAAAGGCACCGGGCTGGGGCTCTACATCGTGCGGTCCGTCGCCAAGCGACATGGGGGCCGCGCCTGGGCCGAGAGTGAAGGCCCCGGCCGGGGCAGCACCTTCATCCTGCAGCTTCCCATCGTCAAGTTAATTAAATGAGCAGGGTTCTGGTGGTGGAAGACGAGCAGCATCTCGCCGAGGGATTGCGATTCAATCTAGAAGCCGAAGGCTACCAGGTGCAACTGGTGGATGCCGGCGAAGCCGCGCTCGAAAAGCTGAAAGCTGAAGCGCAGGCCTTCGATGTAGTGATTCTGGATGTCATGCTGCCTGGCATCAGCGGATTCGACGTGATTTCCCAGATGCGGGAAGCGGGCCAATACGTGCCGACGCTGATGCTGACCGCGCGCGGCCATCCCGACGATGTGCTGCGCGGATTCGCGGCCGGCGCCGACGACTATCTGACCAAACCGTTCGAGCTTTCCATCTTGATCGCGCGGATTCGTGGGCTGCTCAGGCGGCGGGAATGGCTAAGAGCCACCGTGGAGTCGCCGGCCGAGCCGCTGCCGCCATCGCCCGAATCCCCACGCACCTTTACCTTCGGCGAAAAGTCGGTGGACTTCGACCGGCTGGAGCTGCGCGTGCGCGATCAAGTGTTCCCCCTCACCTTAATGGAGGCAAATGTTCTGCGCTACCTGATCGACAACGAGGGCCAGCGTGTTTCCCGCAAAGCCATGCTGGCCAACGTTTGGGGACTGCATGAGGACACCGACACGCGCGCCATCGACAATTTCATCGTGCGCCTGCGCCGCTATATTGAAGACGATCCGACGCGCCCCCGGCATTTGCAGACGGTGCGCGGCGTGGGCTACCGGTTCGTAGCGTCGCCCGAGGCATAAAATCCATTCGATCCTTCCGCGGCCTGCTGGGCGAACCATTGCATAATCAAGGCTGAGAGTTTTCGCCATTCGTCATCGGAAAGCTTTTCCGCCTCACGAAAGAATGCCGGGATGCCGATCTCGTTCTTGCGCAACCGAGCCAGCAGCTCTGTAAAATCACCGTCCCACCCCACTAACCACCCCCTGAACGCGTCATGTCTGCTCAAGTCATGCCCTGCCCGATGAGCTATCTCCAGGCGATATTGAGGCTGGGTCTGAGCCTTGCAACCTTCGCCCTGTCGGCGAACTGCCAGCAGCTTGCGGCCGGAAATCTGCTGGTGGCGACGCCCCAATCGCACGATCCCGATTTCGCCCGCACGATAGTTCTTCTCATTCATTACGATTCTCATGCCGCTATTGGATTGATCCTCAACAAACCCACCGGCGCGCTCATTTCCGAACTCCTGCCCGAAGCGCCGGGAAAAGCCGTAACGGTCTATGCCGGCGGTCCGGTGGCCAGCGGCGTTCGCGGCCTGCTACGTTCCAAGTCCCCTCCGTTCTTCTCGGTCATCACCGGCAAATCCGAACTTCTCAAGCTGATTTCAAGCGGCGCGGCGCCCGGGTGGTTCCGGATTTATGCCGGCTACACCGGGTGGACCGCGCGGCAGTTGCAGAGCGAGGTCACGCGCGGTTTGTGGAAGGTGCTGCCCGCCAATGGCAAGATGCTTTTCGATCCTCGACCGGCAACGCTCTGGCAGCGTGCACTCGCCCACCAAAAATAGACTCCTTCCGCGAAGAAGTTTGTTCGCCGCGTGCCGATAAGGGCAAAAGGAGAAATCGAAAGTGAACTATTCGAAATGTTCAGCCCATGCCGTTTCCCTGCTGGTTGCGCTACCCCTCATGCTGACCTCGCTGCAGGCGCAAGAGAGTGTGGTTCCACTAAGAAACTGGGACTCTGCCCGTTACTGGCACCCCAACGAGCTCGAACGGGAAGCCGCCGTCAAACCCGTGCCTCAGGGCCAGCCCCCAGTCAAGGCCGGGGTCAATCTTAGCTTTGTGGCCATGACGCCCTGCCGTCTGGTGGATACGCGGGGCGGCACGGCTGGATTTGATGGAATCAGTCCTTTTTCGGGACCGTCCATAGCAGCGTCGGCAACCGTGACGTTTCCCGTGAAATCCGCCAACTCCAACACGACGCCGGCACCCTGCGGCGTTATTCCTTCCATCGCCGCGGCCTACTCGTTGAACATCACAGTGATCCCCCACGCGGGGGCGGCGGTGGCATTTGTCACCGTCTGGCCAGCCAGCATCTCGCAACCTGTGGTCTCCACCCTAAACGATACGCAAGGCAAGGTGGTGGCTAACGCAGCCATCATCCCGGCCGGCACGCCAAACGGGGGGATAAGCCTGTTTAACTATGGCCCGGCGATCATCGATGTGGTTATCGACATGAATGGCTACTTCGCCACGCCCACCGATCTGAACGGGAATACCGCCCTTGGGGCGGCAACGCTGGCGAACAACACTACCGGGATCGATAACACGGCCAACGGCGACGCGGCACTGAACGGCAATATCGGTGGGCACGATAACACGGCCAGCGGCTACCAGGCCCTGCTGGACAATACGTCCGGTATCTTCAACACCGCGACCGGTTCCAACGCGCTGGCCGAGAACGTCGGCGGACAGGGCAATACGGTTAGCGGCGCCGATTCCATGCAGCACAACACCTCCGGGAGTCTTAACACTGCGATCGGCTACCAGGCACTGCCGGCCAACATCGCGGGGTCCAACAACCTCGCCCTCGGCAGCTACGCGTTGCAGAACAACCTTGCCAGCAACAACACCGCCACCGGCTCCGAGGCGCTGCAGGATAACACCACCGGGTCCGGCAACGCGGCTCACGGCTACCAGGCGTTGATGATGAACCTTACGGGGATGAACAACACAGCCGGCGGCTACCAGGCGCTGCAGAACAACCTTGCGAGCAACAACACGGCTACCGGCTACCAGGCGTTGCAGGATAACACTACCGGGACCGGC
>DATHNM010000244.1:0-7183 GCA_035486095.1 Bryobacteraceae bacterium
TTTACGCGCCTGCGCCACATAGGGCAGTTGATCGTTGGGGTCCGTCACCGCCAGCGCGTAGAGAAAAGCCCGGCGGCTCTCCTGGGTCTCAAACTCCAGGTCGCTTTCCATTTGCGAACCGGCCGTATCCACGCGATACAAATCGCGGGCGCGAACCACCGCCTGCTGCAGCGCGCGCATCCCTAGAACGGAGCCCAGGATCGCGGCCAGGACGATCGCGGTAAGCGAGACTCTGGCCAGCCATAGCCTCATTTCAGCCGGTACCCTTCCTCGGCCGGTAGCTTGCCGTCGATCCGCAACACCTGCACCTGCCCGCAGGCTGCCAGGCCGAGCGATCTGGTCTCGATAATCGCGATGGCGGTTGGCACGTTGAACACAAACTGGCAGGCCGCCGCATCGCTGTTCAGCGTCTTAATGGAAAGCGCCGCCTCACCGCTGTATTCGATACTTTGCAGATGCCGCTTGTACTCACCCGCCGTGGTGTTCAACAGATGGACCATCAGGTATTGGTACGGCGCGCTGTTGGAATCGCGCTCCACCAGCACCACCGGCAAGCTGTTGGACCAATGCCTTCTCGCGCCTTCAAACAAAGAACTAAGGTCGCGCAGCCGTATGTCGCGCGTCGTGTTGGAGGGATGCACCACGGCGGCGAACGCTTGCGGCGGCTCTGCGGCGGGCACGGTGGGCACCCCCCACAGGGCTGCCAGTAATGCAAGGAAGCGCCCCATATCAAAATGTAAAAGCCACTTGCACGGCAGCCGTAATATAGCTGGTCCCCAGATACTGGGTTTCACGCGCCAGCTCCAACTTCAGCGCTACGCTGTCCGTCAGGTCGTTCCGGATACCGCCCGTATACACCGTGTTCCAGGGCATATATTGCCGGGCCGCCGAGTCTATGAGCCCCGTTCCATACAGGTTCAGATATTCCACGCGCGCGTACGGCTTCCAGGACGGCGCGATGCGGTACGCAATCTGGCTGTAGAATCCCAACCCCGTTGCCGATCCGAGCGGCGAGTCCGTTAATCTGATCAACAGCCCTTCGTTCAGGAATTCCACCCGGCCCTCCACATAAACGATGTGCGCCATCCACAACGAACGGTTCAGCGCTATTCCGGCCAAAGGCGAGAACAGGTCGTGATAGGTGGAAAATCCGACTTCCAGCCCCGGAACCGCCCTTGGCTGGGAATAGATGGCTAGATTGAGGGCCCGGTTAAACGAGATATCCACCAGCGGAATTCCCGCCGTATCGCCGTAGTTTCTGGAACTTCCCCCTTCCAGCACGTAATGCAGATTCAGTCCTCCAGACGGTATGATCCCGTTGATGCTGGCCCCCACCGCGTGCAGCGGCAGGAACCCTCCATCGTCTTCGAAAGTAAACATCCTGGGACGGCTGATGGCGGTCTGTAACCAGGAGCCACGCAGGTAGGCGCTGCTGTAATATCCGATCGCTGTTCTGTACGACCCGATATCGGCATTGAAAAAATCATTGCCCCGATACTGCAGCAGCAGCCGTTCCACGTTGAGGGGAACCTGGGCCACCAGTTGCTGGTTGTTGGTTTCCAGCACCACTTCCATCAAGGCAGTCAAATGGGCCGACAGACGCTCGGTGGCGAACAGATCAATCTCACCCAAATCGAACTTCTTGGTGGAACCCCCGTCGTCGTTTCGAACGAATCCGGCATCGGCGTAGCCATGGAAGTTGAAGCGGCTGCCGGGGTCGGATGGCGCGGAATTGACGGAGGGAACATCCTCGACCGGCGCCGGTTGCACTTCCGCTGGACCCGGCTTTTGCTGCAGGGCGGCCACTTCTCGCTCCAGCGCATCTACCCGGTCCAGCAGCTTTTGAATGATTTCGTCCCGGTTGTCCTGCGCGAATGCAGACCCGCCGGCCGTGAGCATAGCCAGCAAAAGCGCGGAGTGTAGAACCGGGCGGAGCCGCACAATTTCTCATCGTCCACGCCTGGCGAACTTTGAGGGTTAGCGCGACTGCCGCTCACCTCGCGGATTCGCCAGAAGCGCCTCATATTGCTCGGTTACGGCCTCCCAGCCGTAACGCTCCGCCACACGCCCGATGGCCCGGCGCCCCCATTCCACGCGCTCGCCCACTGGCATGCTGAGCACCTCGGCCAGCCTCTGCCGCAGATCGGCAGCCTCGAACGCTATCCCCGCATCGCCGGCAACTTCGGCGTTTTCGGGAGTATTCAGGTACAACACCAGCGCGCCGCGGCCCATGGCCTCAATCAGCGCCGGATGCGTGCCGCCCACCTCGGTGGCGTGGATGTAGGCCAGGCAGTGCGACAGCAGCTCATGATAGCCCGCCCCATAAATTGCGCCCGGTATCACCACCCGCCGGTCTTGCGTGTCGCGCACGCGCTCGATGTACTCTTGCGCGTAGGGCGCATCGCCGACGAGCGCCAGTTTCACCGGCGTGGCGAGTTGCTCGAAGGCCTGCCGCACCAGCAGCGCATTGTTTTCCGGTTCCATCCGGCTGACATACAGAAAGTAGCCGCCGCGTTCCAGGCCCAGAGTGGCCAGAACCTCGGCCGTTTCCACCTTCTCCGTCTCGGCGCCGTAGGGGATAAACCGCGTGCGCTTGCCGTAGCGCTCCAGGTAATAGGTCTCAATCTGGCGCGCGTCCGTAATGACTACCGTTGGGCAAAAAGTGGCCAGCCATTCCGACATCGCGTACCAGGCCTTGGCCAGCCGGTTCCATTTCTTCCGCTTGCGCTCCAGCCCATCCACGTTCAGCAGTGTCGGAATGCCGAACCAGCGCGGAAGCAGCGTGAAGATGGCGTTCGCGCCGTTGCAGTAAAGCGCGGCATCGGCTCTATGGAAAATCAGATGGACGGTGGAAAAAAAAGTATGGACGATGGTGTCGAAATACTTGTGGCGCCAGGTGGGCAGGTATACGCGCTGCACACCCCGATAACTGGCTTCCGGATACCGCTCGCGGCAATAAACCGTGACACGATGGCCGCGCGCCACCAGGCGTGTGGAAAGCTCTTCGGCGAACGTCTCAAACCCGCCATACCGGGCGGGAATTCCACGCGTGCCGAGAATTGCAATGTGCGCCGCTGTCCGTCTCCTGGGAGCTAGATCAGCCTCGTGCCGCTTTGGATCGCGCCAACGGACGCCCGGAGGGCTTCGGCTTGCTGGCCGGCGCACTCACCGGAGCATAGCGGAACCAGTGAGCGATGTACTCATCGTCCACCCGCTTGCGGCTCATGATCTCGCGCCGCTTGGCCATCACTCGTTTCCAGTTCTTGGCGATGTACCAAAAGGCTTTTAGCGAGCTCTGTTCCCGCACCAGGCAGCAGGAGATTACCACCATGTCCCGCATGGTGATGGAAAACCAGTTGCGCCGGTACAAATCGCCGGTGATATTCTTCATGCGCATCAGGAAGCGATTCTTCACCGAATGCATGTTGATCACGGACGGCAGCGCCCGGCGGTTGCCCGGCAGAACGTTACGCACGTGATAGCCGCGCGCATGGGGAGTATAAATGCAGCGCCAGCCCATCAATTGCGCCCGCCAGGCGACGTCGGCGTCCTCGCGGTATACGAAAAAATCGGGATCGAAAAACTCGTCGTCCACCGCGATGTCGTCGATCATCTGGCGGCGGTAAAGCGCCGCGGCGGCCGTTGCCCCAAACACAAACTCATGGTTCAGATAATGCCCGTTGTCCACTTCCTGGCTGCCCCGATCCAGGTGGCGCAGCATGGGTGTGAAATAGATTCCAGTGGAATCCACCAGAGGTTTGTCCGGCAAATCGAAGCTGGCCCGGATGGTCAGCAGTTTTCCGCACACGGTTCCAATCTTGGGATCCATCTGTCCCGAGTCGGCCAGGGCCTGGATAAAATTCGGAAGCAGCAGCACATCCGGATTCAGTGTCAGCACCCATTCCCCGCTGCTCATCCGGATGGCCTGATTCTGGGCCGCCGCAAACCCGATGTTCTCGTCGTTATAAACCACCCGGCAGTGGTCGACGAACTGCTCCAGGATGTCCGCCGTCCCGTCCGTGGAGGCGTTATCAATGACGATGATTTCCTTGTCGGCGTAACGCTGCGCTAGAACCGACTCCAGGCACCGCTTAATGAATCGACCGCTATTGAATGTGACGATTGTGACGGAAACCCGATCGTTACATGACATGTATGTGGGGTCGCGACTCTATTCTTTTAATATTTTTACTGCTCTTGTTCCTCTACTGCTTTGCTGAACCCAAACATTTCAGTTCACTGACTCGGCCAGAGATAAGACTGCGTCCCGCGAGCCGGCCTATGCTTCCGTACACCGTAATGGGCCTGAAACTTCGCTGCGTCATCACCCCGATGGCCGTTCGTAACAAGGAACCGAGCACCACTGCCGCGCTCACCCACCTAAAAGCGCGCGGGCGAAAGTGCTTCGAGGCATACCTTAGAAGGCTAACATACCAATAGACCTCGCGGCATCGCCAGTCCAGGCCAGCAATGCTATGGCCACCTTGATGCACCGCTGTAACTCCAGGGACATATTGTATTTTCAGGCCTAAGTCACGGACTCGCTTGCAGAAATCCACATCTTCAAACCACAACGGATAAAATTGTGTGTCAAAACCGCCCAACCGCTGCCACACTTCGCGCCGGAACATCAGGAACGCTCCCGGCGGCTGCTCGGCTTCGGCCGGCTGGGTGAGATCCTGATCCAGGCATCGATAGGCTCGATTGAGCGGGTTCAGCGAAATCAGCCGGTTTATCCCCAGCACCTCACAAATCAATGTAGACGCCCTGGGAAAACGGCGCAGCGTGAAGCCCCGCTGCGGCTCACCATGTTCATCGACCAGTTGACCCGCCGCCCCGCCGGTTCCCGACTTCAGGCAAGCCGACTCTAACTCATCGATGGGTGTTTTGAGCTCGGTATCCGGATTCAAGAGCAGAACCAGTTGAGCGTCCAGCGCGGAAACCCCTTGGTTCACCGCCGCCGCAAACCCATAATTACCCGGATTAGCGATCAATGTTGCAAAACTGTAACGGCGGACTAACTCGCAGGTAGCGTCTTTTGACGCATTGTCTACCACCACCACCGTTAAGTTGCCGCATGATTTCAAACAGCGTTCGATCATCCCGGCCGAATTGTAGGTCACAATTACCACGCCCGTGCGAGTCATCTTGATGCACTTCAGGTAAGAGCGAAGTACAGTCTCCAGTACAAATCGAAGCCGGTCAATTTCTGGATTTCTCGAATTTCCTTCTCGCTTTGTGCCAGGATTGCGGAAAAAGCGCCGGCAGGTAGATTGCGCGCGCAGTGCTCTCCCCTGGTCTTGCGAAACTGCCGCAGACCTTCCGCCTTGCCCGCGAAATAGCTTAGCAGCGCCCCGTGACGCAGCGCGACGAATCCCCATAAAATTTGAGCGATGAAAACTGGCCAGCCATAGCGTAAGATCCAGTTGGGCGGATAGTGTTTCGCCACCAGGAGTAACTGATTTCGCGCGATGTTCCGTACCGTGTCCGGATGCCAGCGTCCCAGCGTGGCGCTTCCCTGATGATGGGCCACCGCTTCGGGAACATACACGCCGCCCAACCCGGCCTCGGCGCACCGCAGCCCGAACTCGACATCTTCTAAATACGATTCGAACCGCTCGTCTAAAAACCCCACTCGCTGGAATAAAGCGGTGCGGAACACGGCTGCCGTGAAGGGCGCTAACTGTATGTTTCTGGGTTGGTTCCACATCGGTGAATCGGGGCGCCCATGCCCACACCTCCAGGCACACGCGCCCCGGCAAATTGCGTCGAACGAGCCATCCATTCGTTCGGGCACCTTCGCGTCCAGCACTTTTCCTGTGGCAAACCAGGCCTGCTCCAGTTTCGCGATCATTTGGGCCAGCCAGTCTGGAGCCAGGGTTACGTCATTGTTCAGTACGCCGATCCATTCGCTGCCGGCGGCTTCCCGGATTCCCCGGTTCACCGCTGCCGCGAAACCCGCGTTCGCAGGCAGCGAAATCACTTCGGCGCCGGCTGCGGCCGCCACGGCGGCCGAATTGTCCGTGCTGCCGTTGTCCACCACAATTACGCGATCGATAGGGTAGGTCTGACGCTTCAGATTCTCCAGCGCCTGCCCCAGCAGCCCTGCCCGGTTCCAGGTTGGAATGACGATAGCCAGGCGCCGCATCACGAGAAGCGCTTCTTCACCAGGAAATACAGGTTGTAAAACCCGTCTCTCCAGGGGTTCAGCTTGATCTCGCCCAGCCGCGAGGTATAGAGGATCGAGATCTCGGCGAACCGGATCCGGCTGTTTTTCAAAGCTTCAATCTTGATCTCTTCGGAAAATGCCATGCTGTTCGATTCCAGATGCATGGTCTCGAGAATGGAGCGCCGGAAGACCCACATGCCGGATTGGGAATCGCGCACCCAGCGAAAATACAACAGCGACATGGCCAGCGAAAGCACCCAGTTCCCGAAGCGGTGCTTCATGCTCATGGCCTTCGGATCGCGCACCGGAAACCGCGATGCGTTCAGAAAATCCACGTCCAGATGCAGCAGCGCTTCCAGCAGATAGGAAATCGCATCGGGCGGGTAGCTGTGGTCGCCATCGAGTGTGATGATGATGTCGCCGGTGGCCGATGCGAATCCGCGCTTGTAGCTTCTTCCGTAGCCGCGCACCGGTTCGCGGATCACTTCGGCGCCGAACGACCGTGCCACGTCGGACGTGCGATCAGTCGAGCCGTTATCCACCACGATCACCTGGTCGACAAAATCCGGCATCCGGCGTAACACCTGTTCAATCCCTTGCTCCTCGTTCAGACAGGGAGTGATTACTGTAATCCTTTGCGACTTGTACACGTTTTGGGGCTGAGAGCCGGACGTGATGCCTCAAATGCCGCGCCGGCGCTGGTACCATATTCTCATGAAGTTGTTTTGCGCCCTGCTGTGCTTCTTGACCGGCCTTGCGGCTGCCGCTTTCGCCAGCGTGAATCCTCAGCTCCACGAGGTGAAGCGCGTTTACATCCTGGGCATGGGCAGCGGGATGGATCAGTATCTGGCAAACCAACTTACCACTGCCGGCATCTTTGAAGTGGTGACGGATCCCAAGAAGGCCGACGCCATCGTTACGGACAACGTAGGCGAGTCGTTTCAGAAAAAGCTGGACGATCTATATCCTCCGCCCCCAGCGCCCAAGCCGGAGCCGGAAGCCACCAAACCCGCT
>DATHNM010000245.1:0-8525 GCA_035486095.1 Bryobacteraceae bacterium
ACGGCACTCCTGCCACAGGCTTCGTTGCACCGGGCACCACGGCTGTACCGGGCGTGAATGGTCACCAGATGTGTACCGGGCAGAATACCGGCCGGTGGCCCGTCGCGTTCTCCAGGCTGAGCCATCAGGCCGCGCATCTCACGCAGTTGATCCTGAATGGTGGCACGGATCTGCTGAGTTGCTGCGCAGCCCGAGCACAGAATTAACAGGGACAGCGTTAGCGCGATAGCAAGCGAACCCCGTGAAATTTCCATCGAATTACGCTCCTATTAGACCGAGTGGTTTTTCGACGCGGCTGTCGCCTGTTCGGTTTCAGCCCTTACCAACGATCGCGCCGCGCACGAGTATGATACCTGGAGGGTTCCCACATGACACTCACCTCCAGCGTCCTGAAGTATCCGGTTGTGCTGCTGTTCTCAGCATGCTTCGCGTTTGCGCAACAGCAGCCTCCCAAGCCACCGCCGAATATCTTCGTGTTAGTGGACCAGGCTTGTTCGCCCTGTCACGAGCGCGGTAGCGCCGGACACGGCCCAGACCGCTCGGCACTGCGCAAAATGGCGCCGGAAGCTTTGTATAAGACGCTGAGCACACACAAGCCGGCCGCTGGTCTGAGTGATCGCGAGAAGCGCTCCATCGCATCGTTCCTGGGCGGACGTCCGCTCAACATCGCGCAGACTGGTGACGCGAAGGTTATGCCGAACCATTGCCCGGGCAATCCTCCCATCGGCGATTTATCAGCGGCTCAGGTCTGGAATGGGTGGGGAGTGGACATTATGAACACGCGGTTCCAACCGGCGAAAGGAGCTGCGCTTTCGCCCGATCAAACACGCAAGTTGAAATTGAAATGGGCCTTCGGCTTGCCCGGTGCAACGGCTGTGAATAGCCAGCCGACGCTGGCTGCGGGACGCGTTTACATCGCGGTGGAGACCGGATATGTCTATGCGCTGGATGCCGCCACGGGTTGTGTGTATTGGTCTTTCCTCGCCGAGGCCGGAATGCGCAGCGCTATCACGATTGCAACGCTGCCGGGCAGCACGAAACATGCGCTTTACTTTGGAGACACGAAGGCCAACGCCTACGCGCTGGATGCTTCGAACGGCGAACTGATCTGGAAGGTGAGCGTAGACGATCATCCGGTGGCGCGCATCACCGGCGCACCGCAACTTTACCAGGGTCGCTTGTACGTGCCCGTAGCGTCGCTCGAAGATCCCACCGGCGCGCGCCCGAATTATCCCTGCTGCACGTTTCGCGGAAGTGTCGTGGCGCTGGACGCGGGCACGGGACGGCAGATCTGGAAGACCCACACGATACTGCCGGAGCCGGCGCCGTCGCGCAAGACTTCAAAAGGCGTCCAACTCTGGACCGGCGCAGGCGCGGGAGTATGGAGCGCGCCCACCATCGACGTCCAGCGGCGCGCGGTTTATGTCGGAACCGGGAATGGATTCACAGAGCCCGCTCCCAAAACCACGGATGCGATTGTGGCGATGGATTTGGACTCGGGCAAGACTTTGTGGTCCGTACAAGACCTGGGCAACGACGCGTTTGTGGAGGAATGCACGCCCGGCAACGAGAATTGCCCGAAGACCGTGGGGCCGGATTATGACTTTGGCTCGTCGCCGATGTTGAAGACGCTTCCGAATGGGCGGCGTATTCTGGTGGCCGGACAAAAGAGCGGGGATGTGTGGGCGCATGATCCGGACCACAATGGCGCGGTGGTGTGGAAGACGCACCTGGCAGATGCGCCGCCCAGTATCGCGGGCCAGATCGTGTGGGGCGGCGCGGTTGACGATCAGAACGCATACTTTGGACTCAATAGCGGCGGCGTGGCCGCGCTTGGATTGAAGGACGGAGCGCGAAAATGGTTTGCTCCCCTGACGCCTCCGCCGGATCGGACGAAGTATCACGGGGAAGACGCAGCGTTAGCCGCAATTCCGGGCGTGGTTTTTTCGGGCGGATGGGATGGTCATCTGCGCGCACTGTCGGCTGAGACCGGACAGATTCTGTGGGATTTCGACATGGCGCGCGAATTCAAGACGGTAAACGGCATAGCGGCTAAGGGTGGATCGATGTCCACCGCCGGCCCCACCATCGCGGGCGGCATGCTGTTCGTGGGATCCGGTTATATCAGCAACGGCGTGGAAAACGGGATGCCGGGGAATGTGCTGCTGGCGTTTGGCCCGGAATAGGTGGCCACGCTCTCTAATTAAACTCATGGGGGTTACACTCTGAGAGTGGCGTTCCGCACGAAGACAATTGCTGTGGCGGCGTTTGTATCCGTCCTGTGCGTGGAAGCCGGCGCGCAGTGGATCAACTATCCAACGCGTGGCATGCCCCGCAAGGCGGACGGCAAGCCCGATCTCTCGGCGCCCGCGCCCAAGACCCGGGACGGGAAGCCCGATTTTTCCGGAGTTTGGGAGCATTTGAATTCGCGCACCACGGCCTATTATCTGGATGGCATCGACATTCCGTGGCAGCCTTGGGCCAAGGCGCTGTTCGATCAGAACATCGCCGACAACCAGTTAAATAATCCAGAGTCTCGCTGTCTGCCGCGCGGTACGCCGAAAGCGGATGCGTTTGACCTGCACAAGATCATCCAGACTCCGGATCTGCTGGTGATTCTGTATGAATATCAAACCACCTACCGGCAAATATTTCTGGACGGGCGTGCGCTGCCCAAAGATCCCAATCCAACGTGGGGCGGATATTCTTCCGGACACTGGGAGGGCGACACCCTGGTGGTGGAATCCAGCGGCTTTAACGGCAAGTCATGGCTATCGGGCCGCGGCAATCCAACTAGCGATGCCATGCATCTCACCGAACGAATGCGCCGGCGCGACTTCGGCCACATGGATGTTGAGCTGACCTTTAACGATCCCAAAGCCTACACCAAGCCCTGGAAAGCCGAACTGCATCCAGAACTGATCCCGGACACGGACCTGCTGGAGTTTGTCTGCGACGAGAACGAACGTGACGTGCGGCACCTGACCGCTAAGTAAAGTTTATTTTTTGCGGACCGCGGTTCGATCATGGTCGCCGGCATGGTACACAAATCCCGTGGCCGTGCCTTGGGCGTCCCTGGTGAATTCTATCCAGTCTCCATTCGTGCGCGATACAAAAACCGTTTCCGAATTAGCTACCAGCGGCAGTTTCAGCGGGTTCGCGCCTTCACGCAGGAACAACAGATCGTTCTCGATTGTGATCACGGCGTCTCGCCCGGGCGCGAACTCGTAATTCCCGGCGTAGCGGGTGAGCATCTGGGGAGCCAGTTTGGCCACGGTGGTTGCTCCCACCATGTGCCTGACGGAGCGATCGTTTTCGCATACGGTCTCCAGCAGATCCGTGTCGGCAGCGAACGTCTTATCGATCTTCACCGTAAATGGCCTGGTGAACACCCCGGAATCGTCGATGGTCATCGTCAGATCCATGTGCCCGAAATCGCGGCGATAGAAACGCTCGGTAATGTGCAGGGCTTCCGTTTGAGGATGGCCTTCCACGTCCAGCCAGCTTTTGTTATTGAAACCCGCCGTGTCCACCACCAGCGTCTCGCCCTCCCAATGTCCCACCGAATATCCCAACCAGGTGGGGTTGGGATCTTTAGGAAGCTCACGGCCGTCGGTGAAGACGGTTCGATAAATGCTGTTGGTGCTGCCCTGATAAAGAATCACAAGCAGTCCGGGAGTTTGGACGAACCGCGCCAGATCGACGGTATGGTAGTACGGAAAAGGGTCAGGCAGGCAATTGGCGCGCGGAGCGTCCTTGCCCATATCGCGGACCCGCTGCTGATACAGCGCCTCGGCCCAGGGCTGAATATCACGGGGACTGAGGTCGCGCGCGATATTCCGATCGTAGCCTCCCGTTCCCGGACCTCTCCAGATGCCGGACAGATCCGGTTTTCCATCGGCTGTGCGAGGAGCGGGCGCCGCTAGATTCGGTTTGCCATCGGGCGTGCGCGGGATGCCGGGCGTCGGATAATTTATCCACTGCGCCGGTGCGGCCAGCGCTAGCAGCGTGACGGTCGCGATGGTGCCGATGATCTTGGTTCCCCACCCAATGGTTCGCATTATTTAAGACTACAACCGGCTCACGGTGCCTGGATGGGACAGGTGGATTACAACGCTGCGATTACCTTCGGTTTTTCATCCACTTCGCATTCCGCGCAATGGATGATCTTCTCCTCGCAGTAATACCGATTGCCGATGTTGCGCGCTACTTCGCTCATGGCGGAGCGCATCGCTGCTTCGCTTTCGAACCATTCACCGTATCGGGTTGGCCCGCTAAACGGAGCGATCTTCACGCGGTACTGGCGGCCGTGCGCGTGCTTCTTCAGTTCCATGAATCCCAAGCCGATTGGCAGAGGCGCCAGCTTAAGTTTTCACCTTTTCCACCACCGAGCCCGGCGGCATCTTCGGCGCTGCAAGCTCCGCGCGTAATACTCGCATGCGGGCACGATGTACGTTTCTGCGCGTCTTAATCTTGTTGAAACGAGCAGAATCACCACTCATTTTGGACATCTAGGGGCTCCAATCTCGACCACTCCAAAGCAGAGCCGCGTCCGGCTGGGCGAGGGCGGGCAAACAACCGCCTCAAGCTTAACAGCTATCGGCCATCCGCGTATGCGGCCGAGTGGAGCTATTTCTCCTGCGAGTACTCGTGCACGTGATCCTTCTCGTTTTCGCAGTAGGTCTCAATCAGATCGGTATCAGCCAGCAGATGGAAAGGCACGTGAGCCTGCCAGGGTTTTTCGTAGGCGCCGGGGTCGTCGATGGTGATGTCGATATCCATATGCCCCACGTCACGGCGGGTGAAGCGCTCGGTGACGTGCGCCGACACGGTTTGCGGATGGCCCTTGGCGGTATCCACCCACTCGCGGCCGTTGAAGCCGATGGTGTCCACCACCAGTGAGCCGCCGTCCCAACGTCCAATCGAATAACCCAGCCAGGTGGGATTGGGATCCTTCGGAAAAGTGCGGCCGTCCAGGAACACTTGCCGGAACGTGGAGTTGGCGGAGGTTTCATACAGCAGGACCACCAGGGTCGGGGTTTGCACAATCTTCAACGGATGGGGCC
This sequence comes from Bryobacteraceae bacterium, assembly GCA_035486095.1. Taxonomy (GTDB): domain Bacteria; phylum Acidobacteriota; class Terriglobia; order Bryobacterales; family Bryobacteraceae; genus Palsa-89. The sequence continues at coordinate 5,067 of DATHNM010000245.1, forward strand.
CGTTGGCGGTGGTCATGTTGATGCGCGGAACACCGGGGGGCATGCAGCGATTCATCGGATCGTCCCGGTGATCTCTTCCTTCGCGGTCGGCTTGCAGACTCTTGGCCGACGGCAGCATCAGCAACTCGCCGGGCTTGAGATCCTTCGCCAGATCGTTGAAGTACTGATTTCCGCTCTCCCATACTCCGGATAGATCGGGTTTGCCATCCGGCGCTTTGGGCGCGGGCGCGGCCAGGTCCACTTTGCCGTCAGCGGTGCGCGGAACCCCCGGCACCCGATAGTTCAGCCACTGCGCCGCGAGCGGTGTGCTCGCGACGAGGATCGCAAAAGAAACAACACGAAGTTTCATAGCGCTACCTCTGCCGCGCGAAGCGGTAATCGCCCGAGACGTGCTTGACGAGAAGATCCGTCACCACGCCCTGGCTGTTTTTGACGAATTCGATTGCCAAGCCGGCGAAGCCCGAAAAACCGGTTTCCGAGCGCGCAAACTGGCGCTCTCTTCCCCTGCCATCTATTTCACCGAAGAGTACACCGTCGGACATCGTGATCTCGACCACCCGGGGGACAACTCGCCACAGCTTCGGCTGCTCGACGTAAGTGCCGGTATATTTCGCAAGAATTTCGGGGGCGATCTTTACTTCGGATTTTGTCTGGTCGGAGGCTTTGCCGATCCAGTGCTCGCGCTCCCCGCTTTTTTCGTTGCAGACGAATTCGAGCATTTCGGTATCGGCGGCCAGTTCCGCTCGCACGGCGACCGTCCAGGGGCGGGCGTACACCTTCGGATCCTGAAGCGTGACTTCCAGATCCAGATGACCGTAGTCGCGCCGCCGGTATCGTTCCGTCATCCGCAAGGCTTCGGTGTGAGGATGGCCGCTGGTGTCCAGCCATGTTCTGTCATTGAATCCGAAGCTTTCCACCACCAGCGTGTCTGCCTCCCAGTGCCCGATCGAGTAGCCCATCCAGGTGGGATTCGGGGAGGCCTCCAATGGCCGTCCGTCCAGGTAGATCTGGCGATAAGTGAGATCCGGATTGAGGATCAGGATCAGGGCGGGAGTCTGGATGATTTTCATCATCCCTCCACTGGTGCTGTCAGCGTCGGTAGTGTAGGCGGGGCCCGCCGGAAGACACAGCGCACCCATGGAATCCTTGCCGAAATTTTCCATGCGCTGGCTGGCCAGTTCTTTCGCCCAGGGCTGGATTTCGCCGGGTTTCAGATCGGCTACGATATTGATCCGGTATTTGGGGGAAAGCCGGTTCCATACGCCCGACAGATCGGGCTTGCCGTCAGGCGCCTGGGGAGCGGGAGCGGCAAAATTCGGCTGGCCGTTGGGTAATCGCGGAATGCCCGGCGTTGGATAATTCAGCCATTGCGCCTGCAGCATTATCGCGGACGCGGCAATCAGGATCGTCAGGTGTCCAGCCAGTTTCGGCATGCGCTCTTCCCCGCTACATTGCGCTAAATCCTCATCAGTAGATCACACATTGAGTTCCGCGGCAATGAGGGGGCGGCAACGAACAAAGCGGGCGGCAGGCAAAGAGTGCGCACGCCAACTACGGCTACTTCTTCTGCGGCGCGCGGGGTTCGGAAGCGGGCGGCACGATATCCTTCATCCGCAAATACACCACCATGCTTCCGTAAATCTCGTTGTTGTGGCCGTAATTCAAGGTCAGCAGCCCCATGCGCAGGTTGCGAGTCTGGCGGCCGCTTTCCTGTGTGATGTCGATCACTTCAGCGCCGGACGCATCGGTCAGTCCGTTATAAACGCCATCGCAATAGGAAAACGCATCGTTGAGCACCTTCATGATTTCAGCTTTGGAGGTGAGCTTGTCCAGGTTGCCCGGGCTGGGATTCTTTTCTCCCTTGGCCTGCGAACACCACAAAAAATTGAAGGTGGCCACGTGCGTCACCTGCTGCCCGAAGGTGCGGACTTCCTGTTGCGTGCCGGGGCGCATTCCATAATTCTCTTCCGGCATTTTGTCTGCAAGCCGGACGATGGTGTCGCGATTCCTGGTGTAGGCGCCGCGCAGCCACGTGGACATGGGATTGGCTTGATCGGGGGCCGCGGGTTGTGCAAAACCGGGAGCGGCCAATAGCGGAAGAATCAGGATGAGCTTATTCACGGGGGTCTCCTGTAAGACTAGCAGCGAACTCAATTATCATAACTTACGTGCGAACCACGGCTCTGGCGAAGTGACGGGCGCTACGCGTAACATCGTTGTTTTCGTTCTGATATGGGTAGCCTGCGGATGCCATTCGGCGCCGCGTCCGGAATCCCATCACCCTCAGGTGGGATGGCGGCCCATGGGCAAATGGTCTGGCCGCGGGGACACCCAAACCGAATCCTTCGATATCGACAGCACGCAGTGGCGCATCAAATGGGAGACCAAGGGCGCGGCAGCACCGGGCGCCGGCTCATTCCACTTGGTGGTGCACAGCGCGGTAAGCGGACGTCCCATTGAGGACGCCGTCCAACATCAGGGCAACGGCCAGGGCGTGGTGTATGTTACTGAAGATCCGCGCCTGTATCATTTGGTCATCGAATCGGCTGGAGTGGACTGGTCCATCGCGGTGCAAGAGGCGGTGGTAGGGGATGTGCGGTAGGTGTATAATTCTTCCGGCCTGGTAAAGGCCGGCAGCACCTAAGGCCAACAATCGAGGTGACTTGTATGCCAGACAAGAGTCGCGTAGAAGAGACACCCCGGGGAGTCTCCCGGCGGCAAATGATCAAGGGCGTGATTGCGGCGGGAGCGGTATCGTCGGGCGCTTATCTGTTCCGCAGCTCAGTGGTGCGGGCCGATCAGCCAGCGGCCGGATCGGTGGAACGGCTGGTAACGCTGAACGTCAACGGCCAGCAACGGCGCGTGGATGTCATGAAGCAGGAAACGCTGGCCACCACGCTGCGCTACAAGCTGGGGCTCACCGGCACCAAGCTGGGGTGCGACCGTTCGGAGTGCGGCGCCTGCACCGTCTTGATGGACGACGTTCCGCATTATTCCTGCTCGGTCTTAACGCACACCGCGCGCGGCAAGCAGATCACCACCATTGAGGGGCTGGCCAGTGCCGATGGCACGCTGCATCCGGTGCAGCAGGGCGTCATCGACGAACAGGGCTTCCAATGCGCATTCTGCATGTCGGGCTTCATCATGGCAACCGTTGGATTCCTGAAAGTGAATCCGAATCCCACGCGCCCCGAACTGGCCCACGGAATTTCCGGCAATCTGTGCCGCTGTCAGGATTACGACAAGATCCTCACCGCCATGATGCGCGGCGCCGAACACTTGAGGAAGGTGAACCATGTCTAGGCCGGAAGGGAAGCCGAATCAGCAGACGTTTGGAGCCAAGTACAAGCTGCTCGGCAAAGACTACACAACGCCTGATCTCTACGCGAAGGTCACCGGCAAAGCAAAGTACGCTGAAGATTTCCGCGCCGAAGGCATGCTCTTCTGCAAGTTGCTGCT
>DATHNM010000246.1:0-4646 GCA_035486095.1 Bryobacteraceae bacterium
GAGGGCGTCCTGCCAGATGGTCTCCAGAAAAGTAACGGTGGTCACTGGATCAACCTCATGATTGATTAAACCAAATTACCCGCCGGCGGCTCGCGAGCGCTGCTGAATCGATTGGGGATTTCGAATGGCAAACCTAACGGAATCATCCGCTTCTGCCGATCATAGAGACGTCAGCCAGGCAACCGGCTCATGCCCAATGTTCCGCCGAACCCGCACGTCAGCCTAGATCCGCAGGATTGGCCGTCGTTTCGTGCCCAGGGCCACCGCATGTTGGACGATATGTTCGACTACCTGGAGACCATTCGCGAACGCCCCGTTTGGCAGGCCATACCCGACACGGTACGCGCGCGTTTTCGCGACCGGCTTCCGTTGCAGCCGGCTGAGCTAAGCGCGGTCCACGAAGAGTTTCTGGAAAACATCCTTCCTTATTCGAACGGCAACGCGCATCCGGGCTTCATGGGGTGGGTGCATGGCGGAGGAAATGCCGCTGGAATGCTGGCAGAGATGCTGGCGGCCGGGCTGAACGCGAACCTGGGCGGCCGGGCTCACGCACCTATCGAAGTGGAACGGCAAATTGTTCAGTGGATGCGCCAGCTGTTCGGATTCCCGGCAACAGCCTCAGGCCTATTCGTCACCGGCACTTCGATGGCGAATCTGATTGCGGTTCTGGTGGCTCGCGATACGGCGCTCGGCCTGGATGTGCGGCGCTCCGGAGTGGCCGCGAACAGCCAGCGGCTGACGGCTTATGCATCGCTGGCCGCGCACGGATCTTTGCGCCGCGCTCTGGATTTTTGCGGCCTGGGAAGCGATGCACTGCGGCTGGTTCCGGTGGACGCACAGCATCGCATCAACCTGGCGGCGCTGGCCCACATGATCGATTCTGACCGCCGCGCCGGATATTCGCCGTTTCTGATGGTGGGAAGCGCGGGCACGGTGGATACGGGCGCCATCGACGATCTGGACGGTCTGGCGGTTATGGCGAGCGAGCAGCGGATGTGGCTGCACGTGGACGGCGCCTGGGGCGCGCTGGGCATTCTGGCGCCGGAGATTGCCCCGCGCCTGGCCGGCATTGAAGCCGCTGATTCCCTGGCGTTCGATTTTCACAAATGGGGACAAGTCCCCTATGACGCCGGGTTCGTGCTGGTGCGCGATGGCGAACTGCACCGCAAAGCTTTCGCATCGCCGGCCGCGTACCTGGAACGCGAGGCCCGTGGGCTGGCAGCCGGATCGCCTTGGCCGTGTGACTTTGGGCCCGATCTTTCGCGCGGATTCCGGGCGCTCAAAACGTGGTTCACGCTGAAGGTTTATGGCCTGGAGGCTCTGGGCCAGATGATCGCGCGCACCTGCCAGCTGGCGCGTTATCTGGAACAAAGGATCGGGGAGAGGAAAGAGCTGGAGCTTCTGGCGCCGGTGTCGCTCAATATAGTTTGTTTCCGCTATAAATCTCCGGACGCGGACCGCGTGAACGCGCGCATCGTGGTGGATCTGCAGGAATCGGGAATCGCCGCGCCTTCCACCACCCGGATCAACGGCGAGCTGGCGATTCGCGCCGCCATCACCAATCATCGAACGGACAGCACCGACATCGACGCGCTGGTGGACGCCACGCTGGCCATTGGAAACGCGCTCACCGCGAGCCTGGAAGACCGGGAACTGGAGGCGGCGTACCGTGACTAATTGGCGCCCGGCAATAGTGCGGAAGGAAGCCTTGTGCGAGGTGGAAGCTCGCATCAAACTGGATCCCGAATTGGTCGCGCTGCGTTTTGAGCGCGCTTGCCTGCTAAACGAGATGGGCCAGAACGAAGATGCCAAACAGGCCTATCTCGACGTGCTCACCCGCTGCCCGGGGCACGTGGGAGCGCTGAACAACTTAGGTACGCTGCTCTATTTCACCGGCTATCGCACGGCGGCGCGCAGCGCCTACACCGAAGCCATCCGCCAGCATCCCGATCAGCCCATGGCGCACGTGAATCTGGGCAATCTTTTTCTGGAATCGGGCGAACTGGCGGCGGCGCGTGCGCATTATGAAGCGGCGCTGTCGATCGATGCCAAATTTGCCGAAGCGCACCAGGGCCTGGGGAATTTACTCGCGGAATTAGGGCAGGAGGAATCGGCGGCTCAGCACCAACGCCTGGGTCATTGGGATCGCCAGCCAACCGAGCTGCCTTATCGCGGCGAGGCCGAACCGGTGTCGCTGCTGCTGCTGACTTCCGGACGGCGGGGCGATGTTCCTATCCGGCATTTATTGGACGACAAAATCTTCCGGACCTTCGTCGTCCTGCCGAATGTCTACGATCCCGACGTGCCGCTCCCCGAACATCAAGTGATCTTCAACGCCATCGGTGATGCCGACCTTTGCAAGCACGCGTTGGACCGGGCGGTGACGCTGCTCGATCGCACATTCGCTCCTGTCATCAACTCGCCGGCGGCGGTGCTGGGCACGGGTCGCGCGGCGAACGCCCGCAGGCTGGCCGAGGTGCCGGGTGTGGTGGCGCCGGTGATCGCGACTTTTTCACGCCAAACGCTGGCCGCATCCGATGCGCAACAGGCGCTGGATCGAAGAGGATTGCAGTTTCCTGTATTGCTGCGCGCGCCGGGCTTTCACAATGGCCAGCATTTCCTGTTCGTCGAGAACGGCGCCCAACTGCCCTCCGCGCTGGCTGAGCTTCCCGGCGACGAATTCACCGCCATCCAATACCTGGACGCTCGGGGCACGGACAATCACTATCGCAAATACCGGGTCATGATGATCGGCGGCTGGCTGTATCCATTGCACCTGGCCATCTCTACCAACTGGAAGATTCATTACGTCACCGCCGACATGGCGGACCATGCCGGACATCGCGCCGAGGAAGCCAGATTTCTGGAGGACATGCCGGGCGTGCTGGGCCCGCGCGCGATGGCAGCACTGGCTGAAATCCAAAACGCGCTCGGGCTGGACTATGCAGGCATCGATTTTGGCTTAAACGCGCGAGGCGACATTCTGCTGTTCGAAGCCAACGCCACCATGACCGTGCTGCCGCCCACGCAGGACCGCCGCTGGGACTACCGGCGCGCCGCCGTGCAGCGAGTGGAAGACGCGGTGCGAAAGATGCTGATCGACCGCGCAGCGCATGCCGCTCGCCCCGATCCTACGATATACTGGCAACCAGTTCAAGAACTGGAGACCAGGAAATGTTCTACCGCCTAATTCCTTTCGCCATCGCCGGATTGGCCCTCGCGCAACAGCCCGCTGAGCAATCTTCGCAGCCTGCCGCTCCCGCAGCGGTGCGGCCGGGAGAACGGTCTGGCAGCCGGACACCGCTGTTTTTCCGGGAGACATGGAAGACCGTGAAGAGCGAACATGCCGCCACTCAGGATCAAGTCTCCAACGCCAACCTGGAACTGAAGTTGTATGGTCCTTCAGCCAACGATGTGCAGGCGGTGGGCAATGCCGACGATCCGAGCAATCCTCCGCACGTTTGGACCGGACTGTGCACTGCGCCCGTGGCAGTCGCACTGCGCGATAAGGATAATTACGTCGATCTCACCGGGCTTGCAAGAGTCCGCTGGCAGACCAAAGTTTCCGGATTCCACAAGGTACGCCCGATCGTCAAGCTGGCCGACGGAACGTGGCTGGTGGGCGATCAGGCCGACGGGTCCACGGTCGATTGGCACGACAGCGAATTCTCGATCTCCGAAGTGCGCTGGCTGAAGCTGAAGGTGGATAAAGTGGTAACCACCGGAAATTTCGTGAAGGATCCAGACCTGAGCAAAGTAGACGAGATCGGATTCGCGGACCTGCTGCCCAGCAGCGGACATGGCCCAGGCGGATGGTCCGATGTGGCGGCGTTCGAAGTTTACGGGAAGGCCGTGAAGCGCGACGGCGGAGCGGCCGCGTCGTCAAAGTGACAACCGGGGCTTGCGGATAAGGGCCGCGAGCAGAAAAGCCAGACAGGCCAGCAGGCCCGTGCTTGCGCGATATTCATCCAGGATTCCGGCGAAGATCATGGCGACGGCGAACGTCAGAATGGACTAGCGATAGGGCGCGACGGTCTGCGCCTCAGTCCATCCGTGCTCGGTGAAGATGGCGCGCGGCGGCATGGCGAACGCGATGAGTCTTGGGAAGCAACTGCTCATTAGATCATGGGATGCCACGCACCGGGGGCGAGCCAACTTTGACGGGCGAATAAACGAACTGCTCCAACTGGACAGCGCGCGCTTCGAAGTCGCGGTGCAGGTGCGCCAGGGGTTCCTCCACGATGATGGTCACATCGTTCACCACCGGTGCAGGTCCGTACGCATAATCGGAAGCCCAGCGCGTCACCACCGGCTCTATATTTAAGTCGGCGGGAAACGGCGAATAGGAAACAAACTGCGCGAAGGAATTGGGGGTGGTGTTTCCAAGTTTCGCGTAAACCAGGCGATCCGGCCAGCGAAATGCCGACTGGCAATACACATCCCAGCCTGCCCTGGCCGCGTCTTCATAGCATTGCAGGCCGGCGGGTGCATTCGATGGCTGGCCGCTCAAGGAAACCGTCTGCGATTGGGCGTTGCCGAAGAGCGTGAAATAGAAGGTGCCACGCAGCGTCACCCGCCGGCCATGCTGCGACTGAAAAAACGAAGGATCGATCTCGCACAGCGCGGAGATGGTGGCGGCAGTGGCC
>DATHNM010000247.1:0-5769 GCA_035486095.1 Bryobacteraceae bacterium
GGAAATGAAAACGCTGGTGAACAAGACCGTGGTTATCCAGGCCAAGGCGATCGCCGGACCGCGCCAGGTAGCCTGCAAGGGGCCGAATTTTCAAGTGAAGGATTATCCCGCCGACATGCTGTTCCAGGGCGCGTTCGGCGAAATGCAGCGGCGCGATAAATCGGCGGACCCGGCCAAGATCGCCGCCCGGCTGGGCTTCCGCGGCTCATCATGGAAGACCGTGGAAACGGGCTGCGGAAACGAACTGGATTACCATTTCCTGGATCCGGTTACGGCTGCGTTCGGTCTCAACAATTATGTGTACACGATGAAGAAGCAGTAGCAGCAAAATGACATCCGCCACCGATTCGCCCACGCTTGACCGCCAGCTCGCCTACGCCGTGTTTCGTGTCACGCTCGGCATCAATATTCTGGTGCATGGCGCGGGGCGGATTTTTGGACCTGGAGCGGAGGCCTTCGCTTCTACTACTGCGGCTGAATTCAGCAAGACTGCTCTGCCGCCAGGAATGGTGCATGCGTTTTTGTTTGTTCTGCCTTTCGCCGAGCTGGTGTTGGGCGTGCTGACAACACTGGGCCTGTTCACCCGTTGGGCCTTGACGCTGGGTGGATTGATGATCGCCGCTCTGATTTTCGGCACGGCCATGCGCAGCGATTGGAACACCGTGGGTGTTCAGATGATTTACGCCATCACCTACTATCTGTTGCTTGTGAACCGCTGCTACGATCGCTTCTGTCTCGACGCGCTGCTATAAGATGTTTACGTTTATGATCAAGGCCCAAATCGTTGTCGCACTGGTTCAACTGCCGCTGGCGGCCGCCACGTGCGACAGCCTGAAGTCGCTTGCGATCCCGCACACGGTTATCACGCTCACGCAATCGGTAGGCGCGGGACAATTCACGCTTCCGGCAGGCACTCCCCCGCCTGGTGCAGCCGGGCCGAACTTCAAGGATCTTCCGGCGTTCTGCCGCGTCTCGGCAACCTCAACACCCACCAGCGATTCAGAAATCAAGATCGAGGTCTGGATGCCGGTTTCCGGCTGGAACGGAAAGCTGCGCGGCACCGGGAACGGCGGTTTGGGCGGAAATCTCAGCTTCGGTGGACTTTCGAAGGCCATGCAGGGCGGCTTCGCGGCGGCGGCTGAGAATACCGGACACGAGAACGGGTCTAGCTATGCGTTGTCGCACCCGGAGAAAATTGTCGATTTCGGAGATCGAGCCGCACATGAGATGACGGTCACCGCCAAGGCCGCTATCGCCGCATTCTACGGCAGCGCGGCCAAGTTTTCCTACATGGACGAATGCGGCGGAGGCAGTATCGCGGCGCTGAAGGAGGCGCAGAAATATCCGCAGGACTATAACGGCGTTGTGGTGGGCGGATTTGCCGCGCACCTGACGCATCACACCTTCGCGCAGATGTGGATCTGGCAGGCCACGCACCAGGACGCCGCGAGCGTCATTCCTCCAGCGAAATTCCCGGCCATTCACGACGCAGCGCTGGCCGCTTGTGATGCCAACGATGGAGTAAAGGATGGGGTGATCGAAAATCCAAGCGCGTGCAAGTTCGATCCCGGCGTTATCCAATGCAAAGGCGCCGACGGCAACGGTTGTCTCACTGCGCCGCAGGTGGTAGCCGCACGGAAGCTGTACGCCGGTCCGCGTAATCCGCGCACCGGCGAGCAGATTTATTCACCGCTCTATCCCGGCAGCGAGCTGGGATGGGGCCAGCTGACCGGTGATGCGCCGATCTTTATCGCGACGGACTTCTTCAAGTATTTCGTGTTCAAGGATCCTGCCTGGGACTATAAAACTCGTCCGGTGAATTTCGATTCCGATGTTGCGCTGTCCGACCAACCCGCCAATCAACCAGTGAATGCCATCGACCCCGACATCAAGAAATTTGTCGCGCGCGGCGGCAAGATGATTTTGGATGGCGGCTGGAACGACGCGGGCGTGCCTCCGCTGGAAGTGGTGAATTACTACAACAACCTGGCGAAGACCCTGGGCGCGAAGCCGATGCTGAACGCGGTGCGCCTGTACATGGTTCCAGGCATGGGGCACTGCGGCGGGGGCGAAGGCACGGACCATTTCGATCTGTTTCCCGCGCTGCAGCAGTGGGTGGAGCAGAATCAGGCGCCCGCCAACTTGGTTGCGTCGCGCGTTGAGAATGGCAAGGAAATACGTACGCGTCCCTTGTGCGCCTACCCCGAGATTGCGTCCTACAAAGGTAGCGGCAACGCGGACGATGCGGCGAATTTCGTTTGCAAAAAGCCTTAATCGGCAGGGCGCAGGCGTTCCAGCAAGTCTTGCCTGGTAGCTTCTGGCACGAAGGCCGCGCGCACCGCCGCCTGGTTGCAGGCCAGCAGATCCGCCCCGGTCCAGCCGAAATGCCGCTTCAGGTTGCGGTACTCTTCCGTCAAAGTGATATTCGTGATGGTGCGGGTGTCCGTGCTGATGCTCAACGGCACGCCGGCCCGATACAAGGCGTCCACGGAGTGTTCGGCGAAATCGCGAGAAATTCCCGTCTGCAGGTTGCTGGTGGGGCAAACCTCCAGATGAATTCGTTCGCGAATGAGATGTTCCACCAGTTTGGGATCTTCGATACTCCGAACCCCGTGGCCGATCCTGGATGGTTGAAATTCGCGCAGTGTCTCCCAGACGCTGTCCGGGCCGCGCGCCTCGCCAGCGTGCGCCGTGCGATCTAAGCCGTGCTCGATAGCGTAACGAAACGCGGGAATCTGGGCGTCAATGGGATAGCCGGCTTCGTCGCCCGCGATGTCGAGCGCCGCCACGCGGCTGCCTCGAAACTGCTCCACCAAGTGCGCCGTGGCCAGCCCTTGCTCCCGATCGAAATGGCGTAGCGTGCACAGGATAAGCCGTGCTTCGATTCCGCTCTGCCGGATACAAGCCTCGGTGGCGCGGTCAATAGCGGCCACCACTTGTCCGGGTGTCAAACCGCGCTCCAGATGCAGCAAGGGGGCGAAGCGAATCTCGGCGTAGATTACGCCATCGGCGGCGAGCTGCTGAAACACATCCTCCACCACCAGGCCCAGCGCTGCTTCGTCCTGCATGAGTTTGAAGCCGCGCGGCGCGCGTGTCAGGAAATCCGCCAGATTGGTGCAGCGCGGCGGTGCAATAAACTCGCGCTGGTACTCTTCGAGCGATACAGAATCGTCCAGTTGCGCCACCGCCCGGTAACTCAAAGAGCAGTCCAGGTGCAGATGTAATTCGATTTTAGGAAACGCCGCGCTCAATACTATTCGATGCCGAACGCCAGCAGAACGTTACCGGTGTTGCCCGAAGTGACGCCATAGCCCGACCCGATAAATAGCATGCCGTTGGCGATGGTGGGCCCGATAGAGGCGATGGACCCGCCTTTGGCTTCCACCTTATTGACGGTGTCGAACGAGCGCGTGGTGTCGTACGACCAAACCTCGGAGCCATCGGCGGTGGCCAGCGCATGCAGCTTTCCATCCGTTCCAGCGATGAAGACCACGCCCGGCATCACGGTGGCCGCCGCGGCATTGTTGACGCGCTTGCCAGGATCGGCAAGGTCCTTATGCCAAAGTTTCTCGCCGGTGGTTAATTGAATGGCAGTCATGCCGCCGCCGGTTGCGCCATAGTAGGCAGCTTTTTCGTCGAAGGCGCCGCCCCAGACGATTCCGCTCATGCGAAAAAATGGCGTGCCAGGCGGGTTGTCAGCCACTTTGGCCTGCCATACCACGGCACCCTTTTTGTCCGGATCCAGCGCAAACACTTTTCCGTCCTTTGTTCCGGCCACCACGATGCTCTTGCCGTCCGGCAATTGGCGCAGTACGGGAGAATTTCCGATGTCCAGATCGGGGCCGTCCACCTTCGGGCAATTGTCCGTCTTGGCCGGACCCATGCAGCCGCCTAAAAACGCGTCGCCGGCCTGCGCCTGGTAATACCACAGCACCTTGCCGCTCTTCATATCCACGGCCATCACCGAATCGGACATCTTCGCGGCCGGCTCCGTTTCCGAATCGCCGGTGCCGAAATAAACAGCGTGGCGCTTTTCATCGATGGTGGGCGAATTCCACACCGACGCTCCGGCGGGCGCGTATTGTTGAACGCCCCTCGAATTCTTCCGAGTGGGCTTGGGTATTTCGGGAACAACGTAGGTTTTCCAGGACTGCTCGCCGGTGCTGGCGTTCAATTTCACCACGCTTCCGCGCGATGTGCAGCACGGATAATCCAAATTCGCCGCGGCGAATTCTTCCGACGACGATACCGGCACATAAAGGAAACCCTCATAAAGCTTTGGCGACGCCGTGATGCGCGCCACAAAGTGATCGTCCACTTTCTTGGTCCACAGTTCCTGTCCGGTCTGCGCATCCACGGCATAAACATTGGCATGCGCATCGCCGAAGAACACCGCGTACTTGGTATCGCCACGGCCCTTCACCGGCCCCACGCTGGGCCCGCCGCGCACATTCCCTTTGGCCTGATAAGACCAGTAGACACAGCCGGTCTTAGCATCCAGCGAGTAAACATATCCGATATCGCTGCCCACGAAAACACGTCCCGCCGCCACCGCCGGCTGTCCGAATGCGGAGACGCCGGTGGGATATCCGAAAGCCCACTTCAGCTTGAGATGCGGCACTTGATCGGCGGTGAGCCCGGCGCCCTTGGCGGTCTGATAGCGGCTATTGGTTACGTCAGCGCTCCAGCCGTTCCAGGACGGGCTATCGGTTGGGTTGCTCATGGGCGGATTGGCTTCGCAATGGTTGGGCATGTTCTTCGCATCGCCCTGCTCGGCACTGCCAAACGTCCGGCCGCTCATGAAAACCGCCAGCATTTTCTTCTGGTCGTCGGCCAAACTCGCGCCTTGCGTCTTCATCGGCCCGGTGGTGAGCGCTTCATAAATTTTTTCGGGCGACAACTGCCGTAGCGTCGCCGGATCGGGTACGCGACCAGCCATGGTGGGGTTGCCGTGGCAGCTCATGCATTTGGTTTGGAAAACCGCGAAGCCGGATTCGGTGCCCGCCGACTGTACGGCTCGCTCTGAATTCTGCGCATGGAGCAAACACACAGGCACGGCAAGAGCCGCCAGCGCGACGAGGCGAAAATACGTTTTCATATTGATTCCTTTACGATCCCACAGCATATCGAACGTTGCATGCAGCTCGCAAGGCCGTTCTAAGATATAGAGAACATATGCGATACTTTGTCCTCGTCATCGCGCTTTCGTCATCCATGGCCGCTGCCACCCCGTGTGAGAGCCTGGCCAAGCTGGCCCTGCCGCACGCCACCATCACACTCGCGCAGGCCGTGCCTGCCGGGCAACTCACCCTGCCGGCTGGAGCCGTGCCCGCGTTTCCGGGCGTTCCACCGCCCAGCTTTGGAAATCTTCCGGCTATTTGCCGCGTGGCCGCCACCTTGCAGCCGACCAGCGATTCGGACATCAAGATCGAAGTATGGCTGCCCGAGGCAAACTGGAATACCAAACTGGAATCGGTTGGCAACGGGGCGTGGGCGGGCAACGTGGGGTATCGCGACCTGGCTACCGCGGTGGCCGCGGGCTGGGCCGTCGCCGGCACCGATACGGGACACACAGAGACCACGGCTGCATTTGTCGTGGGGCATCCGGAAAAACTGATCGACTTCGCCTATCGCGCGGTGCATGAAATGACGCTCGCGGCGAAGGCCATCACCTCCGCGTACTACGGCAAGAATCCGACACGCGTGTATTTCAACGGCTGTTCCACGGGCGGCCGTCAGGCGCTTACTGAAGCGCAACGCTACCCCGAC
>DATHNM010000248.1:0-7525 GCA_035486095.1 Bryobacteraceae bacterium
ACAATGTGCGCCAGCGAATTTGAGCGGACCGGTATTGCATAGATGGTGTCGTCGTTCTGTCGCCACAGCACCGGTAGCAAGCCTTCGAACTTCGCAGGATTCGCAAAAGGCTTATAGTATTCGGCGCTGTGCGGGCCCGGCACGGAAACGGCGCGCGCGCCCAGAGCTTTTAGCCAAAGGATGCTGACCTGGCCGTCCCGCGCACCGGCATTCAGCCCGCTGTAAATGGTGAAAATAGCGATGGCCATGGTGGAGTTCGGGATCATTGGGTCATGCCCGCCGTGCAGTTGCGGCGTGTCGGTGAAATCGTTGAAGTAGAACGAATACGAGCCGCCCACCATGACACGCTGGCCGTGCATATGCTGATCCAGCCAGCCCGCTACCCGATAGGGAGCGCTGGTGGTGATATCGGTGGCCAGGATCAGGTGGTGCGCGTAATGCCGGTCATTCACGAATTGGACAATCGCCGCCAGAAGACCAACCAGCGCGACGATGACTGCCAGTCTGGGAACTCGACTGCGAAGGAATGTCGCAACGCTGAAGACGGCGGCAGTGCACAATGCCATGTCCATCGCAATTTGATAACGATATGGCTGCGGGACCACGTAGATGCGGATTGCACCCAGCGCCACAATGCTGGTGATCAGGAAGGCGAACAAGAGGAAGAAGCGCAATGCCGGCGAGACGGCCTTGCGGGTGATCCACCAAATGATCCAGAATCCGGCCGCCATTTCGGCTACGCCTCCCAGCGAGCGCAGAGTAAATCGGTAATCGCCCTCTACCGTCGGAGAATTTGTTCGAATGGCCTGGACCACGGATGGCGGCAGCAGGGGCGAAATCGCGGCATACGCCAGTGTTCCGATCACCAGCAGCAGCCACACATTTCGCCAGAAGCGGCGTGCATCAATCACCGCCAGCAGGCTGACGGCGGCCAGCACCAGCAGCACCGCGCCGAACGCGTTCGATAGCACCGTTGCCCCCAGGAAAACGCCTGCCAGCAGTTTGTGCCACAGCCTGCGTTGGGTGATGGCGAGATACAGGAACAGAATGGCGAGAGGGAGGAAGGCGACGGCCGCGGTATAAGGGCCCTCCCCATAAAAGGCGAGGATGTTCAGCCGGCGCAGGTTCCACGCGCTGCCCATGTCGAGGCGAATCAACGGAAACAGCCATGCGCATGGCGAGACCAACGAATAAGCCAGCGCAGCTAGAAAGCTGGTGCCGGGCTGCTGTGTCAAGTGCCAAGCCATGAGGTAGAGGCAGACCGGTCCAATAGCAAAGAAGGCAGCGGAGACCTGGTGGAAGGCGAGCGCGGCGGAGTGTCCGCTCAGCCTGGCGAAAGCTCCCGTGAACAGATGCAGCAGGGGCAGGTAGGTGTTCTGGAACGGCATGCCGCAATCCCAGAGCGGCCACCAGCGCAGATCGCCGAAATGGGTTGCCACTTGACGCGCGATCGCGATGAACGAGCCCTCGTTCGATCCAAGGTAGGCCGAGTACTCCACGCGGAACATTCTGGCGATCAGCAGGATGTTGATGACTAAAAGGACGGTGGGATAAAAGCCAGCGGCGATGAACGGTTTCTCGCGAGACTCGGAGGCGGCTACGATACTTCCAACTCCAGAATCGAGGTCGGGTTACCAATTTCCTTCAGCCACATTACCCGCTCCAGAACGAGATCAATTTCCACTTTGTAGGCGCCCGGATCGGAAGGCGCCTCTACTGTTAAAGGGACCGTGGCTTTCGCGCCGGGATCCAGCGGTTTACCCAGATAAGATCGCTCATTGTCGTGCTGCAGGAGCGCCCCGTCCGCGCGCAGCAAATGATAAGACAGGCCGAATAACCGATCTCCCGCTGGAAAAACCTCCGTGGAAACGTTGGTCACTTCCACCGGCACGGTGATGGATTCGCGGCGGCGCGCCCGCACGTGCCGCTGCAAGGGTGAGAGCAGCGCGCGAGGGCCGGCGGCTCCCATGGCTTTGAGCGAATCTGGGGTTGAGGCGTACAAGTCAAAATAGGAGCGGAGCACAGCCGTGAAGAGCACGGTGGGAGACGACCACATCTCAACTATTTTGTGGGGCACCTCAGGGAATGTGGCCCAAAAGGCGGCATTCAAATCAAATGGCGCGGGGGTTTTTTGAAAAAGAACCTTGTTAAAGGCGCAAGCTACCGGCGTTAACGCGCCGGGATGCCGCACCAGAAACTCAACCGCGCCTTCGCAAACCCCTGGAAATTCCGGATTGAAGTAGTCATCCAGCGCCACCAGGCCGCCGGGGACCAGAAGCGAGACTGAAAGCTCCAGATCGTGCAGAGTTTCGGCCCGCGAGTGGCCGCCATCCACGTGGCAGAACGAGAAATCGCCCGGGAAGGAAGCGCGAGCCAGCGATCCGGACTGGCTTACTACCGGAACAATGAAATTCGTATTTCCGAAAAAATCCCGAATATTCCGGTCGAAGATGGCGCGGTTGCCGGCGCCGGACTGTGAGATATTTTCCGATTGCAGCTCTTCGAATAGATCCACCGCATAAAGCTTGGCGCCCGGCGGTCTGAGCGTGGCGATGGCAATGGTAGAGAGCCCGTGATGCACGCCGATCTCGAGAACGTTGGCGGCGATGCCGCGGGAGGCCAGCAGCTGATTGTAGGCCATGAACATGAGAGCCGCGTCGTAAGAAAACCAACCCTCAATCCGCTGGAACGCTTCGAGATACTTTTGCAGGAAGCTTTGCTGCACCAGACTATTGTAAGCGACGGCTCGTGGACGCCAAGGCCACGGCCGCCGAAAGAGGCGTGGCGCTGAAGGATCTATTCACAGACGCCGTGCGGGAACACCTCCAGCGAGGCTCCAGTGATGCCTCGAAGGACGTAGCCTCCGCACCGGCTTGGAACAAGAGTTCGGTCAAATCGAAGAGGACGAGTGGCGCTGATCCTGGACACGAATGCTCTCTTGGCCTTCGCCGACGGCGACGAAAAACTGTTGCGAGCGATTGCGACGGAATCGGAGTTGGCGATTCCCACCATTGTCCTTTTCCACTCTTCGATATTCTTCCCATCATTCGCGAAACCGCCGAGTGCTATTCCCAGATCCGGCACGAACTAAAGACCCCGGGTACGCCGATTCCCGGCAACGACCTGTGGGTCGCTGCCTTAGCGCGGCATCATCGGATGCGACTCGTCACGCGGAATGCTCATTTCCGCGCCATTCAGGGCCTGCACGTGCTGATCTGGTAGCCTCCCGCTGGCTCCTTTCCCCTCACTCCGCCGGATGTACAATAAACGTTACTGATTTAGACATTTCCAACAAACTCGTAAATTGACTGTGGTCGATCGAAAGGATCCACGTTTTGAAAGCCACGGACGTTGACAACCCGAACTACTTCCACAAAGTTGTGGACTGCCAGTGGGCCTGTCCGGCCCACACCAATGTTCCCGAGTACATCCGCCTGATTGCCCAGGGCCGCTACACCGACGCCTACATGCTCAACCGGGAGTCGAATGTGTTCCCCGCGATTCTCGGGCGCACTTGCGACCGGCCTTGTGAACCGGCCTGCCGGCGCGGCCGCGTGGATGGCAAACCGGTGGCGATTTGCCGCCTCAAGCGCGTCGCAGCCGATCTGCGCGACGACATCACCGATCGCCTTCCCCAGATCCCCAGCCGGAAAAACGGAAAGCGCATCGCGTGTGTCGGCGCGGGGCCGGCTTCGCTCACGGTGGCGAACGACCTGCTGCCGCTTGGCTACGAAGTGGTGATGTTCGAAAAGTACGACCGGCCGGGCGGCCTGATGCGCACCAACATCCCGGCGTTTCGTTTGCCCGAAAGCGTTCTCATGGACGAGATCAACCAGATTCTCAACATGGGCGTCGAAATTCGCTACAACTCGGACATCACCAGCATGCGGGCGCTGCTGGCCGAAGGTTTTGACGCGATCTTCGTGGGAACCGGAGCGCCGCGCGGCAAGGAACTCGACATTCCCGGGCGCCACGACACCGATCGCATTCATATCGGGATCGACTGGCTGGAATCCATCGCCTTCGGCCACACCGATTCGGTGGGCGAAAAAGTGCTCATCATCGGCGTGGGCAACACGGCCATGGATTGCTGCCGGTCTAGCTGCAGGCTGGGTGGAAAAGACATTAAGGTGATGGCGCGCCGCCCGCGCGGATTTTTCAAGGCATCGCCCTGGGAACTGGAAGACGCCGAAGAGGAAGGCGTGGAGATCCTTATCAATTACGCTCCCACGCGCTTCGTCATTGAAAACGGAAAGCTAACCGGCATGGAGTTCGAGCATCTGGAATGGGATGCCGAGGCCAAGAAATCAAAGACCATCGGCAATGTTTTTCTTCCCGCCGACGACGTTATCCTCGCCATCGGCCAGGAAAACTCCTTCCCCTGGATTGAGCGCGACATCGGAATTGAGTTCGACAAATGGAACATGCCGGTTGTCGATGAGAAGACCATGCAATGCTCGCGCGACGGCATCTTCTTCGGCGGCGACGCGGCCTGGGGCCCCAAGAACATCATCTGGGCCGCCGAGCATGGCCATCAGGCCGCCATCTCCATCCATAATTACTGCCAAAGCGTTCCCATAACAGAGCGGCTACCGCAAGGCATGAATCTCATCAGCCAGAAGATGGGAATCAGCGAATGGAGCTATCACAACGATTACAACCCGTCCAAGCGCCAGAAGATGCAGCACGTGGATCTCACGCGCCGCTTCCAGCAGATGAACATTGAGGTGGAACTCGGTTTCTCCGCCGAACAGACCGCGCGTGAAGTGCTGCGCTGCATGAACTGTGATGTGGAAACTGCCTTCGTCGCCCCGCGCTGCATCGAGTGTGACGCGTGCATCGACATCTGTCCGGTGCAGTGTCTCACCATAACGCGCAATGGCGAAGAAGCCGACCTGCGCGGGCGGCTCTCGGCCCCCGCCATCAATCTGACCCAGGATCTGTACGTCTCGGCGCCGCTGCCGCAGACCGCGCGCATCATGGCCAAGGACGAAGACCTGTGCGTGCATTGCGGCCTCTGCGCCGAGCGTTGTCCCACGGCAGCTTGGGACATGCAGAAGTTTGAGCTGCTCATTCCTTATGCCGGGAGGCCGGTGAACACCGAGTCATGCGTCACCGCATAAACGATTTCGCTCTGAAGCTGGCAAATGTGAATGGAACCGGATCGGCCAGCGCCAACGGCTTGCTCATGCAGGCCATCTTTCGGATGGGCATTCCGGTGTCCGGCAAGAACCTGTTCCCCTCCAACATCCAAGGGCTGCCCACCTGGTATGAGATTCGCGTCAACAAAAACGGCTACACTGCCCGCTCGCTGGATTACGATCTGATGGTGGCGATGAACTCGCAAACCTACGCGCGCGACATCCAAGAGGTCCGCGAAGGCGGCTATCTGCTTTACGATTCCAGTTGGCCTCTGGATCCGGCTCTGCTGCGGGACGACGTGCATTTCCTGGGCGTGCCCTTCGCGCAATTGTGCAATGACAATTTCCGCGATCCGCGCGAGCGCATTCTGATGAAGAACATCGCATACGCGGGAACGCTGGTGGCCGCGCTCCAGGTGGACATGGAGATCGTGGCTGCTCTGCTGGAAGAAAAATACGCGGGCAAGAAGAAGCTGAGCGAATCGAACACGCGGGCTCTGCGCCTGGGCTATGATTACGCGCGCGACCATTTCGATTGCCCGCTGCCGTTCCATCTGGAAAAGATGGACGCCAACGGCGACAAAATTCTGATCGACGGAAATACCGCCATAGCGCTGGGCTGCGTGTATGCGGGCGCGACGGTGGCGGCCTGGTACCCCATCACGCCGTCCACTTCCGCCATGGATGCTTTCAAGGTCTTTTGCGAAAGGTACCGCAAAGATCCCGAAACCGGCAAGAACAACTACATCATCATCCAAGCCGAGGACGAATTGGCCGCCATCGGCATGGTGATCGGCGCGGCTTGGAGCGGCGCGCGCGCGTTCACTTCCACCGCTGGACCGGGCATTTCCCTGATGAACGAATTACTGGGACTGGCTTACTATGCCGAAGTCCCCGCCGTCATCATTGATGTGGAACGCGTGGGCCCGTCCACCGGCATGCCCACTCGCACCCAACAGGGCGATCTGCTGGAGTGCGCCTATGCGTCGCACGGCGACACGAAGCATATTCTGCTTTTCCCCTCGAACCCGGCTGAGTGCTTTGAATTCGCGCCGGTGGCCTTCGACCTGGCCGAACGCTTCCAGACGCCGGTGTTCCTGATGTCCGATCTGGATATAGGCATGAACGATTGGGTGGTCCCGCGCCTGCAGTGGGACGACGCCCACCAGCCCGATCGCGGCCGTGTTCTCAGCCTGGAAGAAATCGAAGCTCTTCCCAAGTTCCAGCGCTACACCGGCGAAGATGAAAATCAGGTTGCGCCGCGCACCTTGCCGGGCGTGCATCCCAAGGGTTCCTACTTTACACGCGGCTCTGGCCACAACAAATTCGGCGGCTACACCGAAGTTCCGGACGAATACCAGGAAGTGATGGATCGTCTGTTGAAAAAGCACAAAGCGGCCGCGAAGTTCGTGCCGGCTCCGGTTATCCAGCGCCGCTCTGGCGCCACCTTCGGAATCTTGACTCTGGGCGGCTGCGATCCGGCGGTTCGAGAAGCGCTGGAACTGCTTGCCGAGCAGGGTGTGATTGGCGATTTCATGCGCGTCCGCGGTTTTCCCTTCGATGCCGCGGTGGAAGAGTTCCTCTCCGAACACGAGATTTGTTTCGTGATCGAACAAAATCGCGACGCCCAGCTCAGGTCTCTGTTGTTGCTGGAGACCGGCGTGGCAAAAGACCAGCTGCGCTCCGTCCTGATCTATGGCGGATTCCCGCTCAGCGCGCGCCACGTCATCGATGGCGTTCTGAAAGTGCTGAGCCCGGAAGCCGAACTCGCCAGCGCACGGAAACAGGTGACCAAATAACATGCCGTCCATCGTCAAGCCCGTCGCCACGCACCCCAGTTTCCAGCGCAACGAACTGGGCCTCACCATTCGCGACTACGAAGGAACCATGTCCACGCTGTGCGCCGGATGCGGGCATGATTCCATCACCGCCGCTCTGACCCGCGCCCTGTGGGAAGTGGCCGCGCAGCCGCACATGATCGCCAAACTCAGCGGCATTGGCTGCTCCTCCAAGACGCCCGCCTATTTCGTAAATGGCGCGCACGGGCTGAATTCGGCGCACGGCCGCATGCCTCCCATCGCCACCGGGGCCAACGCCGCTAATCGGGAACTCACTTACATCGGAATCTCGGGCGACGGCGATTCGCTTTCCATCGGCCTGGGCCACATGTGCCACGCCATTCGCCGCAACGTCCGGATGGTTTACGTGATCGAGAACAACGGCGTCTACGGGCTCACCAAGGGGCAGTTCTCCGCGTCGGCCGACGTGGGCTCCAAGAGCAAGCGCGGCGATCCCAATCGGATGGCGCCCATCGATTCGGTGATGCTGGGCCTGAGCATCGGCGCCACCTTCATCGCACGCAGCTTCTCCGGCGATAAGGACCA
>DATHNM010000249.1:0-5270 GCA_035486095.1 Bryobacteraceae bacterium
TGGAAGACGCGCGTGAGCACAATCTCCCGATCCGACGGCATGGTCACAATCAGCGCCGAACTAGCTTTTGCGGGACTTGCGGGCATGTTTCTTTTTCTCCTTGGCGGCTTGGCTTTTTAGTTCGATGAGATAGGCATCCAAACGATCGAAGCTCTCTTCCCAGAAGCGCCGGTAGTGCTCCAGCCAATCGGAAACATCCTTGAGCGGACCAGCTTCCAGGCGGCAGGGCCTCCATTGAGCCTCGCGGCCCCGTGCGATCAATCCGGCGCGTTCCAAAACCTTGAGGTGTTTGGAAATTGCGGGCATGCTCATGTCAAAGGGTTCGGCCAGCTTGGTGACCGAGATCTCGCCGGAAGACAGGCGTGCCAGGATGGCGCGGCGCGTGGGGTCGGCCAGGGCCGAGAAGGTGGAGCTGAGTGGATCGGGGAGCGCTGCTTGTAAACTCATCGGTTAATTAACCGTCGAGTTAAATATAAGACAGGTCCCAGGGCCTGTCAAGAGTTATTACGGTAAGTGGTCATGGCTTCCGCGGTTCGCACCGCGGTCTCTATCAAATGATTCCAGTCGTCGCTGCCCAATGCGCGCTGCAGGTTTTTCTGAGCCGTCCGCCAATAGGGAAGCGCGTGCAGGTATTGCCGCCTTCCCGCCGCAGTCAGCGATAGGCGCACTTCACGGCGATCGGTTCCGGCCACGGACCGCAGCCAGCCCTTGCGGCGCAACGGGGCCAGGGTTCGGGTAAGCGTGGTGCTGTCGATCTCCAACAGTTCGGACAATTGCCTTTGCGAGATCTTGGGCGCCAGGGTTAAGGCCTGCAGGAGTGTGAACTGGGTGATACGCAGGCCGCTGGGGCGCAGCGCGGCGTCATAAAACTGCGACACCGCCCGATCGGCTCGCCGGAGATTGGCACAGGCGCATGGAAGTGTATACATGTAGTTACATCTATCTCACCACTACCCGGCGGGCCGCCGCAAGTTTCCTGCGACTCAGGTGGATGTATATACATCTATCTGGCATGAACAATCTTGTGCCAGCTTACTTGCTTCCCTATGTGCTCGGCAGCTCCGTGGCTGTCGTTGCCGCTCTGATTATCGGTCTGCGTCGGGCCCCGGGGCCGCGCGTCCCAGGCTTCCGGATGGTTTCCACGCTCCTGGTCGCGTGGTTCTTCGCCGCGCTGGTCCCCACCTGGTTGGGGTTCTATCAGGGCTTGTCATCCCGCGTTCCGACCATACAATATGGCCTGCTCATTCCGATTGCCCTCGGCATCCTGCTGTTTTGGCGCTGGCCGGCGCTGAAACACATCGTCGAGAGCACGCCCCAGAGTTGGATGGTGGGCATTCAGGTCTATCGCGTGCTGGGTGCGATATTTCTGGTGCTCTATGCGGCCGGAAGAATGCCGCGCGAGTTCGCATGGCCGGCCGGCATTGGCGACGTTTTCGTCGGGCTGTCCGCTCCCCTTGTGGCTGTGGCCTACGCGCGCCAGTGGCGTCGATCAAGAGGCCTTCTGGTGGCCTGGAATCTGCTGGGCATTGCCGACCTGGTGGTAGCCGTAACCACCGGATTTCTTACTTCACCTTCGCCCCTGCAATTGCTGGCGCCCGATAATCCGAATCAACTCATCGGCGCGTTTCCGCTGGCGATGATTCCGGTTTTCCTGGTGCCGCTTTCGGTTTTACTGCACCTGGCGTCCCTCGACAAATTGCGCCACACTGGCCAGATCAGCATTCCAGGAGCGCACGATGAAATTGAGCACACATCTGGTTTTCGACGGTCGCTGCGAAGCCGCATTCAAACTTTATGAGCGATGCCTCGGCGGCAAGGCCCTTCACGCGACGCTCATCATCGGCAACAACACTTTGATGGGCGTCGACGCGCTTCCGGAGAAGTACGAACGGCCCAAAGGCTTCCATGTCTTGCTTGGCACGGAGGACCCGGGGGAAGCAGAGCGCATTTATCAGGCGCTGGCCGAAAACGGAACCGTGCAGATGCCGCTTCAGGCATAGTGGTTGATCAATTCGGCATATCCTGGGAGATCAATTGCGAGGGTGCGCCCAGCTGAACGGCGCGGGGACGGGAAGTGCGGCGGGGTCGGGAGGGACCCTGCGTCGCACCCAGTCCGACGGCGCGTGTAACCAGTCCGGAAGATACCGGGTAACCTGCATGCCGTTTTTCGCTACTCTAGCAATAGGAGCAATTCTCTCTAGTGTTGTTTTTCACAAGGGCCCCTGTTGCGACCCTGCTGCCGGTGTGCCTGCTGTTTTGTCTGATCGGCTGCTCGCAACAAGGCGGCAAGGCTAACAGAACAAAGGGCGTTTTACCGCCTACGCCGGTCACCGTGGCGCAGGCCCAGGCCCGCGACATTCCGATTCAGATCCGGCAGATCGGCTCCGTTGAACCGGTGGCTGTAATTGCGGTGAAGGCGCAGATCAGCGGCGAACTGACGCAGGTATTTTTCAAGGAAGGCCAGGAAATCAAGAAGGGCGACCAGCTGTTCGAAATCGATCCGCGGCCTTACCAGCAAGCCGTGGATCAAGCTCAGGCTGCCCTGCAAAAAGACCTTGCGTTAGTCGCGCAGGCGGAAGCGAACCTGGCGCGCGACCGGGCGCAGGCCGCCAACGCCAAGCAGCAGGCCAAGCGCTACGCGGGATTGGAAGCAGAGGGCGTGATTTCGAAGGATCAGAACGATTCCTACCAGACCACGTCGCAGGTGTCTGACGAATCCGTTCGCGCCGATCAGGCCGCCATCAACAGCGCCCAGGCATCCGTGGTCGCCGACCGCAGCGCCATTGAAACCGCGAAGCTGAATCTTTCGTATTGCTATATCCGGTCGCCCATCGACGGCCGCGCGGGCAGCCTTCTGCTGCAGGCCGGCAATCTGGTGAAAGCCAACGACACCACCGCCCTGGTGAATATCAATCAATTGCAACCTGTGTATGTGACGTTCAGCGCACCGGAGCAGCTGCTGCCGGAAATCCGCCGCTATAATGCGGAACACACGCTGGTGGTGCGCGGCACGGGCGTGGCGAACGGCGCGGTCACCGCCACGGGCCAGCTCAGCTTTATCGATAACACGGTGGACAGCACCACCGGCACCATCAAATTGAAGGCGACTTTTCCCAACGCAGACCATGCCCTTTGGCCGGGCCAGTTCATTACCGTGGTGATGACTTTGCGCACGCTGGATCACGCCACCGTGGTGCCTTCCGAAGCCATTCAATCGGGGCAAAAAGGACAATTCGCTTTTGTTGTGAAATCGGATCAAACTGTGGAATCGCGGCTGGTCACGGTGGGCCAGACGGTGGACAATCAGATCGTGGTGCAAACCGGTATTTCGCCTGGCGAAACTGTGGTGACGGACGGGCAGCTTCGCCTGTTTCCGGGCGCGCACATCCGCGTGGTTGCGGCGGCGAAAGCGGACGCGGGGGCCTGATGAATCTCTCGGATTTCTTCATTAAACGGCCGATTTTCACTACGCTGACAGCCTTCGGCATTTTGCTGTTTGGCATCGTCGGCTACCGCGCGCTTCCCGTGGCGGCCCTGCCCAGCGTGGATTATCCGACCATTCAGGTGCAAGCGGCGCTGCCGGGCGCGAGCCCCGACACCATGGCGTCTTCGGTGGCAACGCCCTTGGAGCGCCAGTTTTCAACCATCGCGGGAATCGATTCGATGAACTCGTCGAGCTCGCTTGGCAGCACCAACATCACCATTCAGTTCAGTCTGGATCGCGACATCGACGCCGCCGCGCAGGATGTGCAGTCCGCCATAGCCAAGGCCGGTGGTCTGCTCCCGCCCACCATGCCGCGGCCGCCGACGTTTAACAAAGTGAATCCGTCCGACCAGCCCATCATTTTCCTGGGACTCAGTTCGTCCACGCTGCCGATTTACACGGTGGATGAATATGCCGAAACCGTGATGGCTCAGCGTATCTCAACCATCAGCGGCGTGTCGCAGGTGCAGGTGTTCGGCGGCCAGAAATACGCGGTGCGCATCCAACTTGACCCTGACAGTCTGGCCACCCGCGGCATCGGAATCGATGAAGTGCAAGCTGCCATCCAGGCCAACAACAGCAATCTGCCAACGGGAAAACTATACGGTTCCAAGCAGGCCTTCACTATTCAATCGTCCGGGCAATTGACGAACGCGGCCGAATACCGGCGCATGATTGTCACTTACCGAAACGGTAATCCGGTGCGGTTGGAAGAGCTGGGCAAGGTTCTCGACGATGTGGAAAACGACAAGATTCGCGCCTGGGTGAATGACGATCGCACGGTGCTGCTGGCGGTGCAGCGCCAGCCCGGTACGAACACCGTGGAGGTGGTGGATAGCATCCGGCGGCTGTTGCCCATCTTCCGCTCGGAAATTCCTCCTTCGGTGGATCTGGAAGTGGTTCACGACAATTCCGCTTCCATACGCGATTCCATCCACGACGTCCGTTTTACCCTGGTACTCACCATCTGCCTGGTGGTGATGGTGATCTTCATTTTCCTGCGGAACATCTCGGCCACCTTGATTCCCGGCGTGGCGGTGCCGCTTTCGATCGTCGGCACTTTCGCCATCATGTACCTGCTGGGCTACAGCCTCAACAATCTGTCCCTGATGGCACTGACGCTTTCGGTGGGATTTGTGGTGGACGACGCGATTGTGATGCTGGAAAATATCGTGCGCCATATGGAGCTGGGCGAAGGCCGCATGGAAGCTGCTTTCCGCGGTTCGCGCGAGATTGGATTCACCATTCTTTCCATGACCATTTCGCTGGTCAGCGTCTTCATTCCGGTGTTGTTCATGGGCGGCATCGTGGGTCGGCTGCTGCACGAATTTTCGGTCACCATCGCGGTGGCCATTCTGGTGTCGGGGTTTGTGTCGCTGACGCTCACGCCCATGCTGGCCAGCCGGTTCCTGAAGATCAACCACAATGCCCGTCACAATTTCGTTTACAACGGGCTGGAGCGTTTTTTCCAGGGACTAACGCACGCCTACGAACGGTCGCTGCTGGTGGTGCTGCGGCATCGCTTCGCCACGCTGGTGGTTTTGTTCGGTCTGCTGGGTGGCACCGTATGGTTGTTCTTCGACATGCCCAAGGGCTTTCTCCCCAGCACCGATAGCGGGGTGCTGAACGGGATCGCGGTGGCCGGACAGGATATTTCGTTTGACTCGATGGTGAATCACGTCTGGTCTGTAAAAGACATTCTGGAGCACGATCCGAACGTGCGCGGCGCTTTTGCCAATGTCAGCCGCGGCAATCAGGGGCAGCTTCATATTATGCTGAAGCCTCG
>DATHNM010000250.1:0-9421 GCA_035486095.1 Bryobacteraceae bacterium
GGTGCAACTCATCGACGCCAAGGAAAAACTCCTCTCATTCCAGAAGCCGGATCTTACCAAGTTTGAAATCCTGAAGAATTCCGCTATGCCTTCTTATCGCGACAAACTGAGCGGCAACGATTTGTCGGACCTGGTGGGTTATCTGGTTTCCCTGAAAGGACTGTGAACCATTCATGATTCGCCCCTCGTTTGTCCCGGTGCTCCTGATGGTGTCGCTGGCTGCGGCGTCGTTACCGGCACAAGTCTCCTTCGATCGCCTGCTGCGCGCCGGCGACACCCCGCAGGACTGGCTCAACTATTCCGGCAGCTATCTCAGCCAACGCTATAGTGCGCTGGACCAGATCACGCCGGGCAACGTCGGGAATCTCGAGCAGAAGTGGATTTTTCAGGCGCGCTCGCTGGAAAAATTTGAAGCGACGCCGCTGGTGGTGGAAGGCGTGATGTACACGGTCCAGGCGCCCAACGACATTGTGGCGCTGGATGCCGTCACGGGCCGCATTTTCTGGATCTATTCCTACAGTCCGGCGCCTCAGGCGCGCCTGTGCTGTGGCCGCGTGAACAGAGGCCTCGCCATTGAGGGCGACACGTTGTTCATGGGCACTATCGACGCGCATCTGGTAGCGGTGGACGCCAAGAGCGGGCATTTGCTCTGGAATAGCAAGGTGGCCAGCCCCGACGCCGGTTACGCGATCACACACGCGCCGCTGGTGGTAAAAGACAAAGTGATCGTCGGTACGGCGGGCGGCGAATACGGCATCCGCGGCTTTCTGGCGGCTTATGACGTGCACACCGGCAGGGAAGCGTGGCGCTTCAACAATATTCCTGGGCCCGGCGAGAAGGGGCATGAAACCTGGGCGGGCGATTCCTGGAAACATGGCGGTGGTTCGGTGTGGATGACCGGTTCCTACGATCCGGATTCGAATCTCACTTACTGGGGCATTGGGAATCCAGGCCCCGACTGGAACGCCGACATGCGGCTGGGCGACAACCTGTACAGCGATTGCGTGGTCGCGCTGGATGCCGATACCGGCAAGCTGAAATGGTATTTCCAGTTCACGCCCCATGACGATTTCGATTTCGATGCCGTGCAGGTTCCCGTGCTGGCGGATCTGGATTGGAAAGGCGCGCGGCGCCGGGTGCTGTTGTGGGCCAATCGCAACGGGTTCTTTTATGTGCTGGACCGCACCACGGGCGAGTTTCTGCGGGGAGCGCCCTTCTCGAAAGTAACGTGGGCCAAGGGGCTGGACGAAAAGGGCCGCCCCATGCGCGCTACCAACATGGTGCCGACAGCGGCCGGCCAGCGCATCTATCCCGGAACGCAAGGCGCCACGAATTGGTACTCGCCTTCTTACAGCCCGCACACCGGCCTGTTTTAGATTCCCACCTGGGACAACTACTACGCGCTGTATGTGAAGGAAAAGATCGAGTACAGCGAAGGGCGACTGTTCGCCGGGCCGCTGCCGCAGTCGCCGGTGCCGTTGATACGTCCGCCGCAGGTTGCCAGCCGCAGGGAAGAAGACGGATACGGGGCTATTCGCGCTTTCGATCCCCAAACGGGCGACCGTAAGTGGGAGTACAAGCTAAATGACGTTACCGACAGCGGCATCCTGACTACAGCCACAGATCTGTTATTTGTTGGTGGACGAGAAGGCTACTTCATGGCCATGGATGCCCGCAATGGCGAGTTACTGTGGAAATCCGTAGTGGGCGGCCAGGTAGCTTCCGGTCCGATGACTTACTCGGTAAGCGGCAAGCAGTATGTCGCCATTTCGGCGGGAAATTCGTTATTCGTATTTGGATTGCGGCAGTAGCCAGTGGACCGCGGTCCGTCGGGCGTCAGCACGCGCGGCATTATTGCAGCTTTATATTTCGCTCGGCCAATATGGTTCCCGTAGCCAATTGAAATTGAGCGATGGCCTCGCTTAAATCCGCCTGCGACCGCCGCTCCTGGCTGCGCGCGGTGATCATGGTGGCCTGCCGCTGCTGCACCAGAAACAATGTCGATGTGCCCGCGCGAAACTGGCGCTGTTCGCTCTGATACTGCTCTTCCGCCGATTCGCGCGCCACTTGCGCCGATTGCAGCCGAAGCTGCGCCATTTGGACATTTTCCATCGCGGTGCGCACGTCAGATTGAACATTCTGCTCGGTCTGCTGCATTTGATTCTTGATGCGGCGCGTCTCTGCCAGAGACTTGCCGAGGTTCGCGTCGGCGGTGCGATTCCGGATGGGCAAAGAGATATTCAGCTGCACTTCCGTGGTGGGAAAATCTCCGTTCCAGACTCCCGCCAGCGAATGCCCGTAGTTCCCCACCAACACCGGAGGGATCACGGAGCTTCCAAACGAAATCACCGGAAGCTGCGGCAGCCCGGCCAGCGCCGAAAGCTCATTCAACTGGTTGGTCAGCGGACCGAAGCCGGCGGTAAACGGATTGGGTCCCGGCGGCAGCACCGCGCCCGCCAAACCAGCTCGCGTATAGAGCGCGGTTAAGTTCACCTGCGGCTTGGTCTGATCGCGATAATAGCGAATGTCCTTCTGATTGATTTCGCCGGTGATCTTCACTTCGGCAATCTCGGGACGGTTGGCCATGGCCTCCGCAATGGCATCGGACAAGGGAGTGATGGGCGCCTTTACGTCGGCGGGAGTAACCGGAATCATGGCACTGGACCAGGTTGCATCGCTGCGATCCGGCAGCACCAGTTCCTTCAATGCATTCTCGGCGCCGGTGAGTGCCGATTGCGCCGCATACACGCCCACTTCGAAATTCGCCAGTTGCGTCTGCGCCGCCACCACGTCGATGGGCGCCAGCAGCCCTTGTTCCTGCTGCCGGCGGTTGCTCTCATCCTGTTGGATGCCGATGCGCACCGCGTCCATTTGCACCTGCAGATTGTTGTACGCATAGGAAAGCTCCCAATATGCCTGCTCGGCTTGCAGCACCACGGCCATCACGCGTTGCCGGAACTGCGCGTCCGTCAAGGAACGGTTCTTTTTCGCGACGTCGATCTGATGGCGGTTGCTGTCGTAAAGCAGATTGCGCCAAAGAGGCTGGGTGTAGGAAAAATTGAGCGACGTCTCATACTGCGGGTTCAGCGAAAGGAAGGTGTTGTTGGAAGACACGTCGGCGGACGATAGATCCGTTTTGAATGTTCCTCCGTACCAAGGCAGAGTCTGCGTGATTCCCGGGTCGGCCAGCCAGGTTTTGTTCAACAAACTTCCAGTGGCCGATCCGCCCAGAGAAGAAGCGATGGGCGTGACTTGCTGCTCCCAATAACTGGTGACATTGAGCTGTGGATCGAATGCGCCCTGCGCCGCGCTGAGCGTGTAGTCCGATTCCAGACGATCGATACGCGAGGCTTCGATGTCCTTGTTATTCGCCAGCGCCAGAGCCAGCGTTTGATCGAGGGAAACTTCCATCTGCGTTTCAATGCCGGTGCGCGGCGGCAAGTGGAACGGCCGCACGGGAGGCACCAGCGTACTAGTGGGCCGCGACGACATGGTTTCCTGCGACCGCGCGGCCGCGGGGGGCGGGGTTTGCTGTGCCATGGCCAGAGGTACGGTGCAAACAAGAAACAGGCAGGCTCGCATCACGCGCGCTCCCCCCCATCGAAATGCATGGGTTGTGGCGCCACGTCCAAACCGGAGACCACTTCGCGGGTTGTGTCGCGCTTGCGCGAGAGTTTGCGGAACATCGGCAGCTGCTTCATATCGTCAAAGAGCGAGTAAAATACCGGCACCGCCAGCAGGGTGAGCAGCAGACACAAGGTTTGTCCGCCCACCACCAGCACGCCAATGGAGCGGTTGCTGGCGCTGCCTTCCCCGTTTGAGAGCACCAGCGGGAGCATGCCGGCCACCAATGCGGTGGTGGTCATCAAGATGGGACGCAGGCGGTCGCGATTGGCTTGGATGATGGCGTCGTAGCGCTCCAGGCCGGCGGTGCGCAGTCCATTGGTGTGATCGATCTGGAGAATGGCGTTCTTTTTCACGATGCCGAACAGCAGCAGCAAACCGAGCCCCGACATGATGTTCACGGATTGATGGAACATCAATAGCGACAAAATCCCAAACGGCACTGCGATCGGCAATGTAAGCAGAATAGTGAAAGGGTGCAGGAAAGATTCAAACTGCGCAGCCAGCACAATGTACATGAAGATGAACGTCAGCGCGATAGCAACGATGAAATAGTAAGCGGTGCGGTTGAGTTCCTTGGAGGTGCCCAGAAGCTCGGTGCGATAGCCGGGACCCATGTGCAGATCGTCCGCCAGCTGATTCAGGGAAGAAATGATTTTCTGCTGCGATCCGCCAGGCAACACATTGGCGCTCAGCGTTACCTGCCGCTGGCGGTCTAAACGGCCAATGCTGGAAGGGGCATCGCCGCTCTTGATGCGGACCACCTGATCCAGCGGCACCCAGCCGCGCGTGTTGGTCGAAAAAACAGTCAGCTGGCGCAGCCCTTCGGCGCTGGTGCGGAACTGCATGTCGGCGCGTAATCGCACGTCGTATTCTTCGCCGCCGGAGGGGAACGACGAAACGACTTGCCCCGCCACCATGGTGTTCAAGGCTTGCGCGATATCGCTGACACGCACTCCCAGGTCCGCGGCGCGCTGCCGGTCGATCTCCACCCGCAGTTCGGGTTTGCCATATACCAGCGATGTATCGGCGTCAGCCACGTCAGGGATTTGCTTTAGCTTGGCGAGCAGTGTTTGTGAATAGGTGTTGAGTTTGTCCAGATCCGGCCCGGTAAGCGTAAACTGCACATCGGCCTGGCCGCCACCCGGTCCATCGGCCGCCTGCCCAACGCTGCTGCGGAGATCCTTCGGATAGCGGGCGAGAATCTCACGCGCTTTCGCGATCATTTGATCCTGAGTCTGCTTGCGATCTGCCCGCGGCACCAGCTTCACGAAAATGGACGCACTGTTGGCCTCGCCGGCGGCGGAGCCGGTAAATGAAGCGGAACCAATGCCCACCGACGTCAAGGTGGCCGTCACTCCCGGCAGCGCGCGGATGTCGCGCGCGATGCGCTCGGCAATGGTTACGGTCGCGGCCAAGGACGTTCCCTCGGGCGCCCGAATGCTGGCTTGAAATTCGGATCGGTCGTCGGCGGGAATAAAATTCTTGCCCACCAGCATGAAGAGCGGAACGCTGCTCAACACCACCGCCACGCTAATCGCCACCATGGCCTTGCGATGCGCCATGGACCACACCAGCATCTTGGTGTAGTAAGTGTCCAGGAAGCGGAAGAAGCGCGAATCTTTCGATCCTTTTTGCTTTTCGCCGTTGTGTTTGGGAAGCACCTTGACGAAGCGCGAGGTCAGCATGGGCGTCAGGGTGAACGACACCAGCAGTGAAACCGCGATGGCGAACGAAGCCGTGAATCCGAACGACGACATGAAACGGCCGACGATTCCGCCCATAAAACCGATGGGCAGGAACACAGCCAGCAGCGATAGAGTGGTGGCCATCACGGCCAGGCCGATGTCCTTGGTGCCTTCGATCGCGGCGCGGTAGGGCGACATGCCCTTTTCTTCCATGAAGCGGTAGATGTTTTCGAGAACAATGATGGCGTCGTCGATCACGATACCCACCATCAGAGTCAGGGCCAGCATGGTGATCTGATTCAGATCGAATCCAATGGCAGCCATCAGGGCGAAAGTGGAAATGATAGAGGTGGGAATGGCCAGCGCCGAGATCAAGGTGGTGCGGATATTGGCCAGAAACGCAAAGACAATGGCCGCCGCCAGGATGCTGCCTTCGATCAGATGCTCTTCCAGCGAATGCACCGTCGCCTTAATGAAAATAGACTGATCGTTGATGATCTGAATGTGGATGTCTTTCGGCAGCGCGGCTTCCACCTGTTTAATCCGGTCCTTCAGCGCATCGGCCGCCGCCACGGTGTTTTGTCCGGATTGTTTGGACACCACCATGGTTACGGCGGGATCGCCATTGAGGCGCGCGGCGGTGGTGGGTTCTTCCTGCGAGTCCTCGGCGTGGCCGATATCGCGCAGCTTGACTACGTAAGATCCGCGCGTGGCGATGGCGATTTCATTGAATTGCGCCGGGTCCACCAGCCGTCCCAGCGTGCGCACCGCCAGTTCGCGGGCTCCCGCGTTCACGTTACCGGCCGGCATTTCCATGTTCTGCTGGCGCAGCGCATTGGCCACGTCGGAGATGGCCAGGTTGTAGGCGCGCATCTTATCCGGATCAACCCACACACGGATTTCGCGCTTCAGGCCGCCCACCAATTGGATTTGCCCGATGCCGTTGATGTTTTCCAGCTGCGGCTTGATCTGCTTGTCGGCTATTTCGGTAACCTCGCGCAGGGGACGCGGCGACGACAGGGCAATCTGCATGATGGGCGTGGCGTCGGGATCGAACTTCTGTACCACCGGCGCCTTGGCCGTATCCGGCAGATCGTTGACAATCAGGTTCACCTTGTCGCGGATCTCTTGCGCGCCCACGTCTCCGTTCTTGTCCAGGTCGAAGGTGATGATGACCGTGGAGGCGCCTTCTACTGAAGTGGAGTTAATGGTGTCGATGCCGCTAATGGTGTTGACGGCGTCTTCCACCCGCTTGGTAATGTCGGTCTCCACTTCCTCGGCCGATGCGCCTGGGTTGCTCACCGAGACCGACACAGTGGGCAAATCGATTTTGGGAAACAGATCCACGCCCAGGGTGAAGAAAGAGAAGCCGCCCACCACCATCAGCGCCACAATCAGCATGGTGGCGAAAACCGGCCGTTTTACGCAGAGTTCGGCGAGTTTATGCATGGGCCGGCTCCCTTGGAATCGCGTGCGGCAGACGGGTCAGCAAGCGGGTCTTGGGGATCGCGCCAGTGGCAGCCGGGGCGCTGCCTCCGGTGTCAACCGGCTCACCGTCGAATAAATCCTGCAGATGGTTGGTTGCCACCACGAAATCCGCTGTGATGCCGGACAGGATCTGGATCAGATCGCCATCCACCGCGCCCAACTGCACCACGGCCACCCGCGCCTTGCCGTCCCGAACAAAAAATATCTGTGACGAATTGGTGCTGGGATCCGTGATCACGGTAGCGCGCGGCAAAAATATTCCCATGGTGCTGCCCTTGAGCAGAATGCGCGCCGTGCCGAACATGCCGGGCTTCAACGCCAGATCCGCATTAGCGAACTTCGCTTCCACCGAAACTGTGCGCGAGTTGGAATCCACCGTCGGATTGATTGCCGTGACGGTGCCATGAAAGGTGCGCCCCGGATAGCCGGGAACGCTGGCTTCCACTTCGGCGCCGATCTTTAGCTGCGGCGCGTTGGACTCCTGAACCTGCAACTCCAGCTTGAGCGGCGTAACGCGCACCAGCGTCGCGATCTTCGACGTGAGCGCCACGTATTGCCCCACCGCCACCGGACGCGCGCTGATATAACCCGCAAAAGGCGCCTTGATGATGGTGTCATCCACTGCTTTGCGCGCGATGGCGGTTTGCGCTTGTGCGTAAGCGAGCGATGCCTGGGCGTTGAGGACGCCCTGGAAACTCTGCCGCGCCGAATTGAGCGAAGCCTCATAGAGCTGGCGCGCGGAATTGGTCTGTTCCTTGGCCGTGTCGGCCTGGGTGCGCGCCTTATCGTAGGCGCTTTGCGAAACATCGCCGGTTTTGATCAAGGCGTCGTAGCGCTGCGCGTCCGCTTCCGACATCCTGGCCTGGGCGACCGCGGAATCGTAGGAGGCTTTCGCCGAAAGCACCTCAGGCACGTTGTTCGCATCGAACTTACCGCCCTGGCTTAAACCGATGTGCGATTCAGCTTGCCGCAGGCTGGCCTCGGCCTGCTGCTCGGAAGCCTGCGCGGCTTGCAATCGAAGCTGCGCGTCGCGATCCTCCAGCTTGGCCAGGACCTGGCCTTCGTTGACGAACGCACCAGCATCCACGGGAGTGGAGATCACTCTGCCCGCGGCCGGCGGCGCCACGTCCGACGATTCCTCGGCCAGAAAGCTCCCGGTCACTTGCACGGAAGAAGAAACCTGGCGCGTTACCGCGCGCACCGTCGCCACCTTCAGCATCTTGGCCGGCCCGGTAGCCGCCTCGGTAAGCGAAATATTCTTGCTCGTGCTTCCGCATCCGGAGATTGAAACCAGTGCAATTCCGGCCAGAATTACTAACCACGTTTGCGACGTTATGCGGCTTGCCATGATTACTTCTGCTTTCCCTGGGCCGGCGCAGACCGCTGTTCCAGGCCGCCCAGCACCAGATCCACAAACTGGCCTCCAATAAATTCATCGCTGGGCGGAAAATTCTTGGCGCCCAGTACATGCCGAGCCAGCGCATAATGGATGGTCGATCCAATTACGAACATCGCGGCCACGCCCGGATCGCATTCCTGAAATGCGCCTTCCTTCTGGCGCAGCGCGATGTAGCGGGATAGAAAATCGCCCATCGGCAATCCGAAGCGCTCATGAAAGAGATCAGCCAGCAAATGGCCTTCAAGAGAGGCATACAGCAAAAGCCGGTGAAACGCGGCGTCTTCCCGAAAGGAGCGGATCAACTGCTGGGCCAGGAGTTGGAACAAGCCCCGGTCGTCCCGGCGATCGGCCAGTTCGTTCATTTCCACGAACCAGCGGTCACCCCCCATGGTGGCTTCCTTTTCGTCCAGAATCGCGTGATAAAGATCTTCTTTGCTGGCGAAGTGCCGGAAAAGAATTGCCTCGCTTACGCCGGCCGCGGCCGCGATGTCCTTTGTTTTAGTGCCGCTGAAGCCGTTCTGTGCAAAGCTTTCCACGGCCACCCGCAACAGCTGGCGCCGGCGGTCTTCGCCGGGCATGCGGGTGCCGCGCGCAGGAACCTCGGCGGGTTTGGGGGGAATAGCGGGGGTGGGGGCGGCTTCCATAAGTAAGTACTCACTCCTGTTTGCGAAACCATAAGACGCCCGTGTCGCCGCCAAGGTTACCCGGCAGATGTGATATGCTTTGCCTCAATGTGGTCAGTCATTTACCATAGGTCCAATTCGGTCCGGTGCGCTGCCAGACGCTCCTCCGATTGAACAGCAATAGTTAGATAGCGGTTCGTATTATGTCCTTGCCCAGCTTGCCGTTAGCCGGTCTCTCTTTTGCCAGAATGACTGCGGCGGTGTGTACCGTACTCGCGATTCTGTTGGCGCTGATTGCGCTGTTACGTCTCGGCTCCCTCACCGCCCTTGCCCTGGGTGCTATAGCGCTCCTCGGGGTGGTGATCATCCGGCTGGCGTTGAGGCTGCGCGTGCAAAGCGAACTCCTGCGAACCATGGAACGAAGCCAGGCTCAGCAGAGCCAGCACGAGCAACTTGACCAACGGGTGGAAGAAGACCTGCGGCGGCAAAAGGAAATCCTGCAGACCATCTTCGATCACATTCCGTTGATGATCAATTTCGTCGACGCCAATGACCAGCTCAAGCTGGTGAACCGGGAGTGGGAACGGACGCTGGGTTGG